>NZ_JAEBDZ010000014.1:0-242923 GCF_046548675.1 Amycolatopsis sp. cmx-8-4
CATACTGGTGAAGGCCTCGTCGGGTCGTGTTGAGTGTGGTAACCCAATCCAACCTGACGAGGCTCTTCATGTTGTGGAGACATCAACTTCGGCGAGTTACGGACACAACTTCTGGCAACCTGCTTAGCGCGGCGGGTACTGCTGCTGCATCGGCGGGTAGGCGGGCACCGGCGCGGCGGGCCGGGGAAAGCGCTGGCTGCCGATCAGGACGAAGATCGCGCCGCAGATCGCGATCCCGGCGCCGGCGACGGTCAGCGCCAGGTCGCCGGTGATCTCGGCCTGCGTCTCCGGCAGCGACCCGACGCTGTAGTCGCACCGCTGCTCGCTGTTCTGCGCCGAGCAGGTCCAGTCCGACGAACCCGAAGTGGGGTCGTCGGCCAGGTTCAACGCCGCGACCGCGCCGGTCACCAGCAACGCCATCCCGGCCACGAACAACAGCGCCCCGAACACCGCCGAGAGAATCCGCACGAGCCCCGCACCTTCCGTTCCCTGATCGATCGCGGTGATCGTAAGCACCTCCGCTCGGGCGAGGAGGCGACTTCGGGGAATCGGCCCGGATCGTGATCGGTGCTACCCGGTCGCGCGGCCCCGCGTGACGACCCCCGCGGCGAGGACGACCGTGCCGAGGACGACGTGGAACAGGTGGTCGCCCGTCATCAGGTGCAGCGGCCCGACGTGCCACATGCGGTCGGCCGCGCGGTCGCCGAGCACGAGACCGAGCGCGCCGAACACCAGGTACCCGCAGCCGAAGGCGAGGCAGAACACCTTGGCCCCGCCGCGGAATCCGGCGTAGAGGGCGACCAGTCCGGTGACGAAGTGCAGGAGCGTGTGCCAGCGGCTCGGCGTATCCGCCGAAAAGACCACGATCGGGCTGGTCGCGACGAAGAGGACACCGAGGATCCGGCAGGCCCACCGGGCGACGTTCGCGGTGCGGCGGGTCGCGGGCCGGACGATCACGACACGGCCGGCGGGACGGAAGCGAGCTCCCGGCGCCGGAACCCCTGCACGGCGGCGATGATCCCGGCGATCGCGGCGCCCCACAGGCCCACGGCCATGACCGCGGTGCCGGCCGCGAGCCCGGGGTTGCCCACGCCGAAGTTGCGCAGCACCAGTGCGAAGCCGACCCCGGCGATCCACAACGAGATCAGCGTGGCCAGCAGCGGGCTCCACCACCACTTCGCGGTCAGTACGACGAGGGCGCCGAAGACGGCGATGATGATGATCCCGGGCGGGAACGCCGGGAACCTTCCCGGATCGGCGATCCATTGGATCACCAGGCCGATGACGCCGACACCGAGCCCCGCCAGGGCGATCCGGGCGGCGGTGGTGCGGCCGAGCACGTCGAGTCCAGTCATGCGGACAACTCTGTCGGCGCCCGGCGCTCCTGCCATCCGCGCTGACGCGTAACCGCGCCGTACGTTGCCCGACGTAGGCCCGTCATCCTCGGGGCGGCAGAGCGTTAATTATTGTTCCGGGCGCGGGTTCCGGAGGCACACTGCGGGCGTGGCCACAGTGGACGAGATCGCCCCGAGCCGGGCGCGCGCGACCGGGCTGAGCCTGACCTCGTGGGTGCTGTTCGCGAGCTCCGGCCCGGTCGCCAAAGCCGTGATGGCGACGGGCTGGTCGCCGGCCGCGGTGACGGCGGTGCGGATCGGGCTGGCCGCGCTCCTGCTCGTGCCGGTGGTCGGCGTGCTGCGGCCGCGGGCGCTGCGGTTCCGCCGCGGCGACCTGTGGCTGCTGCTCGGGTACGGCGTGCTCTGCGTCGCCGGGGTGCAGCTGTTCTTCTTCGTGGCCGTGGCCCGGGTTCCGGTCGGCGTGGCGATGGTGCTGGTCAACCTGGCGCCCGCGCTGGTCGCGTTGTGGGTGCGGGTGGTGCGGCGCACCCGGCTGCCCGGGCCGGTGTGGCTGGGCATCGGGCTGGCCGTGGCCGGGCTGGCGCTGGTCGCCCAGGTCTGGCAAGGCGCCCGGCTGGATCTGCTGGGTGTCGCGGCTGGTCTCGGCGCGGCGATCTGCTCGGCCGGGTACTTCCTGCTCGGCGAGCACGGCGCGAGCCGGCATGACCCGTTCGGGCTGACGGCGGCCGGGCTGGCGATCGGCGCGGTCGTGGTGGTCGCGGTCAGCCCGCCGTGGACGCTGCCCGCGGGTCTGCTCGCCGCCCCGGCGGACCTGGGCGGCCTGCGGGTGCCGGTATGGCTCGCGCTGGTGGCGCTGGCCGTGGCCGGCACCGTGCTGCCCTACCTGGCCGGCCTGCAGTCGCTGCGCGCGCTGCCCTCGGCCGTCGCGAGCGTGCTGGCGCTGGTGGAACCGCTGGTCGCCGCCGCGCTGGCGTGGCTGCTGCTCGGTCAGGCGCTCGGCCCCGCCCAGCTGGCCGGAGCGGTCATCCTGCTCGCCGGCGCGGTGCTGGTCCAGGTGACCGGCCCGAAACCGCTGCCGGCGGCCGCCGACGTCGTCCGGACCTGAGCCGGGCCGCGGCTCAGCGCACGTGCTTGCCCAGGAACGCGGCGATCTCGCGAGTGGCTTCGGCCGCCTCGGGCGTGCCCGCCATGATCGGGTAGACGTGGGGCAGTCCCTCGCCGACCGTCAGCGTGACGTCGACGCCCGCGGCCGCCGCCGCTTCCGCCAGCCGCTCGGAGTCGCTCAGCAGCACCTCGGCCGTGCCCGCCTGCACCAGCAACGGCGGCCACCCCGTGAAGTCGCCGAACAACGGCGAGGCCAGGGGTGCGCGTGGGTCGGCCTCGCCGAGGTAGCCCGCGGCGATCCCGCGGATCATCCCCGGCGTGAAGATCGGGTCCTCGTCCGCGCGCTCGGCCATCGAAGCCCCGGACGCCGTCAGGTCGATGGCGGGGGAGAGCACCACCGCGGCCGCGGGCAGGTCCTGGCCGGCGTCGCGCAGGGACAGCAGCAACGTCAGGCTGAGCGCACCGCCGGCCGAATCGCCGGCGAGCGCCACCGAACCGGCGGGCACGCCCTGCGCGCGCACCCAGTGCCACACCGCTCGCGCGTCTTCGACCCCGGCGGGGAACGGGTGCTCCGGCACCAGCCGGTACTCCGGGAAGAGCACGCGCATCCCGGTGGCCCGGCCGAGCCGCGCGGCGAGTTCGCCGTGGCTGCGCAGGGAACCCAGCGAGAACCCGCCACCGTGGAGGAAGAGCAGGATCCGCCCGGCATCGGCGCCCGGCGCCGACAACCAGTGCGCGGGAACGCCGCCGGCGTCCACCGCCGTGACGGTCACGTCGTCCGGGATCGCCTCGGGCGGCCGTCCGGCCGGGGCGAAGCCGGCACGGAGGTCGTCCAAAGCGGGCGGGGCCTGGCCCGCGCGGGCCTGCTTCCGCAGCCGCAGCTCGTCGATCACGGCCTGCATCTCGGGGCTCGGCATGCTGACGTCTCCCGCGGTCTCGATGGTCCCGATCCTGCCACAACGGCCCGCGTCCACACCGCTCGAAGCGCTGAAGCGCCAAGGTGATCCGCTCGCGGACGCCGTCGTCGCCGACCTGGTGCCGACGGGCGCGGTGAACGAGGTGCCGCGGCCGGCCCGGCGCCGCGCGTCACTTCGCGATGCGGGCCTCGATGCCGTCGAGCAGGAAGTCGAGCCCCATCCGGAACGTCTGGTCGGCGTCCAGGTGGGCGGCGTCGCGCACCACCGTGGCCAGGGCCGGGTGCCGGCCGTCGGCGAAGGTGCGGACCAGGTATGGCCCGAGCGCGGCCTGCCAGCGTTTCTCGTCCATCCCGGTGGCTCGTTCGGCCCGTCGGGCGACGATCTCGCGGCGCACCGCGCCGGCCACGTACGCGTTGACCGCGGCGGCCGTCGGCATCACGGCGTCCAGGCCGACGGCGCCCAGCGCGGCCACCACCGTCTCGCCGTTGGCCAGCGCGTTCGGGCCGAGCTGCGGCCGGCCGCCCAGCAGGTCGGCGAACCACTCGTGCTCGTGGACTACCCGGCGGACGGCTTCGGCGTGCGACCGGAGCACCTCCCGCCAGCCGTCGCCGGCCGGCCGGATCTCGGCGTAGACGGCGTCGACCATCAGGTCGAGCAGCTCCTCCTTGCTCGCGATGTAGCCGTACAGCCGCATCGGGCCGACGTCCAGCTTCGCGGCGACCTTGCGCAGCGACACCGCGTCCAGGCCGTCCGCGTCGGCCAGCCCGATCGCCGCGCGCACGATCCGCTCCCGGCTCAACGGGGCGAGCACCGGTCGATCCGGCGGTTCCGGCCGTTCCCACACCAACATGCCGGAGACGATACATCGCATGGTGAGATACGCTGTATCTGTCAATACACTGTATCGAAGGGGGACCCGATGACCATCGCCATCGTCGGAGCCGGTCTTGGTGGCCTGGCTCTCGCCCGGGTGCTGCATGTGCACGGCATCGACGCCGTCGTCTACGAACGCGAGCCGTCACGCGACGCGCGCGGCCAGGGCGGCATGCTCGACATCCACTCCGGTCAGCGGGCGCTGCACGAGGCCGGCCTGATCGACGGGTTCCACGCGATCGCCCGCGGGGAAGGCCAGGACATGCGCCTTCTCCAGCCGGACGGCACCCTGCTGCTCCAGGAGGACACGCCCGACGACGCGCCGCTGCTGCGCCCCGAGGTCGACCGCGCCGACCTGCGCGACCTGTTCCTGGATGCCCTCCCGGAAGGCGTGGTGCGCTGGGGGCACGCGTTCGAGTCCGCCGGCAACGGCGTGCTGCGCTTCACCGACGGCCGCAGTGCGACGTACGACCTGCTGGTCGGCGCGGACGGCGCGCAGTCGCGGGTCCGCGCGCTGCTGACCGACGCCCGCCCGGCGCACATCGGCCAGAACATCGTCGAGGTCGGCATCCCCGACATCGACCGCACGCACCCCGGCCTCGCGGCGATGGTCGGGCGCGGCAACTACTGGGTGTTCGGCGACGGGCTCTCCCTGGCGGCGCAACGCAACGGCGACGGGCGGGTCCGCATCGGCCTCAGCTTCTACAACACCGGCGAGGACTGGATCGCGACCTGCGGGATCCCGTTCGACGACCCGGCCGCCGCCCGGGCGCGGCTGATCGACCTGCTCGCCGGCTGGGACCCGCGGATCACCGCGCTGATCGCGGCCTGCGACGACACGGTCGTGGCGCGCGCGATCACCACGCTCCCGGCCGGCCTGACCTGGCCGCCGGCGCCGGACGTCACGCTGATCGGCGACGCCGCGCACCTGATGCCGCCGGTGGGGGAGGGGGCGAACATGGCGCTGCTCGACGGCGCCCTGCTCGGCCTCGCGCTGGCGGCGCACCCGGACGACTTTCCGGCCGCCGTCGGAGAATACGAACGCGAGATGTACGAGCGCACCAGTGCGGCCGCCCGGATGTCCGCGGGCATGCAGGAGCTGCTGATGTCGCCGGACGCGGCCCAGCGGCTGCTCGCGTTCTTCCAGCCCGGCTGACGGAAACGGCGCCGGTCAGGCGGGCGGCCAGTTGCGCAGGGCGACGTCGGCCACCTGCTGCAGCTCGTCGTGGCCGGCGCCGCCCGCGGCTTGGACGGCGATGCCGTTCGCCACCGTCATGACGTACCGGGCTAGCAGCTCCGGATCGGCGTCCGGGGGCAGGTCGCCGTCGTCGACGGCCCGCCGGAACCGGTCGCGCAGGTGCACGCGGCCCCGGTCGCGCCAGGCGGTGAGGAGGTCGCGGGCCGTCCGCCCGGCCTCGCCGGCGGCCAGTGAGCCCTGGACGCTCAGGCAGCCGGCCGGGTCGCCGGGGTGGGTGCTCGTCGCGACCGAGCCGGCCAGGAACGTCGTGGCCACCTCCCGGGCGGTCGGCTGCCGCAGCGCGCGGGCCACGTACGCGGCCGGGCCCTGCTCGTAGCGTTCGAGGACCTTGCGGAACAGGTCTTCTTTGTTGCCGAAGGCCGCGTACATGCTCGTTTTCGTGATGCCCATGGCGCCGGTCAGGTCGGCCAGGCTCGCGCCTTCGTAGCCCTGCTCCCAGAAGACGGCCATGGCCCGCCCGAGGGCCGCGTCGGCGTCGAACCCCCGCGGTCGTCCGATCGGTGCCTTCATGGTGCCGATCATACCTCTTCGGTACCGGTCGGTTCGGAAGTGCTACGGTCGAGATCTGTACCGATCGGTGCTTAAATCTGTGGAGGTCCGGACATGGGCAAGCTGGCAGGCAAGACGGCGGTCGTCACCGGCGGCGGCACGCGGGGGATCGGCCGGGCCACGGCCGCGCGGCTGGCCGCCGAAGGAGCGCACGTGTTCATCACCGGCCGGCGCGAGACCGAGCTGGCCGAAGCCGTCGAGGTCATCGGCTCGGGGGTCACCGCGGTGCCGGGCGACATCACCGACCCGGCCGACCTGGACCGGCTCTACGACGCGGTCCGCGAGCGCGGTCGGGGCCTGGACGTGCTGTTCGCCAACGCGGCCACCGCCGCGTTCGCGACGCTCGAACAGGTCACCGCGGCGGAGTACGACCGGATCTTCGACGTCAACGTCAAGGGCACGCTGCTCACCGTGCAGAAAGCGCTGCCGCTGCTCAACGACGGCGCCTCGGTGATCCTGAACGCCTCCACGGCCGCCGACAACGGCACCCCGGCCTTCGGGTTGTACGCGGCGTCGAAGGCCGCCGTCCGGTCGTTCGCGCGGACCTGGGCCCACGAGCTGGTGGGCCGGGGCATCCGCGTCAACGCCGTCTCGCCGGGGCCGATCGACACCAACGGAATCACCGAACTGGTCGGCGCGGAGAACGCGGACGACTTCAAGGCGAAGCTGGGCGGCGACATCGCGATCGGCCGGATGGGCCGCCCGGAGGAAGCGGCCGCGGCGGTGGCGTTCCTCGCCTCCGCGGACAGCAGCTTCGTGATCGGCAGCAACCTCTACGTCGACGGCGGCGAGAACCAGATCTGAGCCGCGCTTGACTTCAAGCACTTGAGGTTCTGCAAGCTGGTCCCATGGCAGCACGAGTCGCGGGTGAACAAGTCCGGCTGACGATCCTGGAGGCGTCGCGGCGCAGCGGGCTGAGCGAGCCCACTCTGCGCTATTACGAGCAAATCGGGCTGATCGGCCCGGTGCCGCGGGACCCGAGCAGCGGGCACCGCCGGTACGACGCGGCGGCCATGGACGTCCTCGACTCGCTGGGCTGCCTGCGTTCGGCGGGCCTGCGGGTCGAGGACCTGCGGCGGTACCTGGACCTGCTGGCCCGCGGCGACGCGGCGGCCGCCGAGCAGCGTGAGCTGTTCGACCACCACGCCGATCGGCTGGAAGCCGAGATCGAGCGGCTGACGCTGCGGCTGGAGTACCTGCGCCTGAAGGCGCGGCTGTGGGACGCCCGCGACCGGGGCGACACCGCCGCGGCGCAGGGCCTGATCCCGCGGCTCGTGGGCCTGATCGAACGTTTCTGACCTCACCGCGAAGGACACCCGAATGAACGACGACATCCGGCCGGCCGACACGCTCGTGCTGGTCACCGGCGGCACCGGCCACCTCGGCGGCCACAGCATCACGCGGCTGCTGGCCGCGGGCTACCGCGTCCGCACGACCGTGCGTGATCCCGGCCGCGCGGCCGGCTCCGACGCACTCGCCGCGTCGGAGGTGGTGCAGGCCGATCTCGGTGCCGACGACGGCTGGGCGGCGGCGACCGACGGTGTCGACTACGTGCTGCACGTGGCGTCGCCGTTCCCGCCCGGCGCGCCGGAGGACGACGACGAGGTGATCCGCCCGGCCCGCGACGGCGCCGTGCGGGTCCTCGCCGCCGCCCGGGAGGCCGGCGTCCGGCGGGTGGTGCTGACGTCGTCGTTCGCCGCGGTCGGCTACAGCGCCGAGCCCCGCGAGGAGTACACCGAGGCTGACTGGACCGACCCTGCCGATCCGAACAGCGCCTACGTCCGGTCGAAGGTCATCGCCGAACGCGCGGCCTGGGACCAGGTCCGGTCGGCGGGCGGCCCGGAACTGGCCGTGATCAACCCGACGGGCATCTTCGGCCCGGTCTCCGGCGGGCGCCTGTCGTCGTCGGTCGGGCTGGTGCGGGCGGTGCTGGACGGCGCCATGCCAGTGGTGCCGCCGTTGTCGTTCGGCGTCGTCGACGTCCGCGACGTCGCCGACCTGCACGTCCGGGCGATGATCCACCCTCAGGCCGCAGGTGAGCGCTTCCTCGCCACGGCGGGCGCGTCGATCAGCTTCCTGGACCTGGCCCGCATGGTCGGCGGGCCTGGACTGTCCACTGTGGAGCTGACCGCCGAGCAGGTGCGGGCGGCCGCCGAAACCGACCCCGCCATGCGGGAAGCGGCGGCCCGCCTGGGCCGGGTCCCGGTCATCCGCACCGCGAAGGCCCGGACCGTGCTGGGCTGGCGGCCCCGCCCGGTCGAGGAGACCGTGGCCGACACCGTCCGCAGTCTCAGGGCCGCTCCGGCGTTACGCGGGTAAGCCGAGCAGCCGGGCCGCGGTACCACCGAGAATGGCCGTCTCGACGTCGGCGTCCTGCACGGTTTCGCCGATGTAGGTGACGTTCTCGCGCAGCTCGTCGCCGAGCGAGTAGGGCGAGTCGGAGCCGAGCACCAGCGTCTCGACGGCGCACTGCAGCTTTGCGTTGCGACTGAGGTGTGTTCCGGCCTGCTCGGCGCGCCAGCTTTGCTCTCGATCGGCTTCGCCGCCGACATGAGCCCTGGAAGATCGACACGGGCACGTGCTGATCACCGCCGCATCCTCGGGTCGTGCGACGGGTCGGGGTACATCGGCGGGCAGCCGTTTTCGACGGCTTCCGGGCGTAGTTCGTAGTGCCAGGGTTCGTTGCGGTAGATCTGGCACAGCCCGTAGCCCGCGCCGTGCTCGGACAGCCACCTCCTGGCTTCGGCGGGGCCGATGTCGACCGCGTCTCCCGACACGTGGGCGGACGTCGCCGGTGTGGCGACCCAG
The DNA here is from genome assembly GCF_046548675.1 of Amycolatopsis sp. cmx-8-4. Lineage (NCBI taxonomy): Bacteria > Bacillati > Actinomycetota > Actinomycetes > Pseudonocardiales > Pseudonocardiaceae > Amycolatopsis > Amycolatopsis sp. cmx-8-4. The sequence goes on from NZ_JAEBDZ010000014.1 coordinate 8,865, forward strand.
CGGGCGGCTTCCTGTTCCGAGCCGTACTTCGCGACCGCCTCCCGGCGCAGCCGTTCCTGGTACTCCGGGGAACGCCAGCCGCCGTTGACGACGAACTCGATGCCGGCTTCCTTCGCGGCTCGGCGCAGGGCGCCGCGCAGCGCGGGATCGAGGTTGGCCACGGCCGGGACGTCGTCGTCGAAGACCGTCACCGGGGCGGGGACCGCGCCGTGCGCCCGGGCTTGTTCGCTGGTGGACATGCCTTCAGCCAAGGCAAGACGGTGTTGCCGGCCCGTACGGCGTTTTCGATAGGCCGGCGATAGACGCCGGCTCGTAGCATCGGGCTCATGCGTGTGCTGATCGTCGAGGACGAGCCCTACATGGCCGTGGCCATCCGCGACGGGCTGCGGCTGGAGGCGATCGCCGCTGACATCGCCGGTGACGGCGACACCGCGCTGGAGCTGCTGGGCGTCAACTCCTACGACATCGCCGTCCTCGACCGCGACATCCCCGGGCCCTCCGGCGACGAGATCGCCGAGAGCATCGTCGCCTCCGGCAGCGGCATGCCGATCCTCATGCTCACCGCCGCGGACCGGATCGACGACAAGGCGTCCGGGTTCGAGCTCGGCGCCGACGACTACCTCACCAAGCCGTTCGACCTGCGCGAGCTCGTCCTGCGGCTGCGGGCGCTCGACCGCCGGCGCGCGCACGCCCGGCCGCCGGTGCGCGAGATCGCGGGCCTGCGGCTGGACCCCTTCCGCCGCGAGGTCTACCGCGACGACCGGTACGTCGCGCTCACCCGGAAGCAGTTCGCCGTGCTCGAGGTGCTCGTCGCGGCCGAAGGCGGGGTCGTCAGCGCCGAAGACCTGCTGGAACGGGCGTGGGACGAGAACGCCGACCCCTTCACCAACGCCGTCCGCATCACCGTCTCGGCCCTGCGCAAACGCCTCGGCGAACCCTGGATCATCGCCACCGTGGCCGGTGTCGGCTACCGCATCGACGCGGGAGGGGACCGTGGCTAGGCAGCCGGGGCTGAGCGTCCGGGTCAAGCTCACCCTCAGCTACGCCGGGGTCATCCTGCTCGCCGGTGCCCTGCTGCTCGCGGTCGTGTGGGTGTTCCTGCTGCGGTACGTCCCCGAGGTGATCGAGCCGCCGCCCGGCATGCTCGGGGCGATGGCCGTGCCCGACCGGGCCGACCTGCTGGCCGCGTTCGCGCCGAAGGCCGCCGTCGCGTTGCTGTTCCTGCTGGTCTTCGGCCTCCTGGGCGGCTGGCTCCTCGCCGGCAGCATGCTCGCGCCATTGACCCGCATCACCAACGCCACCCGCCTGGCCACGAACGGCTCGCTGTCCCACCGGGTCCAGCTGGAAGGCCGGGAAGACGAGTTCCGCGAGCTCGCCGACGCCTTCGACACCATGCTCGCGCGGCTCGAAGCGCACGACGCCGAGCAGCAGCGGTTCGCGGCCAACGCGTCCCACGAGCTGCGCACCCCGCTGGCGATCACGCAGACGCTTCTCGACGTGGCGCGCAAGGACCCGGACCGCGACGCCGGTGAGCTCGTCGAGCGCCTCCACTTCGTCAACACCCGGGCGATCGACCTCACCGAAGCGCTGCTCATGCTCAGCCGCGCCAACCGGCGGTCCTTCAGCCGCGAGCACGTCGACCTGTCGCTCGCCGCGGAAGAGGCCGCGGAAACGCTGCTGCCGCTCGCGGAGAAGCACGGCGTCACCATCGAGACCGCCGGCGACCTGGCCCGCACGACCGGCTCGCACGCGCTCCTGCTGCAGCTGACGACGAACCTGGTGCACAACGCGATCGTCCACAACGTGCCGGACCGGGGCACCGTGTCGGTCACGACCGGGGTCCGCCGCGGAACCGTCGTGCTCACCGTCGAGAACACCGGCGAGCAGCTCACCCCGCAGGTGCTCTCGACGCTGGCCGAACCGTTCCAGCGCGGCACTTCGCGCGTCCGCGGCGAGCACACCGGCGTCGGCCTCGGCCTGGCCATCGTCAAGAGCATCACCCAGGCCCACGATGGCAGCCTCACCCTCACCGCCCGTCCCGGCGGCGGGCTCCGCGTCACGGTGCAGGTCCCCGCCGCGGCACCCGGTGGATGACGGCGTCACCCGGCGATCGTCGTGAGCACGTACCGGGCCAGGGTGTCGCCCGCGTCGGGGGTGCCGGCCGCCGACGCGCGGGCCGACATCGCCGCGATCCGCGCGGGGTCGGTGAGCACCGGGATCAGCGTGGACTCGATCCAGGCCGGACGGAGGCCGGCGTCGTCGACGAGCAACGCCCCGCCGGCCGCGACGACCGGTCCGGCGTTCAGGCCCTGCTCACCGCCGCGCAGCGGCAGCGGGACGAACGCGGCGGGCAGGCCGGCCGCGGCCAGTTCGGCGCACGTCATCGCCCCCGAACGGCACAGCACGAAGTCGGCCGCGGCGTAGGCGTACCGCATCTCGTCGACGTAGGGGAGGACCACGTACGGCGGCTCGCCGGCCGGCACCTCGACCGCGTGGCGCGGCCCGGTGATGTGCAGGACCTGGACGCCGGCCGCCCGCAACGCCGGGGCCGCGCCGGCCGCCGCGGTGTTGAGCGTGCGGGCGCCCTGCGAACCGCCGGTGACCAGCAGCACCGGCCCGTCGGGGCGCAGGCCGAACCGCTGCCGGGCGGCGTCGCGCAGCGCGGGCCGGTCGAGCCCGGCGATCGCCCGCCGCAGCGGGATCCCGATGGCCGTCGCGTGGGCCAGCCGGACGCCCGGCGCGGCGGTGAACACGTGGGTCGTCAGCCGGGCGGCCAGCCGGTTGGCCACGCCGGGCCGGGTGTTCGCCTCGTGGACGACGATCGGCAGGCCCCGCCGGCGGGCGGCGAGGTAGGCCGCCATCGCGACGTAGCCGCCGAAGCCGACGACGACGTCGGCCCGGACGCGGTCGAGCACCGCCCCGGCCGCCCGCACCGAGCCGCGCAGCCGGGCCGGCGTCCGCACCAGATCCCGGTTCAGCTCGCGCGGCAGCGGCGCCGGCGGGATGAGCTCGAGCGGGTAACCGCGGGCCGGGATGAGCGTGGTGTCCAGGCCGCGGACCGTGCCCAGGGCGGTGATCCCGGCCGTGGGCTCCAGGCGGCGCAGTGCGTCGGCGAAGTTCAGCATCGGCTCGATGTGCCCGGCCGAATGACCGCCGGCGACGACGATCCGGCTAGGCGATGGGGAAGTCAAAGTACCGGTCCGGATGAGGTTCGTCCTTCAGCGTGTAGTGCCACCACTCGGACTCGTACGCGGTGAACCCGCAGGACTCCATGACGGACCGGAGGTGACGGCGGTTGGCCGCGTCGGCCGGCGTGACGCCCGGTGCGTCGTGGTGCGAGAGCACGTCCATCAGGTCGTGGCCGCCGCCCATCGCCGCGAGCTCGCCGGTGGCCAGGTGGTAGAGCGTCAGGTCGACGGTGCTGCCCCGGCTGTGGCCCGACTTGGCGGCCACGTAGCCCTTCGCGAACATCTCGGCCCGGCCGATGTTGGGGTGGTGGCGCGCCTTGGCCCGGCCGTCCTCCGGCTGGGCCGCCCAGCGCCGGAAGCAGTCCACGGCGCGTTGCGGGCGGTAACCGTCCCAGAGCAGCAGGCCGAAGCCGAGGGTCCCGGCCTTCTCCTGCGCGCTCTCCAGCGCCGCGCACAACGCCGTGGTGCCGACGATCCGGTTCGCCAGGTAGCCGTCCACGGGCTTGCCGGTGAAGTTGTCCCAGGTGGCGTACTTGGCGTCCCAGCGGATCCCGGGCACGTGCTCGTCCACGAAGACGAAATCGCCGTTCACCGGTCTTTCCCCGTCAGGGCCAGCGACACGACCCGGTCGAGCACCTCGGCGAGCGGCAACCCGGCGGCCGCCATCATCCTCGGGTACCGGCTGTAGGAGGTCAGGCCGGGCAGGGTGTTGACCTCGTTGAGGACCACGGTTCCGTCGTCGGTCAGGAACATGTCCACTCGCGACAGTCCGTTGCAGCCCAGGGCGCGGTAGATGGCCTTCGCCGTCTCCTGGACGAGCGCGCGCGTTTCCGCCGGGATGTCGGCGGGCACGGTGATCGTCGAGTTCTCGGAACCGCTTTCGGGCTCGCTCTCCTGGTGGATGCGGAAGAACCCGTGGGACAGCGAGATCCGGTCCACCTCGCCGACGGTCAGCTCGCCGTCGTTCCCCAGGACCGCGCAGCCGACCTCGCTGCCGGCGACGGCCTCCTCGATCAGCACCTTCGAGTCGTACTGCCGCGCGGTCTCCACCGCGGCCGGCAGGTCGTCCGGGCCGGACACCTTGCCGACGCCGAAGGACGACCCCGACCGGGCCGGCTTCACGAAGACGGGATAGGTGAGCCGGCCGGGGTCGGGCTGCTCGTTCGGCGGGACGACCCGGAAGCCCGGCGTCGCGATGCCGGCGGCCCCGGCGACGACGTAGGCGAGCGACTTGTCCATGCACAGCGCGGAACCGGCGACGTCACAGCCGACGTACGGGATGCCGGACAGTTCCAGCAGGCCCTGCAGCGCGCCGTCTTCGCCGTGCTTCCCGTGCAGCACGGGCAGCACGAGGTCCAGGCCGATCGTCCGGTGGTGGCCGTCTTCCAGGATGAGCAGCCCGCCGACGCTCCGGTCCGGCGACAGCACGGCCGGGCGGCAGTCGCCGTGCTCCCAGTCCGGGCCCGGGCCGTCGCAGAGCCGCCATTCGCCGGCCTTCGTGATCCCGATCCAGAACGGTTCGTACTTCGTGGTGTCGAGGTGCTTCGCGACCTCCTGCGCGGATTTGACGGAGACGAGGTGTTCTTCGGAGATACCCCCGAAGATGATTCCGGTCTTCATATCCAGTGCTGCTTTCTGCTGGCGAAGTTGAGGCAGTTGACCAGGGAGTTTTCGACGGTGTCGCGCAGGGCGTGGTCCGTGTAGTAGGCGGTGTGCGGGCTGATGACGACGTTCGGCAGGTCCCGCAGCCGCGTCAGCACACCGCTTTCGACGGGCTTGTCCCGGTGGTCTTCGTAGAAGATCCCGTCTTCGCCTTCGAGGACGTCCAATGCGGCACCGCCCAGTCCGCCGCGTTCCAGCGCCGCGACGAGGGCCTCGGTGTCGAGCAGCGCACCACGCCCGGTGTTGACGACGTACGCGCCGCGTTTCATCCGCTCGATGCGCTCACGGCCGAGGAGGTGACGGGTGTCGGCGGTGAGCGGGGTGTGCAGGGTGACGATGTCGCTGCGGCGCACCAAGTCGTCGAGCGGAACGTAGTCGGCCGGGGTCTCGTGGCGGGTGTCGTAGGCCAGCACCTGGCTGCCGAAACCCCGCAGCCGGGCCATGACCGCCGCGCCGATGCGTCCCGTGCCGATGATCCCGACGGTCAGGTCGCGTAGTTCCTTCCCGCGGGTTTCGTTCAGCCGGTAGTCGTGGACGTCCGCGCGCCGGATGGTCGATCGGGCGCCCCGCACCGCCATCAACATCAGCATCAGCGTGTAGTCGGCGACGCTGTCGGGGGAGTAGGAGACGGTCTCGACGGTGATGCCGACGCTCTGCGCGTAGGTCCCGTCGAGGTGGTTGCAGCCGATGCTTCTCGTGGAGAGGTACCGCACGCCGGCCCGGCTGAGTGCGAGCAGGGTGTCGTCGGTGATCCGGGCTTTGTGGCCCACGCTGACGCACCGGTTCCCGGACGCCAGGCCGGCAGTGGCTTCGGAGACGGCGTCTTCGGTGACGGTCAGGGTGACGCCGAAACGCGCCGCCAGCTCCCGGAACAGGACGGCCTCGTCCGGCTCGCACCCGTAGACCGTGATCCCCGTGCCCGGAACGGCGGCGAACGACCACGGCGCCCCCGGCCGGGTGCGGCGGCCGGCGGTGCGTGCCGGTTCGCTGTAGGTCATGCGCCCAGTCAACGCACAGCGCTGTTGCCGGCACGTATGCGGGAATCGATACGCCGGCGATATGCCGGGCTCAGGACCCGCTTTCCCGCAGCAGCCGGACCTTCGCCCAGGTCCCGTCGTCGAGCAGCTGCACGCGGACGACATCGCCGAGGCGGTCGCCTACATCGTCACCGGCCCGCGCCGCCGGGCGGTGGCCGGTGACGATGTGCGCCCCGCGGACCAGGTCTAGGCGCCGGCCGCGCCGGCCAGGGTTTCGGCCAGTACCAACGGGTTGAGGTAGTCGCGGTAGGAGACGACCAGGCCGTCCCGGACCCGGATCACCGCGATGATGGTCTGGTGCAGGGGTGCGCCGGTCGGGACGACGGTGCCGTGGACGTCGTACTCGACGATCACCACCTCCGGGTCCTTGGTCTCGTGGATCACCGTGTTGCGGTACTCCTCGAACCTGACGAGGCCGTTGGCCTGGGTCGTCAGGAACTCCCGGATTCGTTCGCGTCCTTCCAGGTGGTCCGGGACGCCGGGCGGGTGGTACGGCCATTCGATGCGGCCGTCCGGGGCGATCAGGCCGACGAAGGTTTCGGTGTCCATGGCGAGGCCCGCGCGCAGGACCTGCTCGACGACTTCGCGTGACGTGGCGGTCATGGGTGCTCCCAGTTCGTTGAACGCTCGTTGATTGAACGACTGTAGAACGAACTGGCCCGCCGGGTCAACGGCCGTAGAATGACCGCGTGACCGAACCGAGCGCCCGTCCGACCCGGGCGGAGCAACGCCGCCAGAGCGAGGAGCGCATCCTCGCCGCGGCCCGCCGGATCTTCGCCGAGCTGGGCTACGACCGGACCACGATCCGGGCCGTCGCGGCGGCCGCCGGGGTCGACGGTGGGCTGGTCATGCACTACTTCGGCAGCAAGGACCTGCTCTTCGCCCGCGCCTCCGAGATCCCCGCGGACGAGCTGCCCGGCGGCACGGCGGACGAGGTGGCCGAAGCGCTGCTCACGTCCCTGGGCCGGCGCCTGACCGACGAGCCGACGGCGTCCCTGGCGGTACTGCGCTCGATGCTCACGAACGCCGACGCCGCCGATCGCTACCGGGCCGCCGGGGAGCCGCAGCTCAACCAGCTCACCGAGGCGATCCCGACGCCGGACGCCGACCTGCGCGCGAGCCTGCTCAGCGCGATCGTCCACGGCGTAATCGCCGAGCGGTACCTGCTGCGCCTCACGCACCTCGCGGACGCGTCACCCGAGCAGATCGTCGACCTGCTGCGGCCGTGCTTCCAGAGCCTGGCCACGCCCCCGCCGGAGAAGCCGCATTCACTCGGACCGTGACAGCGTGAGCCGGAAGCACGCTCCTTCGCCCAGTGCGGTGTCCAGCTCGACGTCGCCGCCGTGGGCCCGGGCGAGGGAACGCGCGATGGCCAGGCCGAGCCCGGCGTCGGCGCCACCCGAGCGGGTCCGGGCCCGGTCGGCGCGGTAGAAGCGGTCGAAGACGCGGCCCGCCTGGGCGGTGCTCAGGCCCGGGCCCCGGTCCGCCACTTCGAGCACCGCCCGGCCGTCGACCGTCCCGACGCCGATGCGGACCGGCGTGCCCGGCGGGGTGTGGGCGGCGGCGTTGCCGACGAGGTTGGTGACGACCTGCCGCAACCGCGCCTCGTCGGCGTGCACCGGTGCGGGGCCGGGTAAGCCCGCGCCGCCCGGCCCGGTGAGCTCGACCGGCCGGGACGGGTCGAGGGCGCGCAGGTCGTGCCGGGCGTCGCCGGCGAGGGTGCGCAGGTCCATCGGCGCCCGGTCGAGCTGTCCTTCGGGCGCTTCGTCGAGCTGGGCGAGCAGCAGCAGGTCCTCGGTGAGGGCGGTGAGCCGGGTGGCGTCGCGGTCGATGCGGCGCATCACCTCGTCGACGTCGGCCCGCTCGGGCAGCGCCCCCATCCGGTAGAGCTCGGTGGAGCCCTTGATGCCGAACAGCGGCGTCCGCAGCTCGTGGCTGACGTCCGAGACGAAGTCGCGCATCCGGGCCTCGGACGCGGACCGGTCGGCGAAGGCCCGTTCGAGCTGGCCGAGCATGGTGTTGAGCGACGCCGCGAGGTGCCCGATCTCCGTCCCGGGCGACGCGAGGACGGGGACGCGCCGGGTGAGGTCGCCCTCGGCGATCGCGGCCGCCGTGTGCTCGATCCGGCGCAGCGGCCGCAGGCCCCGGCCGAGGGCGAACCAGCCGACCGCGGTCAGCAGGACGAGCAGCACGGCCCCGCCGACCAGGCTGCTCGACCGGAGCTGGGCGATCGTGGCGTCGGCCTCGGTGCGCGGCGCGGCCGCGAGCACCGTCCCGGCCCAGCCGACGGTCGGCCGGGCGACGGCGCGCCAGCGTCCCGAGCCGTCGGCGGCTGGCAGGTCCACCGCGGACCCGTCGGCGGGGATCGTGCGCAGCGCGCCGGGGGCGGGCAGCCCGGCGGTGTCGAGCCGGGAGGAGTGGATGCCGCCCGCCACCGAGCCGTCGGCGTTCAGGTAGACCAGGTACGGCGTGCCGAACAGGTCGAGGGCGGGGTCGAGGAGTTCGGGGCGGGCGCTCGTGTTCTGCAGCCCCGGCGGCCCGGCGGCCGGCACCCGGGAGATCAGCTCGGTCAGCGACCGCAGCTGGCCGTCGAGGCGGTCGAGCTGGTAGCGCTCGACGTGGTCGGAGACGACCGCGCCGATCAGCGCGAGCCCGGCCAGCAGCAGGCCCGCGGTGAGCAGCAACAGCCTGGCCCGCAACGAAAGCCGCTTCACCGCCGGGGCTCCCGCAGCACGTAACCCACGCCGTGCACGGTGTGGATCAGCTTGGGCTCCTCGGTGTCGACTTTCCGGCGCAGGTAGGAGATGTAGGTGTCGACGATGCTGGCGTCGCCGCCGAAGTCGTAGCGCCACACCCGGTCGAGGATCTGCGCCTTCGACACCACGCGCCCGGCGTTCTCCATCAGGTAGCGCAGCAGCCGGAACTCGGTGGCGGAGACGCGGACGGGCCGCCCGTCCCGTGTCACCTGGTGCCCTTCGGCGTCGAGCGCGAGCGTGCCCACAGTCAGCACACCGGCCTGCCGGCCGGTGGTCCGGCGGAGGATCGCGCGGATCCGCGCGATCAGCTCCGCCAGGTCGAACGGTTTCGTCACGTAGTCGTCGGCGCCGAGGGACAGGCCGGTGACCTTGTCGGCCTGGCGGTCGCGCGCGGTGAGGAACAGGACGGGGACCGAGGCGTGCCGCTCGCGCAGCCGCCGGACGACCTCGAAGCCGTCCATGTCCGGCAGCATGACGTCGAGCAGCACCAGGTCCGGCGGCTGCGCGGTGGCCGCGGCGACGGCTTCGCCCGCCGTCGCCGCGGAGGTCACCTCGAAGCCGGCGAACCGCAGCGCGGCGGAGAGCAGCTCGCGGACGGTGGCTTCGTCGTCGACCACCAGCAGCCGCCCGGGCGTCATCGCTTCCATGCCCGCGAGGATACGGAGATCGCGCCGGCGAGCAGGCCGCTCGCGAACCCCGCCGCCGCGCCGGCCGCCAAGGCGAGCAGGGGATCGGCCGACAGCCGCGCGTCGAGGACCGGGATCGACAGCCCGAACGCCGTGACGTCGAGGTCGACGGACACCCGGGACAGCAGCGTCACGACCGCCAGCACGACACCCGTCACCACGGCGAACACCCCGGCGCGGCGCAGCGAGCCGCCGGGGCCGGACCGCGTGGCGACGACGACGGCGCAGGCCGTCAGCACCACCACCGGCACCCAGATCCACGCGCCACCGGGCTCGATCCCGTTGAGGGCGCAGGAAAGCACACCGTCGGACGTCAGGGTCCACGGCACGCCGAGCCCGAGCAGGAGAACGCCGGACACCACCTGCGGCAGGACGAGCAGGACGGCCCCGGCCGCCGCCGCGCCACCGAACGCTCCCGCGACGAGTACGCCGCAGGCGATGAACACTCCGAATATCGTTGCGGCCCAACGCAATCCCGGCACGGCGGCCGGGAACCGCGCCACGAGCGCACCGGCCCCGACGGCCACGAGCGCCCAGGCCGCCGCGGCCACCAGCGTCGGCAGGACGGCCGCGGAGAACCCGGCGTCGACCGCGCCGCCGAACCGCGCGATCGCTCCCGTGCCGGGCCCGCAGGCAGACCCGCCGCCCGAGCCACCCGGCAGCCGCAGCGTCAGGTTTCCCTGTGCCAGCAACGAGATCGCGGCCAGTCCCGCCACAACGGCGACGGCCGCCGTCGCGGCGCGGACGGCCAGCCCGTCCCGGCCGTGCCGCAGCACCAGCGTGCCGAGCACCACCGCGCCCGCCAGGGAGACGCCCAGCGGCATGACGTCGACGGCGCCGTGCACGGCGATCGGCAGCGCGCCGGCCGGGGTCGCGACGACGTCCGCCGAGCCGCCGACGGCCAGGGCGACGACCGTCGCCGTCAGCGCCGTGAGGTCGCCGAACCGGCCGGCGCCGAGCAGCAGCAGAGCGGCCAGCGCGACACCGGCCATCACGAGCAGGGCGGCCGCCGCCGCGCCCAGGCCCCGGCGGACGTCGCGCATCAGACGTCCCGGCGCCGGAAGACCGCGAACGCGACGGCCAGCACGGCGGCGACGCCGAGGCACAGCCCGCCCAGGTTCAGCCACGGGTGCGGGAACCCGGGATCGGGCACCGTCTTGAGGACCTCGGCCGCGCCCAGCGTCGGCCAGTAGCGGAAGAGGCCTTGGAGCCACCCGGGGAACGCCCCCGCGATCCCGGGGATCAGGAAGACGATGCCCACGAGCGTGGCGAACGCGCCGGCCGTGGCCCGTGCGAGCACGCCGAGACCGACCGCGAGCAGCGCGATCGCCGTCAGGTAGACGCCGCCGCCCGTCACGGCGGAGAGCACGCCGGGATCGCCGAGGCTCGCGTCCGGCGCGTCCTGCAGGGCGAAAACCGCCTGTCCGACGAAGAAAGCGGCGAACATCAGTGCCTGCCCGGCCACCGCGGCGACGGCCGCGGCCACCACGACCTTGGCCGCCAGCGTCCGGTGCCGGCGCGGCGTCGCGATGAGCGACGTCTGCATCAGCCCGGTCGCGAACTCCGCGGTGACGATCAGGATGCCGAGCACCCCGAGGACCAGCTGGGCGACGACGTACGACATCAGGCTGCGCCCGGCCGGGTCCCACGCCTGCTGGTCCGCGAGCGTCGCGCTCGCGTAGCCCTTCCCGGCGGCGTTCGCGGTGAGGGCGGTGATGCCGAGCCCGACCACGAACAGGCACGCCAGCGTGAACCAGGTGGAGCGCAGGCTTCGGAGCTTGACCCATTCCGCGTGCACGGCGTGGCCGAAGGTCGTCTTCGTGGCGAGCGCGCTCATCCGGTGACTCCCTGGTACTCGACGCTGTCCTTGGTCAGTTCCATGAAGGCGTCCTCCAGCGAGGCGCGCTGCGGGGTGAGCTCGCTGAGCGCGGCGCCGTGGTAGGCGGCGAGCTTGCCGATCTCCGCGCTGGTCAGGCCGGAGACGACGAGCGAGGACTCGAGCCCGTCCCGCACGGTGGCCCCGGCGGCGGTGAGCCGGTGCGCGAAACCCGGATCGGGCGTGCGGACGAGCACGGTTCCCGCGCCGCCCGCGCGCATCAGCTCGCCGACCCCGGTGTCGGCGATGAGCCGGCCGCGGCCGATGACGACCAGGTGGTCGGCGGTCTGCGCCATCTCGCTCATGAGGTGGCTGGACACCAGCACCGCCCGCCCGTCGCGGGCCAGCGATCGCATGAAGTCCCGGATCCAGCGGATCCCCTCGGGGTCGAGGCCGTTGACCGGCTCGTCGAAGATCAGCACCCGCGGGTCGCCGAGCAGGGCCGCGGCGATGCCGAGCCGCTGTCGCATGCCGAGGGAGAACCCGCCGGCCCGCTTGCCGGCGACGTCCGCCAGCCCGGTCCGCGCGAGCACCTCGCCGACCCGGCGGCGGGAGAGACCGTTGCTGACGGCGAGGGCCAGCAGGTGGTCGTGGGCCGTCCGGCCGCCGTGGACGGCACCGGCGTCGAGCAGCGCGCCCACCTCGGTGAGCGGCGCGGGGAGGTCGGCGTAGCGGCGGCCGCCGATGGTGGCCGAGCCCCGGGTCGGCGCCGCCAGGCCCAGGATCATCTTCATGGTCGTGGACTTGCCGGCGCCGTTGGGGCCGAGGAAACCCGTCACCTGCCCGGGTTCGACGGTGAACGAGAGGTCGTCCACCACGGTGTCGGGCCCGTACCGCTTGGTCAGGCCCCGTACGTCGATCGTGGTCATGCGGCGAGCGTGCCCGGCCGGTCCGGTGAGTTCCTGTGTGCTTCTGGGAGAACTCTGTGAATCCGCCGCTCACGGCCCGGCCGGGACGGCCCGGTCACGAGGAATCGCAACTTTCCGCCCGGGTCAGCCCAGCGCGGCCGCCTTGCCCAGCAGCACCGAGCGTTCCCGCTCGTTGGTGCACAGCCGGGCCGCCAGCTCCAGCTCGGCGCGCGCCTCCGGCCGCCGGCCGAGCCGGGTCAGCAGCTCGCCGCGCACGGTCGGGACCAGGTGCGAACCCGGGAGCCGGTCGGTGACGACCAGCTCGTCCACGATGGCCAGACCCTCCGCCGGACCCGACGCCATGGCCACGGCGACGGCCCGGTTGAGCTCGACCACCGGCGAGGGCGCGACCCGGCTCAGCGCTTCGTAGAGCAGCACGATCCGGTCCCAGTCCGTCTCCGCCACCGACGGCGCCGACGCGTGGACGGCGGCGATCGCGGCCTGCAGGCCGTAGGGGCCGAGCCCGCGCGGTGCCGCCTGGGCCAGCGCGGCCAGCCCGCGGCGGATCGCCGAGAAGTCCCACCGCCGCCGGTCCTGGTCCTCGAGCAGGATCGGCGTGCCGTCCGGGGCGGTCCGGGCCGGGAAGCGCGCGGCCGTCAGCTCGAACAACGCGAGCAGGCCGTCCACCTCCGGCTCGTCCGGCTGCAGCGCGGCCAGCGTGCGGGCCAGCCGGATCGCCTCGTACGCGACGCCGGGGCGCACCAGCCGGTCATCCGAGGTGGCCGTCGACCCCTCGGAGAAGATCACGTAGAGGACGCTGAGCACGCCGCCCAGCCGGTGCTTGCGTTCGCCGGCCGGCGGCAGCTCGAACGGCACCCCGGCCGCCGCGATCGTCTTCTTGCCGCGGGTGATGCGGGCCTGCACGGTCGGCACGGACACCAGGAACGCGCGGGCGATCTCCTCGCTGGACAGGCCGCCGACCACACGCAGGGTCAGCGCCACCCGGGCCTCGGGGGAGAGCACCGGGTGGCAGCTGATGAACATCAGCTTCAGGACGTCGTCGTCGATCCGGTCGGGGTCGTCCTCGGAAACCTCGGCCACCTCGTCCTCGGTCGCGAGCAGGGCGTAGCGGTCCCGCAGGGCGGCCCGGCGGCGGATCGTGTCGATGGCCCGCCGCCGGGCCGTGGCCATCAGCCAGCCGACCGGGCTGGCCGGCGCGGCCTGGGGCCAGGACACCAGCGCCTCGGCCACCGCCTCCTGGGCGGCGTCCTCGGCGAGCCCGAAGTCGCCGGTGAACCGGGTCAGCGCGGCCACGATCCGCGCCGACTCGATCCGCCACACGGCCTCGACATCGGCCGGTCCCATCAGTCGCGACCGGTGCTCTCGACCCCGGCCTGACCCGGGACCTCGTCGTCGCCGGCGACCCGGCGGACCTCGATCTTCGACCCGGCCACCGCCGGCATCCGCGTGGCCCACTCGATGGCTTCCTCCTGGGAGGAGACGTCGAGCAGGAAGTAGCCGCCGAACAGTTCCCTGGTCTCCCCGTAGGGCCCGTCGGTGACCACCGGCTTCTCGCCGCCGAAGCCGACCACGACACCCCGGGCCGGGTCGTCGAGTCCTTCGGCCGCGAGCAGCACCCCGGCCTTGAGCAGGTCTTCGATGTACGCCCGGGTCGCGGCCATCTCCCGGTCGATGTCGGCCATCATGGCCGCGTTGGACTCGTCGGTGCCCCGCATGATCAGCATGTACTTCGACATCGTGTGCTCCTCGTTCCGGTCAGGCCGCCTGCCGGCCTCACGCCCCCTGGTCGAACGGGCGACCCGGGAATCGACACGGCCCCGGAGAAATCTTCCCCGGGCACCGTCGATCCCGCCGCGGAGCTCCCGGGTCAGACCGGCTTGACGAAAACATGAACGTGATTCACAGTTATCTTCGCTCCGACTCCGAGGTAACGAGGTGCCCATGAAGGTGTCCCGGATCGTCCTCGCCGCCGCGCTGGCGGTGGCCACGGTGACCGGCGCGGGGGTGGCGAGCGCCGCGCCGGCTCCGGCGTTCCGCCACTACGTCGCGCTGGGCGACTCCTACACCGCCGGGCCGCTGATCCCGTGGCAGTCGGCGAGCTGGTGCTTCCGGTCGAACAACAACTACCCGTCGTGGCTGGCCACCCGGCTCGGCATCTACGCCACGCCGGGCGCGTTCACCGACGTGAGCTGCTCCTCGGCGGACACGACGAACATGACGCGGCAGCAGACCGTGCCCAGCGAGGACGCGCCGATCACCTACGAACACCCGCAGTTCGACGCCCTGACCCCGGACACCGACCTGGTGACCATCGGGATCGGCGGCAACGACGCCAGTGTCTTCGGGTCGATGATCTACACCTGCCCCGGCCTGCGTGCCGCCGACCCGACCGGCTCGCCGTGCCGGGAGCACTTCACCGTCAACGGCGTCGAGACCCTCACCGCGGCGATCGCCGGCACCGAACGGAACCTGGAGAAGGTCGTCAAGGGGGCCCGCGTGCTGTCGCCCGGCGCCAAGATCGTCCTGGTCGGCTACCCGCGGCTGGTCCCGCCGAGCGGGTACTGCCCGGACCAGATCCCCTTCGCCGACGGCGACTACCGCTGGTTCGACGGCGTCGAGCGCACCCTCAACGCCGCCCTGGCCAAGGCCGCGAAGAAGACCGGTGTGACCTACGTCGACACCTACGGCCCGTCGCTGGGCCACGACGCGTGCGCGGGCAGCGCCGCCTGGGTCAACGGCCAGTACACGAACCTGGTCAAAGCCGTCGCCTACCACCCGGTCCTGGCCGGGATGCAGGCCGAGGCCGGCTTGATCTACCAAGCGCTGGACAGCGGGCTCAAGCGGTGACCGGAGTGCTACCGGAAGCGGGGGCTGGTGACGATCTCGTCGACGTAGAGCCGATCGAGGCGCTTGGCCTCGTCCAAAGTGTCCTGATCGCCGTGGGGGTCGATCCGGAACGCCAGCTGCAGCAAGGCGTCCGCCACCCGGACGGCGGCCCGGCAGGCGAGCGCGAGCGGTGGTCCGTCGACGACGTCGGAGCGCGCCAGCAGGATCCGCCGGATGCTCTCGGCCAGCAGGTCGTTGTTCGCGTCGTCGGCGCGCAGCAGCTCGGGGCTGAGGTGGCGGCCCGTCCAGATCGCGACGTATCCCGGGTTCTGCCGGTACCGCTCGACGAACCGGTCGAAGACGATGTCGACCAGGTCCGCCAGCGGCGCGCGGGACGCCGCTTCGACCGCCTCGGCCATGGTCTCGCCGAAGCTGTCCATGTAGTGCTGCGCCAGCGCCGACAACACCGCGGCCTTGTCCTCGAAGAACTGGTAGACCGTGCCGGTCGGCACGCCGGCGCCGTCGGCGATCCGGCGGATGGTCAGCGCCTCGACGCCTTCGCCGGCCAGGATCCGGTCGGCCGCGGCGACGATCGCCCGCACCCGCGCGCGGCTGCGGGCCTGCTGGGGTTCCTTGCGCAGCCCCTTGAGGGCGCGGTCCGGTCCTGGCTCGGTCACCAGCGCACAGTACCGTCCGGAGCGAGGCGGGCGACCGCGCAGCCACCGGGAGGGGACAGCCGTTGACGGACAGGGACTTCCTGGTCGGCCGCGGGATCGCCGACATCACCGGCGAGGCCGCCGGCTGCGAACTGATGGGCTACGGCAAGTCCTGGCAGCGCAGCGCGGGCCTCCACACGCGACTGCGCGCGCGAGCCTTCGTCATCGACGACGGCGTGCGCCGGGTGCTGCTGATCGTCTGCGACCTGCCGTTGATGTTCCCCAGCGTGCACCGCGCGGTGCTGGCCCGCCTGGACGGCCGGTACACCGAGTCCAACGTCATGATCACCGTAACGCACACGCATTGCGGCCCCGGCGGCTACGGGCACCACCACCTCTACAACCTGTCCAACCGCTTCCACCCCCGGACGTTCACCGCGATCGTCGACGGCATCACCGAGGCGGTCGAGCGGGCGCACGCCGACCTCGCGCCCGCCGAGCTGACGCTGGCGCACGGGGAACTGCGCGACGCCAGCACCAACCGGTCGCGGGTGGCGTTCGACCGCAACCCGCGGGCGGACCGGGAGTTCTTCCCCGACGGCGTCGACCCGCAGACGACGGTGCTGCGCGTCGAGCGCGAAGGCCGGGTCGTCGGGGTGATCAACTGGTTCGCCACCC
The DNA here is from genome assembly GCF_046548675.1 of Amycolatopsis sp. cmx-8-4. Taxonomy (NCBI): domain Bacteria; kingdom Bacillati; phylum Actinomycetota; class Actinomycetes; order Pseudonocardiales; family Pseudonocardiaceae; genus Amycolatopsis; species Amycolatopsis sp. cmx-8-4. The sequence goes on from NZ_JAEBDZ010000014.1 coordinate 25,099, forward strand.
ACGGCACCAGCATGACCAACCGGAACCTGCTGATCAGCTCGGACAACAAGGGATACGCGGCGCTGCACTGGGAACGCGAGGTCGAGGGCGGCGACTACCTCGCGCCGGAGCCGCTGGGCTTCGTCGCCGCGTTCGCGCAGACCAACGCCGGGGACATGTCACCCAACGTCGGCGGGCGGCCCGGCAGCGGCCCGACCGGCGACGAGTTCGAGAACACCCGGATCATCGGCCTGCGCCAGTACGCGGCCGCGGCCAAGCTGCTCGACGAACCGGGTGTCCCGGTGCGCGGCGGGGTCGACCACCGGCTGACCCACGTGGACCTGTCCGCGATGGCCGTCTCAGCGGAGTTCTGCGGCGACGGCCGCGCCCACCGGACCCGCGGCCCGATCGGCGGCGCCGCGGCGCTGGCCGGCACCGACGAAGGCAAGGGCTTCACCGGGTTCCGCCAGCAGCGCAACCCCTTCTGGGACGCGCTGTCCGCGGTGCTGTACCGGCTCGCCCCCGGACTGCGGGATGCCCAGGCGCCCAAGGGCATGGCGCTGCCGGGCCGCCTGCTCAACCGGCTGCGCCCGTTCATCGCCACCCGGTTCCCGGTGCAGCTGCTGCGCGTCGGCCCGCTGTACCTGATCGGGATTCCCGGCGAGGTCACGATCGTGGCCGGCCTGCGGTTGCGCCGCACGGTCGCCGAGCTCGTGGGCGCCGAGCTCGAGAACGTGCTGGTCGCCGGCTACAGCAACGGCTACTTCCACTACGTGACCACGCCGGAGGAGTACGAGGCCCAGCGGTACGAGGGCGGCAGCACGCTGTTCGGGCGCTGGCAGCTCGACGCCCTGCGACAGACCGCGGCGAGGCTGGCCGTCGCCCTGCGCGACGGGACGCCGGTGGAGCGGGGCACGGCGGAACCCGACCACTCCGGCCGGATCCGGCCCGCCGAGGACGAGACCGCGGACGGCCCGTCGCCCGGCCGGGTCCTGATCCAGCCCGCGCCGAGCTATCACCCCGGCGAGCGGGCCGCCGTCAGTTTCGTGGCCGCGCACCCGAACAACGACCTCCGCCGCGGCCGCACCTACCTGACCGTCGAGTCCGAAGTGGACGGAGCGTGGCACACGATCGCCGACGACGGCGACTGGTCCACGAAGTTCCACTGGTCGCGCGGCAAGAGCACCGGCCCGGTCGTGCGGATCACCTGGGACATCCCACCCGGCGCGGCAGGCCCGCACCGCATCCGCTACCACGGCGACGCCAAGGACCCGGCCGGCCGCATCGAGCCGTTCACCGCGGTGTCCGACGTCTTCGTGATCGGCTGACGGCGGACGGGAGGCCCGGTAGGGGACCGTTTTCGGCGCCATGGTGACCGTGCTCGGTCCCGGTGTCGGGTTCGTCTCCGCCGTGCAGGACCAGTTCCAGCCGTTCACGGGGCAGGGCCCGGCGACCTGGTTGGTCACCTCGGCCGTCCTGGCGGCCGGCACCAGCCCGCGAGGCGAACCAGCTGGAAAGCACGCCCGGCAATCTGCCCTCCGAGGTGCACGGCACCGGTCTCACCAGCCTGCTCGTCGTCCGCGACGCGGCGAAGAACGACCGCTGACGCCAATCCGGTGCGGGCCTCGCCCCGAACGATCAGCGGTGCTCGCGGTGTTTGAGGCAGATCAGTTGCGGGCATTCGAATTGTGGACGAGGTAATTTCAACCGTCGGGAGGACAGATGCCCAGCGTGACCGTCGGCCACGAGAACTCCGCGCCGATCGACCTGTACTACGAGGACCACGGCGCCGGGAAACCGGTCGTGCTGATCCACGGCTGGCCGCTGAGCGGCCGCTCCTGGGAAGCGCAGGTGCCGGTGCTCGTCGACGCGGGCTACCGCGTCATCACCTACGATCGGCGCGGTTTCGGCCGGTCCTCACAGCCGTGGGGCGGCTACGACTACGACACCTTCGCCGCCGACCTCGAAACCCTGCTCACCCACCTGGACCTGCGTGAGGTCACGCTGGTCGGTTTCTCGATGGGCGGCGGCGAGGTCGTCCGCCACATCGCCACGCACGGTGCCGGCCGGGTCGCCAAGGCCGTGCTCGCGGCGGCCGTCCCGCCGTACCTGTACCAGAGCGACGACAACCCGGACGGCGGTCTCGACGACGCGACGATCGGCCAGTTCGAAGCCGGCGTCCGCGGTGATCGCCTGGCGTTCCTCAAGCAGTTCACGACGAACTTCTTCAGCGCCGACGGCAAGCTCCTGGTGAGCGAGGACCAGCGGGCGTACGCCCAGGAGATCGCGGCGTTCGCGTCGCCGAAGGGCACCCTCGACTGCATCGCGGCGTTCGGCCGGACGGACTTCCGCGCCGACATCGCCAAGATCGGCGTCCCCACCCTGGTGATCCACGGTGACGCGGACGCGATCGTGCCTTTCGAGGTCAGCGGCAAGCGCTCGGCGGAGTCCCTCCAGGACAGCGAACTGGTCGTGATCAAGGGCGGTCCGCACGCGATCAACGCCTCCCACGCCCAGGAGTTCAACGACGCGCTGCTGGCGTTCCTGGCCCGGGGCGCCGCATGACGGCGGCGGCCGGCGCGGTCCACCACATCCGGCTGACCGTCACCGACGTGGCCCGCGCGCGGGAGTTCTACACCCGCGTGCTGGGCTTCTCGGTGGCCGTGGACACGGTGCCGCCCCAGGACGATCCGGACCACTGGCTGATGGTCTACAACCTGCAGGGCGGGATCGTGCTGACCAACGGGCAGCTGCAGCTCGGGCTCCGGCCCTGCGACGACCCGCGCCGCCGGGCCGGCGACCGGTTCGACCCGCGGCGTGTCGGCCTCGACCACGTCAGCTTCTCGGTCGGTGGCCGTGCCGAGCTCGCCGAGATCCGCGACCGCTGCGCCGCCGGAGGGCACGAGCACGGCGAACTCGCCGAGCTGGCGCCGTTCGGCATCGCGGTGCTGTCGATCACCGACCCCGACGGCATCCAGCTCGAACTCACGGCCCCGCTGGAGCAGGACGCTCGCTGAGCTTCACCGGCTCGCCGGGGACGTCGGAGGCGGCCGGTAGCCGCCGGCGACGTCGGCCGCGGTCAGGACCCGGTTCCACACCGTGACGTCGTCGACGCTGCCCGGCCACAGGTCGCTGTGCTGCCCGCCGGAGACGGCGCGGCCGATGGCCAGCGGGCCGGGTGACGCGTCTCCGGCCGCCTGGCTCCAGGTCTTGGCCTGCGCCACGCCGTCGACGTAGAGCACGTAGGTGCCCGCGTCGGCGTCGTGCACGCCGACCAGCCGGTACCAGCGGCCCGGCTGCGGGGCGACGTCCGCCAGCGCCCGGCCCGCGCTGGTCGAGAAGGCCAGCCGGTCGTCGGCCGCGGAGTACTGGAGGTAGAAACCGCTGCTCGGGTCGCCGTCCTGGCTGACCGCGGTGGCCCACGAACCCGTGCGGTCCAGCCGGACCCACGCGCTGACCGAGTAGTTCCCGGTGGTGTCCAGCACCGGCCCGCTCGTCTGCCCATACTGGCTCGAACCGTCGAGCCGCAGCGCGGTGCCGGTCACGCCGGGGACCCACCCGGGCGCGCCGGTCAAGGCGGCGTCGTGGGCGCCCGCGCTGTCGTGGGCGACGGTGCCGCTGCCCTCGTCGAGGCTCCACGCGCCGACCGGGTCGTGCTGCCCGGCCGGGTGGGGGATCTGGAGATTCTGGCGCTGGTGCGTGGTTTCCGTCCGGCCGCCGGGCCCGCGGTAGGACGCGGTCGCGGTCAGCGTCGCCGCACTGCCCGGTTCCGCGTCCGGTGGCGTCGTCAGGGTGAACGTCGACGTCCGGGACTGCCCGGGCGGGATCGCGCCGGCGGGCCGTCCGGTCGGCGTGACCGACCAGCCGTCCGGCACGGCGAGGCTCACCCGCGGCGAGACCAGCGGGCTCGACGTCGTGTTGCGCACCGTGACGCTCAGCGGGGTGCTCCGGTCGACGAGGACGACGCCGTTGGCGTTGGCGGGCCCGACGGCGATCCGGGCGTCCGGGCTCGACGGCGTCCAGGACTGCAGCTCCGTGACGCCGACGAACGCGCCCGGCGGGTTGGTGAACACCAGCCGGACCTTGCTCGTGGTGAGCGTGGGGAAGGTGACGCGGTTGACGCCGTTGCCCACCGGGCTCGCCGGCGCGCGGACCTGGCCAGGGACGTCCTGCCAGGCCGAGCCGGTCCAGTACTGCAGGCTGTAGGCCGCGGCCGGCCTGACCCCGCCGCCGTCGTCGTAACCGCTCCAGCGGATGTCGCCGACCGGCGTGGGCGCACCGAAGTCGACGCCGTAGAAGTCGCTCGGGTTCGGTGAACCGTAGTTGGTCCACCGCGTGTTTTCGGGCACCTCGCTGTAGAAGACCTTGCCGTCGAGCGCGTTCCACGCGTTGTCGCCGGGCCAGGTGTAGGAGGTGATCGGCCGCGGGTAGCCGGTGCGGAGCGGGTTGGCGGCGTCGTTGACGAGGTCGTTCCGCTGGGGCACCAGCGTGCGCCCGACGTCGATGGTGGTGTTGCGCAGCGTCGCGGAGCGCTGCACGAGCTTTCCGTCGACGTAGAGGCGCATCCCGGCGCCCTGGCCGTAGTGCTGGCCGTCGCGGTCCCACAGGACGGTGACGTTGTGCCCGTGGTAGGGCACGTTCTCGGCGGCGAAGTGGTCCCAGGCGGCCGGGGTGAGCGGCTTGACCTCGAGGGTGTCGCCGGACTGCGGGCGCAGGCCGAGCAGCCCGGACAGGACCAGGTCGGTGTAGGTGGAGTGGTTGTAGTCCTCGCTGTGGTTCTGCCCGTCGTAGATCCACGCGTCCCGGTCCGGGTCGTGCGCCTCGGCGACGTAGGGCTTGCCGTTCCTGGTCTGGGTCCGGGCGTAGGTGGCCAGCGCGGCGGCGTAGTCCTCTTTGGACACCGTGCGCTGCGCCGGGTGGTCGTCCAGCAGGTTCGCGAGGCCGGTCAGGGTCTGGGAGGTGGCGAAGGGCCAGCTCGGTCCGTCCCAGCGGCAGCACGAACCGGCGTCCTTCATGAAGAACGGGCTGCGGCGCTCGGCCGTGGTCGGGCCGTAGGCGCTCGCGAACCCCTGGGGGTCGAGCAGCTGGGACCAGGCCGTGGTGTCGGCCGGGCCGGCGGCACCGAACGTCCAGGGGAGGTAACCGATCTGCTCGCGGCTGCCGGACAGCCGGTGGCCCGGGTTGTCGTCGCGGGCCATGGCGTAGTAGAAGCCGCGTTCCGGGTCCCACAGCCACTTCTGCATCGCGGCCTGCACCCGCGTGGCGCGCTGGGCGTATTCGGCGGCGAGCTTGTGGTCACCGACCGAGTCCGCGATGCGGCTGATCGCGACGGCGTCGCCGTACTGGTAGGAGTTGAGCGTCGGCCGGTACCCGGCGCCGCCGTGGTAGGGCTCGGCGGATTCGTAGGAGGAGGCGGAGAACTCCATGGCGTCCCAGACGGGCACCGACCAGTACAGGCCGAGGCCGGCGTCGAACTGCTTGTCCCAGCCGCGGTACTGGCGCACGAGCGCCGGGAGCAGCTGACGCAACGGCGCGAAGTCCCCGGTCACCTGGGCCTGGCCGTAAGCCGAGGTGGCCAGCCAGACGCTGTACTCGTGCGCCCAGTCGGTCGTGTCGGCGTTGACGTCTTCGGTGGCCGGCTTGGGGCCCGCGCCGGGGCCGGTGAGCCAGAACTTGAGGTAGTCCTGGCCGTAGCCCGGATCGCGCAGCCAGCGTCCCTCGGTCAGCTGGTGCCCGGCGGCGGCGTTGATCGCCTGGTAGGGCGCGGCGTACCCGCAGCAGTCGAGGAACTCCGTCGAGATCCAGCCGTCGGTGGGGTTCGTGTACCGCAGGTGCTCCTGGTAGACGCGCCAGCGGTAGTAGTAGACGCTCTGCATGGTGGCGTCGGGCAGGTCCACGAACGGGATGTTCGCCTCGTACCAGGCGGGATCCGAGTAGCCGGCGAGAGCGGCGGCGTGGTCGAGGAAGTGGGTCCCCGCGCCGGGCGCCGGGCGCGCCGAGGTGTCGCCGGCCGCTCCCGCGACGCCGCTGACGCCGCTGAGGGCGAGCTGCGCGGCCAAGCTCAGCGCGGCCACCCAGGTCATCGCCGACCGGGTGCGTTTCCAGGACAGCCGCCCGCGCATCGGACCTCCACGAGAGGGTTTACAACGTTGTAAAAAACAGCTTCGACCACTATCGCCCAAGAGCGCGCAAAAGGGAACACCTCTCACGACGTCTGCTCCCCGGTTACCCGATGTGGTCGATCGACCACATCGACGAGTTCGACGGCCGGCTTGCCCGAACAGGAGGCGCTGCGTGATCGGACGGGCAACCGATCCGGAGGTCGCGGCGCCGGTTCCCGGGAAGTTGGTAGCTTGAAAAGATCTCGGGCCGGTCAGGGTGAGCCGGCGAGCGGTTCGGTACTGAGGATGGTTCCACCACATGAGCAACCCGCTGATCGCGCCGACGCAGGATTCGACGAAGGCGTACTCGGGGATCTCCCTGCTGGAGACGGCGAACGACCTGAAGTCCGCGATCGAGAGCGGGGACTGGGCCTCGGTCGCGATGGGCGCGGTCGGCACCGCCCTCGACGCGCTGTCGATGGCCATGGACCCCTTCGGCGCGATCCTCGCCGCCGGGGTGGGCTGGCTGATCGAGCACGTCGGGCCGCTGAAGGAAGCGCTCAACGGCCTCACCGGCAACGCCGACGAGATCGCCGCCCAGTCGGAGACGTGGAAGAACATCGCGGGCGAGCTGCAGAGCGTCGGCACCGACTTCGGCGACATGGTCAAGGCCGACCTGCAGTCGTGGACGGGTCCGGCGTCCGACGCCTACCGGCAGCAGTCGCAGGACCTCGTCGCCCTGCTGGGGAGCGCGCAGAAGGGCTGCGAAGGCGCTTCCAGCGGCGTGAAGACCGCCGGTGAAGTGGTCGGTGCGGTCCGGTCCCTGGTGCGCGACATCATCGCCGAGCTGGTCGGGCACCTGATCAGCTGGGCGCTGCAGGTCGTGTTCACCCTCGGTATCGGCCTGACCTGGGTCGTGCCGCAGGTGATCGGCGCGGTCGCGAAGACGGCGTCCAAGATCGCCGACCTCGTCACCCGCCTCGTCAAGGCCCTCAAAGCGCTCATCCCGCTGCTGAAGCGGGCCGGCTCGCTGTTCGGCGACGCCGCGAAGGCGCTGAAGAACATCAAGCCCGGCAAGGTGGCCGCGCCGAAGAAGCCCCCGAAGATCGACGGCACGCCGAAGGCGCCGGAGCCCAAGCCCAAGGGCGGCGACAGCACCACGACCTCCGGTGCGAACGGTAATCCGCCGAAGCACGACGGCCCGCCGCCGCCCAAGAACGACAGCACGTCGCCGTCCGGTAACGGGACCAACGGCGACACCCCACCCGGCGGCCACGGCGGTGGCAACGGGAACGGCGGCGGCGGGAAGGGCTCGTCCGGGGGCGGCGGCACCAGCCCGTCGTCGAACAAGCCGAACAACCCGCGCGACACCGCTCCCGACCCCGACAACCGCGTCTGCAAGGACGATCCCGTCGACATCGCGAGCGGCGAGGTGATCCTCGAACAGCTCGACCTCGAGCTCGGTTCGCTGGTGCTGGCGCGCACGCACGTGTCGACCTACCGGGCGGGCCACTGGTTCGGCGTCTCGTGGTCGTCCACTGTGGACCAGCGGCTCGAGGTGGACGACGAGCATGTCTGCTACTTCTCTCCCGCCGGCACGATCCTCGTCTACCCGCGCGGCGACGGCGAGCAACTGCCGCTGGAGGGCGCGCGCTGGCCGCTCACACGCGACGGCGACACGTTCACCCTCACCACCGACGACGCCGTGCTGGAGTTCTCCGGCTCCGGGCGGGTGGTGCCGCTGCGCGCCTTCGAGGGCGAGCAGCGGGTCGAGGTCTTCTACGACGACTTCGGCACCCCGACCCTGCTGCGCCGCGAGGACGGCGTCCGCGTCGCCCTGCGGACCCGGCGTGGCCGGGTGAGCGAGGTCGTCGTCCTGGGCGACGGCCTGCCGGACGTCACGGCGCTGCGCTTCGAGTACTCCCCGCAGGGCCACCTGTCCGCGGTGACCAACTCCTCCGGGCAGGCGCAGCGGTTCGGCTACGACGAGGCCGGGCGCCTCACGTCGTGGCAGGACCGCAACGACGTCCATTACGCCTACACCTACGACGAGCGGGGCCGGTGCGTCCGCACCACCGGCGACGGCGGCTTCCTCGACGGCACGTTCGCCTACGACGACCACCTCACGCGCCACACCGACTCGTTCGGGCACGTCACCGAGTTCCACCTCAACGACGCGCGCCAGGTCGTGCGCGAGGTCGACCCGATCGGCGGCGTGACGCTGTCCGAATGGGACCGCTACGACCGCCTGCTCTCCCGCACCGACCCGCTGGGCCGCACCACCCGCTACGGCTACGACGAGAACGGCACCCTGACCCAGGTGCACCGGCCGGACGGCTCCGTGGTGCTCATCGAGGGTGACGCGGGCGGGCCCGCCGCGATCACCGTCCACAGTGGAGGCACGACCTGGCACCGCCGGTACGAAGACGACGCGCCGGATCCGCGCACCACTCCGATGGGCGTCGCCACGTCCATCTCGCTCGGCGGTGACGAGCCGCCCGCGCCCGAAGGCGTGGAGCCCGACCAGTTCGGCCGGCCGCGGGCGCTGCCGACCGCGACCGGGACGGTCGCGCTCAGCTGGACCGTCGAGGGCCGCTCGGCCGCCCGGGTCGGACCGCGGCAGGAACGCGCGTCCTGGCGCTACGACGGGGAAGGCAACGAGACCGAGCACGTCGACGAGCTGGGCCGCGTCACCCGCCGCGAGTACGGCCCGTTCGACGTGCTGACGGCGCTCATCGACCCGGCGGGCGCGCGCACGGTGTACGGCTACGACACCGAGCTGCGGCTGACGTCGGTGACCAACCCGCAGGGCCGCACCTGGGTCTACCGCTACGACGAGCTGGGGCGGCTGCAGGCGCAGACCGACTTCGCCGGGCGCACCCGCACCTACGCCTACGACGCGGCCGGGCAGCTGGTCCGCTCCACCGACCCGGCGGGGCTGGTGACCACCTACCGCCACGACGTCATCGGCAACCTCGTCGAGGTGCGGGCGCCGGAGCGCACCACCACCTACCGGTACGACCCCGTCGGCCACCTGGCGCACGCCGCGAACGGCGAGTCCACAGTGGAGTTCGAGCGGGACGAGCTGGGCCGCGTCGTGCGCGAGACCGTCGACGGGCGCAGCGTGAGCTTCGAGTACGACGAGTCGGGCTACATCCACCGCCGCACCCCAGGTGACGCCGAGAGCACCTGGTTCTTCGACGACCTCGCCCGGCCGATCGGGCTGCTGGCCGGCCCGCACGCGATCGTCTACCGCCACGACACCGCGTCCCGCGTGATCGGCCGCCACGACGGGGCCGCCCAGCTCGGCCAGACCTTCGGCGGCCACGGCGAGCTCGCCACGCAGGCCGTCGCCGCCGGGAGCGTCCCGGTGCAGCGGCGGGCGTTCGGCTACCAGGCCAACGGGACGCTCGCGACGCTGCACGACGACGTCACCGGCACCACCGCGCTGACCCGCGACGCCGCCGGGCGCGTCGTCGGCGTCACCTCGGCCCAGGGCCGCGAGGAGTACCGCTACGACAACGGCGGCACGTTGCTCCCGCCCTCGGACCTCGCGGTGACCGAGGACGGCTACGGCCGGCGGGTCACCCAGGGCGCGGTGACGTTCACGTGGTCCGGGGACCGCCTCACGGCGGCGGCCACGCCGGACGGCACGGTGTGGCGCTACCACTACGACCCGCTCGGCCGCCGCGTCGGCAAGACCCGCCACGGCGCCGACGGCAGCACCGCCACCACGATCTACACCTGGGACGGCACCACGCTCATCGAGGAGGCCGGGCCCGGCCGGATCGTCACGTGGGACCACCTGCCGGGCACCGTCACCCCGGTCGTGCAGCGTGAGCGCGACGCCCAGGGCGCGCGGGTGCGCACGTTCGTCACCGACGCCGTCGGCACGCCGACCGACCTGCTCGACGAGCGGGGCGGGCTGGTGTGGACCAGCCGCCGCACCGCGCACGGCCGGGAGCTGACGGCCGCGCCGACGCCGCTGCGGTTCCCCGGCCAGTACGCCGACGCCGAAACGGGCTTGCACTACAACGTCTTCCGCTACTACGACCCGGCGACGGCGCGTTACCTGAGCCAGGACCCGCTGGGTCTGGAACCGGGACCGGACCCGTACGCCTACGTGCCCGACCCGTACGCGGAGTTCGACGCGCTGGGCCTGATGAACTGCGGCACCACCTCGCAGTCCGCGGGTGGTGGCAATGGTGCCCCGCAGACTCCGAGGGGCGGGCACGACGCCGGCAACACGGGCGGCAGCTCGTCGAAGCCCACGCCGCCCCCGGTGCCGCCGAGGAGCTCGAAGCCGAAGATCCCGCCGAAGCTCGGGCCGAACGGCAAGCCCGTCGTGCCGCCCAAACCGAAACCGAAGCCGGACACCACGACGCCGTCGGGCAGCAAGCCGCCCCCGCCGCCGGTGCCGCCGAAGAGCTCGAAGCCGAACCTCGAGCCGAAGCCCGACACTCCCGGGCCGTCGAACCCGAAGCCGGACGCGGGCGGCGCGCCGGGCACCACGGGCAACCCGGCGTCGAAGCCGCCGCCGGGCAAGGACGACTTCCACCAGCCGCCGCCGGGCGCGAACGGCAAGCTGCAGGGGGAGTACACGTTCAAGCCGGAGCCGCAGAAGATCAGCGGCAGCAACTACGGCGACGTGACCCCGATGCAGGAGCACGTCTTCCAGGGTGTGATCGACGACAAGATCGCGAAGTGGAAGGCGGACGGCCTGATGGACAAGCCCTTGGACGTCAAGGTCTACTACCCGCCGGGCTCCAACCAGCTCAAGCTCGCCGGCGACGGCCACCACAGCTTCGCCGCGGCGATGGAGAGCGGCCGCCCGATCAACCTCCAGCTGTGGAAGCAGCCCGGCGGCGGCCTGGCCAACCCGCAGACCAGCTGGAACAACACCACCGCGCTGCCGGGGGTGCCGAAACCGGGGCAGTGGCAGAAGTAGCCGTCACCCCACTGGGGGCCGTCGTCCCCGGGCCGCGGGCCGCGTTCGGTGCTTTACTCGGGTCCCGGACGAGGAAGGCGGGGACGCTGATGGCGAGCGCGACAGACCTGGTGGTCGGAGTCGACGGGTCGGAGCCGGCGTTGACGGCGGTCCGCTGGGCGGCGCGGGCCGCCGCGACGCGCTGCCGCGGGCTCCGGCTCGTGCACGCCACGGAAGAGCTGCCGGTGGCCTATCCGCACGCCGGCGGGAACTTCGACGAGCTCTACGAACTCGTCGGCGCGCGGGGGCAGCGGCTGCTCGACGCGGCCCGGGCCGCCGTGGCCGAGGTCGCGCCGGACCTGACCCCCGAAGTCGTGCTCCGCCCGGAACAGCCCGCGGAGGGGCTGATCGCCGAGTCGGCGTCCGCGGCGATGATCGTGCTCGGCACGCCGGGGCTCTCGACGGCCGCGCGGGTGCTGCTCGGCTCGGCGTCGCTGGCGCTGGCCGCGCACGCGGAGTGCCCGGTCGCGCTGATCCGCCCCCATATCGCCGAGGACGAAGCGCCCACCGAAGGCCCGGTGGTCGTCGGCGTCGACGGCACCCCGGCGAGCGAAGACGCGATCGCGGTGGCGTTCGACGAAGCGTCCTGGCGCGGCGCACCGCTGGTCGCGGTCCACGCCTGGCACGACACGTTCCTGGCCGGCGTCTTCGAAGAAGGCCGCCGCACGATGGACGGCGACGCGATCGAGCAGTCGGCGAACGAACTGCTCGACGAGCGGCTGGGGGGCTGGCAGGAGCGGTACCCGGACGTCCGGGTGGAGCGGCTGGTCCAGCGCGGCCGCCCGGCGCAGGCCCTGCTCGACCTGGCCGACCGGGCGCAGCTGCTCGTGGTGGGCAGCCGCGGCCGCAGCGGCCTGGCGGCGCTGGCCCTGGGCTCGACGAGCCAGGCGATGATGTCCTACGCACTCTGCCCGGTGGTGGTAGCCCGCGGCGGCACCCACCCGGCGGCGGAGTAACCGCCCGTACCGTCGAAGCGCACCGCGATCACCTGGGGCGCACAACCACTCGGTCGCATTTCTTGTTCGCGCTGTGCGCTGAGCCGAACACCCGGTAAAGCCGTGTCGCCCGATTCCGCTGGTTCCTTCCCCAACGGGTCATGGGGCAGCGCGTCGCCGGCCGCTTGCGGTTGCGCAGGGTGGTGATCACCGTTCTCGGCCGGGGTGGGTGACCCCTGATTACCGTGACGCGCCGCAAGGTTTCTCCGACGAAAGGGCCTCCGTGTCCCAGGATCTCCTCGAGCGCAAGTGGTCGAACTTCTTCCGGCACTTCGACGCCGACGGCAACGGTTTCATCGAGCACGAAGACTTCGTGCAGCGTGGTGCGCAGGTGGCCGCCGCGTTCGGGTACGCGACCGAGACGGCCGCCGCGCAGGCCGTCACCGCGGGCTTCCAGCGGGTCTGGGAGTCCTTGGTGGGCAACCTCGACGCCGACGGTGACGGCCGGGTGTCGCGTGCGGAGTTCACCGGCGGCATGACGGTGTTCGCCGGCGAGGACCGGTACCAGGACCTGTTCCAGCCGGCGATCGACGCGCTGCTGGCGATGGGCGACGCCGACGGCGACGGGCAGCTGAGCCGGTCGGAGTGGGTGCGCCTGCAGGTCGGCTACGGCACCCCGGAGACCGACGCGGAGTACACGTTCGGCCTGCTCGACACCGACGGCAGCGGCTACCTCTCGCACGACGAGATCTCGGCCGCCACCCGGCAGTACTTCACCGGCACCGACGCCGACGCGCCGGGCAACAGCCTGTACGGCCCGCTCGCCTGACGGCCCGGGTGCCGCCGGCCGTCCACAGTGGCCGGCGGCACCGCGGTGGTGACACATCGGGGGACAGAGGTGCATCGATCGGGTAAGCGGGCGCTGCCTAATGTGGGGCGCTCAGCGAAACCGATTTCGGAGGTCTGTCCCCGTGCCGGAGAAACCCGACACCGCGGTCGCGCTCACCCATCGGGCGATCGGGCTCCGGGCATCGGACCCGGCGCGGGCCCGGGAACTGCTGGGTGTCGCGCTGGCGAAGGACGACGGCTACGAGCCGGCGTGGCGGTGGCTCGCCGAACTGGTGGCGACCGAGGGCGAACGGCGGTTCTGCCTCGAACGGGCCTACGAGATCAAAGCCGATCCCGAGACCGGCCGCTCAAGGCCGTGCGCACCACGCTGCCGAGCACGCCCGCCGACGTCGCCGACCTGGTGGAACCGGCGCAGCAGGCTCCCGCGGGAGACGCCGGCGCGTTCCTGGATGCGCGAAGTCGTCGTCGCGGCGTAGCCGTCCTCGGCGAGACAGGCGACCGCGGCGGCCAGGATGCGCTCACGCGTGTCCCAGGCCCGCTTCTGCACGGGCAGCGGCGCGGGCTGCGAGGTGGCCATGGCCCGAGATTAACGGGCTCAGCGTTGTTCCTGGATGCGGACCAGGTTGCCGGCGGGATCGCGGAAGGCGCTGTCGCGGACGCCGTAGGGCTGCTCGATCGGCTCCTGGACGACCTCGGCCCCCGCGGCCTGCACCTTCTCGAAGGTGGCGTCGAGGTCGGGGGTGGCGAGCATGATCCAGCCGTAGGTGCCCTTGGCCATCATCTCGGTGATGGTGCGGCGCTCGGCGTCGGTGATGCCGGGGTCGGCGCCGGGGGGTGCCAGGAGGAGGGACGTGCCGGGCTGACCGGGCGGGCCGACCGCGATCCAGCGCATCTTGCCCTTCCCGACGTCGCTGCGGACCTCGAAGCCGAGCACGTCGCGGTAGAACGCCAGCGAGGCGTCCGGGTCGTCGTGGGGGAGGACGGTCGTGTGGATGGTGATGTCCATGGCGCTCACGCTAGCCCGCGGTTCCGCGACCCGGACGGCGACGGGCCGCCGGCTCCCGAGGGGGGAACCGGCGGCCCGGTGCTCGGCTCAGCCGATCCGGTAGTGGTAGGGCAGGGTCGTGATGACCTCGCCGGTGCCCTCCTCCGGCAGGCCGGTCGAGCCGGTGGGCAGGGTCGGGACGGTCACCAGGTTGAGGTGGCCGGTGACGTCGGTGCCGCGGGCCCCGGACGGGGTGATGGTCACCTGGACGGTGGCCGTCCGGCCCGGCTGGATGATCACCGGTGTGCCGCCGGTGCCCGCCGGGTCGATCGCCTGGTCGTACGGGTCTCCGGTGGACGAGGTCACGGCGTGGTCGAAGCCCGCGGTCACCAGGGACGAGGTGTAGCTCGCGTGCCCGGCGGGGGCGCCGGCCGGCCCGAACGGGCCGAGCTCCTGCACGTCGGCGAACCAGATGCCCTTGGTGACGTAGCCCTTCTTCTCCCCGATCGTGGCGACCGAGACGGTGCTGCCGGCCTGGGCCTGCTTCAGGTCGCCGAGCACGTCGATCCCGGCGGCCGAGCTCTGCAGCTCCACCTGGGCCGGCCTGGTCGACGAGGTGGCCACCGTCAGCTTGCTCGTGTCCGGCGGCACTTCGTAGACCGGCGCGATCGAGCCCGGCTCGGGCAGGTCGACCTCGGTCTGGCCGCCGACCGGGACCGGCTGCAGCGTCTGCGCGGTGTTGGTGCGGGCGTCGACGCCGATCGCGATCGGCTCGATGCCGGTGTTGTGCACGGTCACCGGCACCGTGACCGCCTGGCCCGCGGCCAGCTTGCCGCCGCTCGGCAGCGCCGGCGCGGACACCGAGACCCGGTCGAAGGCGACCGTGCCGGTGAACGGCTGCTGCAGTTGCTTGCCCGTCACCGGGTTCTGCACCACCAGCACCAGGTGCCAGCGCCCGGGCAGCGGGTTCGCGTCGGTCAGCTGCAGCCCGGTGCCCTGCGACACGGTCGTCGGCGAGGCGAGGGAGATGTTGCTGTTCACGTCGCCGAGCTCGCCGTTCGGGTCGACCAGGACGCCGTCGAGGACCGTACCCGGATCGGACAGGTGCACGGCGACGTCGAGGTCCTTCTTGCCCCGCGGCACGTCGAACTCGTAGCTGAACGTCTGCGCGGGGGAGAACGCGCGGGCGTTGCCGCCGGTGATGGTGCCGCTGAAGGCCCCCGGGCCGTTGCCGGTCGGGATGAGCGAGCGCAGCACCGCCGAGACGGACGTCTGGTGGCCGTCGGAGCTGCCGAAGGTCACCGAGTAGTCCGCGTCGCCGCCCGAGGCCGGGGTCGGCAGGGCGACCTTGACCGGCTTGGTCTGGCCCGGCGCCAGGTTCAGGATCTGGGGCGAGACCTGGCCGTAGGGCACGGCGCGCTGCGCGTCCGCGGCCAGCTGGATGTCACCGGTATACCCGGACGCGCCCGCGACCGAGTACAGCACCGCCGTCCAGGTGCCCGCGACCGGGTGCCGGACGTCCACGTTGGCGTAGTTCGCCGTCGCCGCGCCACCCTGCGGCCGGCTGTTCGCGACGAACGTGCCGTCCGGCGCGAGCAGCGTCAACCGTACGACCGGGGTGACCGGGGCGCCGTTGACCGTCTTGGGGCTGCCCTGCCACGCCATCCTCGTCAGCAGCCGGTCGGTGGCCGGCGGGACGCTGAACTTCACCGTCTTCTGCGCCCACTGCGCGCCGTTGTAGTAGGTGAACATCGGCAGCTTGGCCGCGTCGAACGGCACGGTCTGGGTCTGCGTCGACGCCGTCGCGAACCCGCGCGTGCCGGTGGACACGGTGAGCGGCTTGGTGCCGATGTTCGACACCTTGACCGTCGCGGTCTGCGTGCTGCCGGGCGCGCCGTCCAGGGTCAGCTGGTCGGTCGAGAGCGCGATGTTCGACGACACCCCGGCCGGGGCGCCGGTGGTGCCGGGTGCGGTCGAGGCCGCCTCGACGGCCGCGCGCGCGTCCAGCAGGCCGGCGCCCTGCTCGTCGGCCGGCAAGCCGAGGTCGCGCGTGGTGCCGGTGATCAGCTGCTTGATCAGGGCCGGCGTCGGCGACGCGCCGTGGTGCGTGCCGCGGTAGGCCTGGATGACCAGCGCCGCGACGCCCGCGGTCAGCGGCGCCGACTCGCTGGTGCCACCGAAGGATTCCAGGTCCGCGCCCTGCGGCGGCGACTGGAACGTCTGGCACTCCGCGTAGCCCGGTTCGCAGTCGGCCCAGTTGCCCTCACCGGGTGCGACCAGGTCGATCGTGCGGCCGTTCTGCGTGATGCCGGAGGAGGACAGCGCGGAGATGTTGTCGCTGACCCACTTTCCGTTGGAGAACGGGAAAGCCGCGTACGTGGTCTGCGCGTAGAGCCGGTTGTCCGTGGTCGCGCCGGCGGAGATGACCAGCGGGTCGGTGGCCGGGCTGCCGATGGTGGACGTCGTGCCCGCGTCGCCGCTGGAGGTGGTGACCGTGACGCCGGCGGCGACGGCCTCGTCGTTGAACACCTGGAACAGCTCGCGCGAGCTGGTGTCCGGGTACTGGTTGAGGCCGAGCGACTCGTTGATGACGTCGACGTGGTCGACGGTCACCGCGTAGTCGATGGCCTGCAGCACCGCGGAGTTCGTCGCGGTCGAGCCGAAGACGTTGAGCCCGACCAGGCTCGCGCCCGGCGCGACGCCCTTCACCACGATGTTGCAGCCCGGCGGCAGCGGGTGCGCCTGGTTCACGAACTTCGACAGGTCGTGCACCACGGTGCCCTGCGCGGCGATCGACGACGCGTCACCGAACGCCTCGGCACCCGAGTCCGTGGTCGCCGGGCCGTCCCCGGAGAAGTCCTGGTAGTCCGCGAACACCTTGGACCCGTCGGGCCGGATGAAGTCGGCGTAGTTCGGGTCCATGTTGTCGGCGAGGAAAGCGACCTTCACGCCCGAGCCGTCGGCGAGATCGGCCGCGCTCTTCGAGCCGTCGGTGCTGTAGGCGTGAATCGAGGTGAGCGCTTCCGGCTCCAGCAGCGGCTTCGCGGGGTCGGCCGGGCAGATCGCGCCGGGCGCCGTCGACGTCCGGGGCTGCGCGCTCGGCGCCACTCCGCTCGCCGCCGCCGGCGGTGTGCTCGGCGTGGGCAGCGTGACCTTGCTGTCGGGCAGCACGGACGCCACGGCGGGGTCCTGCGCGAGCGCGGCGGCCTGCGCGGGGCTGACGGTCGCGGAGAAGGCGTTGCCGACCGCGAAGTGCTTGACGTTCGCCGGCGCCGGGCCGGTGAGCTTGCCCAGCACCGCGTTCTGCGCTCTGGTCGCTTGGTCGCGTCTGCTCCCGGACGCCGCTTTCGTCGGTGGCGCTGACGCGATCTGGTCGCCCAGCACCACGATCACCGCCTGCGACGCGGTCCCGGCGCTCGCCGCGGGCGCGGCCGCACCGGCCGGCTGAATGGATCCGGCCAGCACCAAGCCACCGACGGCGGCCAGAATCGCCGGCCGGAGTATGAGCGACGAACGCCGCATATGCAGCTCCCTGGTCGTAGGGGTCAAATCCAGCAGATCCGACTAAATCGGACTCCCTTTTCGAGACTCGATTTCGTCGCCTGGCGACTATTGCGGTTCCCCGTCCCGTCCACAAGCGACAATGGTCGGCGATTCCACGCAATTCCGTGCCGCAACGGGCGTTACATCCGCATTGACCGATGCCACGAGTGGCTGTGGGCGAGTTGGAAAGTTCCTGACACCCCGTCGGCGGGGCGTCCTCCTGATCGGCGTCCGTTTCCCGCTCGCCTGACGGAATTCCCCGCACTCGTCCGGCGCTACCTGAGGGATGTCGCGCTGGGTATCGTCCCTGTGTCGTACAGAGGAACCACCAGTTCCGGAGGTAACCCATGCGCAAGAGTGCGGCCCTGGTTTCGACCGTCATGCTGGCGGCGGGCATCGGTGTGCTGACCGCCGGACCCGCAGCGGCCCTGGGTGGCGAGACCTACGGGTGCCAGGTCTCACCGGGTCCGGTGGGCTCCTACACCGGGAACTGCCACAACAGCGCGAAGTTCCACGGCCCCTACTCGGCCGGGTTCGCCGTCGGCGGCGCGGCCGCCGGCACGACCTACACCTGGCACGTCCCGGCCGGCTACCAGACCGCACCCGGCCTGTGCACCACCACGGCCGGCTGCCGGGTCGACGGACTGACCGGCGACGACGAAGTCACCGTCTCGGTCACCCTGACCCAGAACGGCGCCACCGAAACCCTGTCCGCCACCGCGTTCATCCTGGCGGTCTGCGGCAACGTCTACTGCTGACCGGCCGGCCGCGGCGGTCGCCGTCACCTGCTTCCCGAGCGCGTGGTCGAACCGGTGCCGACCCGGCCGAACAACTGCTGGGCGACGGACTCGCACGCTCCGAGAATGACACCCACCAAGACGACGAGCACGAAAGCACGCATCGAAACTCCCTCGGCTGGGCCATGGATCGATGGTGCGGACGCGCGGCAATAATCGTGGTGGAGAACGGCAATTCGAGCGCTTTCCGGAAACCGCCGAACCGATCAGGGACGCGGATTCTCATCGATTGAGGGTGTTGGTTCGGGCTAGCTGGTCAACGTGCCGATCTGCTGTCCGTCGGGGACCTGTATCGACTGGGTCGTCACCGGTTTCGTGGTCGTAGCCCGGATCCAGCGGACCGGTCCGTCCTTCCACCTGGCCGACTGCGGGTGCGGGATCCGGCCGGCGGCCGAGGGTTTCGCGGTGCCGCCACGGACGTCGATCGTGAACGCTTGGCCGTGGCCCTGGTCAACGCATGAATTCGTGAAGCGACATTGATCACCCCCGGCTCCGGCCGCCCGCGCCGGTCGCGCATGATGGCCGGAGATGGTTGAAGACTTTCGCCTGCGCTCGGTCGCCGCGGCGGCGTACGGGCCGGCGGTCCTGTTCGGGCTGTCCGAGGGAGCCGTGCTGCCGGTCGTCGTGCTGAGCGCGATCGACCGCGGGGCGAGCACGTCGACGGCCGCGCTGATCGCCGCGTTGCTCGGCGTCGGGTCGCTGGTCGCGAACATCCCGGCCGGGATGCTGGCGACCCGGATCGGTGAGCGCCGGTCGATGCTCCTGGCGGCGGCCGTCATGGTCGCGGGCGTCCTGACCTGCCTGGTCGATCTGGGCCGCGGGCCGGCGTCGCTGCTGCTCTACGGCTGCGGGATCCTGCTGATCGGGGCGGCGAGCGCGGTCTACAGCCTGGCCCGCCAGTCGTACCTGACCGAGATCGTCCCGGCGCACATGCGCGCCAGGGCGTTGTCGACGCTGGGCGGGAGCATCCGCGTGGGTGTGTTCCTCGGGCCGTTCGCCGGGGCCGGGGCGATGCAGGTCGCCGGGCTGCCGGGCGCGTACTACGTGAGCCTGGCCGCGATCGTCGCGGCGGCCGTCCTGGTGTTCCGGGTGCCCGACCTGGAGGTCACCGCCGGCGACGGGGTGAACGCGTCCGCCGTCACGACGCGGGGGATGCTCCGGCAGCGGTGGCGGGTGTACGCGACGCTGGGTGTCGGGATCCTGCTGCTGTCGGCGATCCGGCAGACCCGCCAGACGGTGGTGCCGCTGTGGGCGGCGCACATCGGGCTGTCGCCGACCGCCAGCTCGATCGTCTACGGCGTCGCCGGCGCCATCGACGCGCTGACGTTCTACCCGGCCGGCAAGGTGATGGACCGCCACGGGCGGCGGTGGGTGGCCGTGCCGGCGACGCTCGTGCTGGGCGTTTCCTTCGTCGTCATGCCGTTCGCGGGCGGCGTGGTGTCGCTGATGGTGGTGGCCATGGTGATGGGCTTCGGCAACGGCATCGGGTCGGGCATCGTGATGACGCTCGGCGCCGACGTGTCGCCGCGGGTGGGACGGCCGACGCACATCGGTATCTGGAACGAGCTCGCGGACATCGGCGCCGGCGCCGGTCCCCTGATCCTGTCCGTGGTGACCGCGTTGGCCGGCCTCGGCGCCGGAATCGTGGCGAGCGGCCTGGTCGGCTTCGCGGCGGCGGGCGCGTTGTGGCGGTGGATACCCCGGCCCCCACGCGCCGGCCCGGACCGCTGAGGCCGGGCACTCGGCGACGCGCTGCGGCCCGGTGACGGTCCGGCCCGCGCGGGCCGGACGCGGGGGCTCATTTCTCCTTGCCCTCCGTGATCTTCACGGACTGCCAGTTCCCCGGCGAGTAGATGGCGAGGACCTTGTCGTCGCCCTGGGGGTCCTTGCCGCCGTACACGTAGAGGATTCCTTCCGGACGCGAGGCTTCGAAGTGCTCGCCGTTCGGATACTTGTCTTCGTAGCTGCGGCTGGTACTTACCTCGACGGCCATCGATCACTCCTCGCTGAGTTGGTCTTCGTAGGTCGCGAACGGTGTCGAGGCCGTTACAGGTGGTGAGCTCCCGACGGGCGCCAGCGGGGGTGCGGCGCGGGGAGACCAGCTGCGGCCAGGGCGTCCCAGACGGGTTTCGCGTCGTACCGGTGGAAGCCCGGCCCTTCGACGAACTGGCAGCCGAACCCGGCGGCGGCGACCTTCTAGCCGGGGGAGCACAGTGCCGCCACACGGTTGCACGCCGACACTTCGAGGAGGGACCGCACGGCTGCCGAAGGAACGCACAGTCAGCGGAAGAGACGGAAGAACCCGCGCACCTGCTCGACCAGCGACTCCGGCTGCTCCAGTGCGGCGAAGTGGCCACCTCGCGGCAGTTCCTCGAACCAGCGCAGGTCGGTGAACCGCCGCTCGGCCTCCCGGCGCGACGGGACCGTGATGTCGCGCGGGTAGACCGACAGCCCGGACGGCGCGGTGACCGTGTCCCGGAATTCGGCGAAGCTCTCCCAATACAGGCGCGCCGACGACGTGGCCGAGGCGGTGAACCAGTAGACCGAGATCTCGTCGAGGAGCTGCTGCCGCGACACCGCGTCCTCGGCGTGGCCGTCGTTGTCCGTCCAGGCCCGGAACTTCTCGGCGATCCAGGCGGCCTGGCCCGCGGGGGAGTCGGTGAGGCCGTAGCCGAGCGTCTGCGGCCGGGTCGCCTGCTGTCCCGAATATCCCCGGCCGGTGCGCTGGAACTCCTTCGCGGCCTCGAGGTTCACGCGCTCCGCGGGCGTCGGGTCGGCGAACGTGCCCAGCGCGACGGACCCGAGGTTCACGTGCACGCCGGCGACCCGCTCGGGCGCCACCTCGCCCAGCGCGCCGGACACCGCCGAACCCCAGTCACCGCCCTGCGCGCCGTACCGCTCGTACCCCAGCGACACCATCAACGTGTCCCAGGCGCGCGCGATGCGCTTGACGCCCCAGCCGGTCGTCGACGGCTTGTCGCTCCAGCCGTAGCCGGGCAGCGACGGCGCGACGACGTGGAACGCGTCCGCCGGGTCCCCGCCGTGCGCGCGCGGGTCGGTCAGCGGGCCGAGGATGTCCAGGAACTCGAGCACCGAACCCGGCCACCCGTGCGTGAGCACCAGCGGGAACGCGGCCGGCTCCGGCGAGCGGACGTGCAGGAAGTGGACGCCCAGCCCGTCGACGGTGTCGCGGTACTGCGGGAAGACGTTCAGCCGCTGGGCGAACCCGAAGTCGTAGTCCTCGGCCCAGCTGCGGCACAGCTCCTGCGCGTAGGCCAGCGGCAACCCCTGCGACCAGTCGTCCACCGGCTCGGGATCGGGCCACCGCGTCCGGCGCAACCGGTCACGCAGATCCGCGATCTCGGCTTCGGTGACGCTGACTTCGAACGGTTCGGCGGCCACAGCGGGCCCCTTTCTCGGTACGGATGCGGGTCAGGCGCCGGGGCGCCGGGTCAGGCTGAGGACGAGTCCGGCCAGCGGCAGGGCCGCGAGCACGGCGAGGGCCACCGGCACCGGCACGACGCCGGACAGGCCCGCGACCGCGGCCGGGCCGATCCCGCCGCCCAGGAAGATCAGGAACGTGAGCAGGCCCTGTGCGGTGTCGCGGTCGCGCGTAGCGACCAGTTCCGGTGCGAGGCCCACCAGCACGGCCTGCGCGCCGGCGAACCCGCACACGGTCAGCGCCGTGCCGACGACGACCGGAACCGGCCCGGTGAAGACGGCGACCACGAGCACGCCGACGACGGTGAGGGCCGCCAGCCCGGCCGAGATCCGCCAGCCGGGGAACCGGCCGGTCAGGGTGCCGACCAGCCGTCCGGCCAGTACCGAGCAGGCGGCGGCCGGGACCAGGAGCGCGCCGGCTTCCAGGGCGCCGCCGCCCGTGGCCTGCTCGATCAGGGACGGGGCGAGGAACAGCACCCCGTAGTAGCCGGCGAAGACCGTCCCGCCGATGACCCCGGCGGGCAGGAAGCCGCGGGCCGCGATCACCCGGCGGGGCACGAACCCGTCGGGCGTGCGCCGCACGCGCCACCACAGTCCTGCGGCGGCGAGCGCCCCGGCGGCGGCCACGACGAGCGTCACCGCTGCCGGGAGACCGACCGAGTGCGCCTGCAGCAGCGTGATCACCGCGCCGGCGAGCACCGACAGCACGGCCGCGCCGACGACGTCGAACCGACCGGCCGGCTCACCGCCACCGGTAGGCGCGAACGAGCGCCTGCTCGCCCACGCGGCCGGCAGGAGCGGTAGCGCGACGACGGGGATCGCGAGCACGGCACGCCACCCCAGCCAGGCGGTGACCGCCCCGCCCAGCAGGGTCCCGCACGCCGATGCCGTCGCGCTGGCGGCGGCGATGATCCCCAGCGCCCGGATCCGTTCCCGCCCCGGAAGGGCGGTGACCGCGGCGAAGACGGCGATCACGGTCGCGCCCGCCCCGGCGCCCCCGAGCAGCCGGCCGGCGATGACGACCGGCAGCGTCGGGCCGGCTCCCGCGAGCGCCGAGCCCGCGGCGAGGGTCACGACCCCGGCGACGAGGACCCGGAAGGGGCTCCACCGGCCCATCAGCCGGCCCGCGACCGGCATCGCGAGTGCGGACGTCAGCGACCACGCGGCGAGGATCCAGGCCGTGGCCCCGAACGGCACCGCGAGCCCGCGGCCGATGGCCGGCAGCGCCACCGACGGCGCGCCCAGGGCGACGTACTGCGGCAGCACCAGCAACCCCAGGACCAGCCCCAGCCGGCGCCCGTCCGGGGAGTGGTCCGTTTCGCCGCTGAGGGCCCCGTCCGCTCGGATCGTCGTCTCCTCTCGGTATGGTGTGACACGTGACAGCTGCTTTGGATGTCACGTTACGGAACGGTGAGGAGACACGTCAAATGCTCGATGCGTGTTACACCGACGCGGCGGTCCGGACGGCCGTCGATCTCGCCAACACCTGGAAGCCGATCAAGGGAGAGGACGCGCTCGAGACCGTGGCGCAGCTCCGGGACTTCCTCGACGCCCATTCCCCAGCAGGCCTGGCCGGGGAGCAGGGGACCGGTCCGCGGCGGCTCACCGGCGCCGACCTGGCGGAGGTCCGCGCGGTGCGCGAGACGGTGCGTGCCGTGCTCGAACGAGCCACCACCGACGCGGCCGGAACCGCGGCCCTGATCAACGACGGCCTGCGTCGCAGCCGCGCCACCCCGGCGCTGCGCCACGATCACGACCGCTGGTGGACCGAGGTCACCGCCGACACCGACCGCTGCTCGGCGCACCTGGCCGCGACCACGCTCAGCGCGCTGGCCGCCGTGATCGCCACGCTCGGCCCGGCTCGGCTCGGCGTGTGCGCCGGGTCGAACTGCCGGGGCACTTTCGTGGACCTCTCGCGCAACGGCTCGAAGCAGTACTGCACCCGGACCTGCGCGCACCGGGCCAGCGTCACGGCCTACCGGAGCCGGAACGCCCAGGGCGACGAGCCGTCCTGACCGGGTACGCGGACCAGGCCGCCGAGCACCAGCTGACCCTCCACTGTGTACTGACCGCGCGGACGGTGCCGGGTCGGCTCGCGTGACCGGCTACTCGAACACCCCGTAACCCGCGACGGCGTGGGCCCGGACGCCGTCCATGTCGAGCTCCACGCCGATGCCGGGAGTGTCGGGAAGCGTGATGTAGCCGTCCTTGACGATCGAGCCGCTCCCGTCGGGGGCGTGGACGTAGCTGTCCCACACCGCGCGCTCCTCGAGGGCGTGCCATTCCTGGACCAGGAAGTTGGGGATCGCGCCGCACTGGTGCGACGTGGCCATCGTGCCCAGCGGCGTCGACACCAGGTGCGGTGCGAACGGGATGTAGTGCAGCTCCGCGAGGTTGGCGATCTTCTTGGCCTCGGCGAGGCCACCGCACTTCGGCACGTCCGGCTCGATGACGTCCACGGCGCCGCGTTCGAGCAGCTCGCGGAATCCCCACCGCAGGTAGAGGTTCTCGCCCGCGCAGATCGGCGTGCGGGTCTGCTCCCGCACGCGCACCAGCGCGTCGACGTTCTCCGCCGGCAGCGGTTCCTCAAGCCACATCAGGCGGAACGGCTCGAGCTCCCACGAAATCCGGCACGCGCTCGGCACGTCGTAGCGCGCGTGGAGGTCGATGGCCAGATCGACGTCCGGTCCGATCGCTTCCCGGACGGCGGCCACGCGCTCGACCATCGAGCGCAGCTCGGCGGCGTTGATCGTGTGGTTGAAATCGTCGAACTTGGCCGGGTGACGCAGGTTGTCGATGTCGAACTTGATGGCGGTGAAGCCTTCGGCGACCATCCGCTGGGCCCGGTCGACGCACCCGGCGATCGAGCCCGCCGGGTCGTCGCCGTCGCCGCAGTCGGCGTAGAGGCGGATGCGGTCGCGGAACTTCCCGCCGAGCAACCGGTAGACCGGCTGGCCCGCGGCCTTGCCCGCGATGTCCCACAGCGCGAGCTCGATCCCGGACAGCGCGATCACGGACACTCCGCCCTGGACACCCGCGAAAACCTTGCCGCGCCGCAGTTTCTCCCAGCACCGCTCGACGTTGCGCGGGTCCTCGCCGATCAGGAGGGGGGCCAGGAAGCCGATCATCCCGACGACGGCGCCCGCGCCGGCGTCGGGATTGGCCTCGCCGAACCCGCTGATGCCCTCGTCGGTGTCGATCCGCACCAGCGTGGCCTGACCGTGGTAGGCCACCACCGCCGTCGTGACGTTCACGATCCGCATTGTTCTCCCGCCGCCGGGTAGTGCGTACGAATGGACTGTCGCGAGGTCCAACTTGTCCGATAAGCTGATGACATGCAAAGGAGACAAGAGTCACAGGATGCTGTCAAGGTCCGGACTCTGCCGGTGCAGGTGGCGGCCCACCTGACCCGGCGCATCGTCAGCGGCGAGTTCAAGGAGGGCCGGGCCCCGTCGGAGCTCGACATCTCCCAGGAGTTCGGGGTGTCCCGTGTAGTGGCGCGGGAGACGCTCAAGATCCTCGCCTCGCTCGATATCGTCGATGTCGCGCAGGGCCGCCGCGTCGTCGTGCGTCCCCGCGCGGAATGGGACTACCTGAGCCCGTTGCTGATCGAGTGGCTGCCCGCGGAGATCGTCGGCGAGCTGCTGCAGGAGCTGCACCAGCTGCGCGTGCTGCTCGAACCGGAACTCGCCGCGATGGCCGCGGCGACCGTCACGGACGAGACGCTGGCCCGGCTCCGGGCCGAGATCGACCGGATGTCGGTGCTGGAGGCGGATCCCGAGGCCTACCTCGAGGTCGACCACGAGTTCCACATGGAGATCTGCCGGGCGGCCGACAACCGCATCCTGGACCGGATCATGTACTCCGCCCGCTGGCTCGGCACGGCCAGCCGGCGCATCACCAACGAGGGGCCGGCCGCGCTGCGCTGCGCCACCACCGACCACACGGAGATCTACGAGGCGCTCGTGGCGCGCGACCCGGAACGGGCCCGCGCGGCGATGCGCAAGCACCTGAGCAACAACTCCACGCTCATCGCGCAGACGCAGCGAACCAAGCGGGCCACCCGGCGGCGCTAGCACACCGCACGACCGGGATCCGGAACCGACGACGAGGACGGACGAGGCATGGCAGCACCCGCGATCCCGCCGATCCGGCCGGGACCGACCGGCCCCGGACCGGGCGTCGCGCGTGCGGGCCGCCGGCCGCCGGCCCGTGACGTCGAGCCCCGTCGTCCGCTCGCCCGCGAACACGTCGACGCGCCCTTCCTCGCAGCGGCGGCCGGACATCCGGACCGAACCTTGTTACTGGGCGAGAACTTCTTCCACCGCGACGCCCGCGCGCACCTCGACTTCGGTGTTATCCACACCGCATGCACCAGTTCGGCGTCCTTCGCCGCATGAACGACCCGCAGCGGGGCGCTCGCCTCGCTGTCCCGCCGGTTGCACCGTCGCCCCGTCGGTACGCGTCCGCTCGATCGGACGCGAGAGGAGTTGTCATGGAAGAGAAAACGGACCTGTCGAGACGCACGTTCCTCGGGATGAGCGCGGGAGTGAGCGCGCTGGGCGTGCTCGGTCTCGCCGGGTGCGGGAGCGGCCCCGCACCCGCACCGCAGGTCGACGTCCAGGTCCCCAAGGCACTGCTCGATCAGGCCGCCGCGCTGCGCGGCGGGTCGGCGGGGATGCTCTCGCAGAAGCTGTACTCCGAGGCCGCGAACAAGGCATTGGACAAGTCGTTGCAGGTGTTCGCGCAGGCCACCGGCACCACGGTCCGCAACGACCTGGTCTCCGGCGACGCCGGTGACATGGTCGCGAAGATGGACGCCGAGGTGAAGGCGGGCACCAACCGCGACCTGGCCTTCATGAGCGACCGGCGGTTCGTCGGCCAGCTCCACAACCTCGGCGCCCTCACCGACGTCACCGACGTGGTCACCGAGATGAAAGCGCTTTACGGGGAACCCGCGACGGAGGCGGCCAACTACTGCGTGTTCGACGGGCGCTGGTTCGCGATCCCGTACCACTTCATCGCGACCGGGATGTACCTGCGCAAGGACTGGTACCAGGAAAAGGGTCTCCCGCTCAAGCCCTACTACTCGTGGGAAGAGCTGCGCGACAACGCGCTGGCCGTCTCCGACCCGGCGAAGCGGCGTTTCGGCTGGGGGCTCACGGTGAACCGCTCCGGCGACGCCAACGGCTTCATCGCGAACGTCATCAACACCTACGGCGGGGCGATCGCGGACAACACCGGCACGAAGGTGACGTTCAACTCGCCGGAGACCGTCGAAGCCGTCACGTTCATCGGCGACATCTACACGAACCCGAAGTACAAGCCGATGCTGCCGCCCGGAATCGGGAGCTGGACCGACTCGAGCAACAACGAGAACTGGCTGGCCCAGATCCTGGGGCTCACGCTCAACCAGTTCAGCGTCTACGCCGACTCGAAGACCAAGAAGAACCCGGTCTACGCCAACACCCACCCGTTCAACGGGGCCACCGGACCGGCGCTCGACCGGCCGCTCGCGTACGGCGAGTCCAACTCGTTCGTCGTGTTCAAGGGGGCGAAGAACCCCGACCTCGCCAAGCTGGTGGCGAAGTTCATGGTCGGCGGGAGCGCCCTGCTCGGTGTCGCGAAGGAAGCGCCGTGCCTGGTGAATCCCTCGTGGGACAAGGTGTGGGACTCCGACCCGTACTACACCACCGGTGACCCGGCCTTCGCCGCGCTGCGCGAGCAGACCCGCGCGGCGCTCCCGATCAAGACCAAGACCGGGTACGCCTTCCCGCAGGCGCCGAGCCCCGGCGAGCAAGCCGCCACCGCCGCTTACCTGCTGACCGACATGATGCAGTCGGTCATCCAGGGCACCCGGCCGGCCGACGCCGTGGCCTCGACCCACACCCGGATCGTCCAGATCTTCGAGCAACAGGGCTACCGGCAGTGACCGTCCTGCGTCCGAAGAGGACACACCCGGCGCCGGCCCGTCCGGCGCCGGGCGCGTCGTCCTCGCTCACCCCGGCCCAGCGGCGGCTCGGGCGCGACTGGCGTCTCGCGGCGGTGTTCATCGGGCCGACGCTGGTGCTGGTCGCCGGCCTGATCCTGGTCCCGATCATCAGCTCGGTCGTCACCAGCGCCACCGAGCGCCACGGTGCGGACACCGTCTTCGTCGGGTTGGACAACTACACCGCCCTCATCGACGACGCGGTGTTCCACAAGGGCGTGCTCAACTCGTTCGTCTTCACCGCCTACGCCGAGATCTTCAAGGTGGTCTTCGGGCTCATCGCGGCGTTGATGCTGCACCACATGCGCCGCGGCCGGGCGATCATCGCCGGGGTGATCCTGCTGCCGTGGGTGATCCCGACGGTCGTCACGGCCTTCACCTGGCGGTCGCTGCTCGACCCGATCTTCGGCAGCGTCAACGTCCTGCTCACCGACTCCGGGATCGGGCCCGCCCTCGCCGCGATCGGGCTCGTCGACAAGTGGCCCGCGGAGTGGCTGTCCGATCCCGCGCTCGCGCTGCCGGCGGTCATCCTGGTCAACGTCTGGAAGGGCGTCCCGTTCTTCACGGTGACGCTCCTCGCCGGGCTCAAGGCCATCGACAGCGGTCTGCACGAGGCGGCGATGGTGGACGGCGCCTCGTCGTGGCAGCGTTTCGTGCACATCACGCTGCCGGGGCTGCGCCCGGTCATGATCGTGACGGTGCTGCTGTCCTCGATCTGGACGTTCAACAACTTCGACCTGATCTGGCTGATGACCCAGGGCGGACCGGGCGACGCCACCGCCCCGTACGTGATGGTGGCCTACTCGAAGGCGATCCAGCAGCTGCAGCTGGGCGCGGGCGCCGCGGTCACGCTGGTCATGCTGCCGATCATCGCCGTCCTCGTGGTGATCCTCGTGCGGATGATGCGCCGCAGCGACCAGCCGGGCGCGGCCGATATGGGGCGGGGTAGGTCACTGAGTCCCGTCCAGCGCCGGGCGCTGCCGTGGGTGATCGTCGCGGGCTCGGTGCTCGTGCTGGTCTGGGCGTCGCCGCAGATCGTCTGGAAGGCCGCGCTCGTGCTGGGCGTGTTCGTGGTGCTCGCGGCCGCCGTCGGCCGGGTCGTCTCCACGCTCGCCGCGCGCGGCAACCGGCTGGCCGCTCGCCTGGTCGCCGGCGGCGGCTCGGGGGTCGCGCTCGCAGGCCTGCTGGGCTTCGTGCTCGCCCCGATCTACTGGATGACGGTCACGGCCTTCAAGTCCGACGACCAGATCGTCGCGCGCGGCGACGACCTCTGGCCGACACCGTGGAGCACCGAGCAGTTCACCAACCTGTTCTCGGGCCGGGCGTTCGGCACCTGGTACCTCAACACGATCCTGGTGTCGGTGGCGTCCACCGTGATCGCCCTGGTCTGCGCGGCGCTGGCCGGCTATGCGCTGGCCCGGCTGAAGTTCCGGGGTTCGGAGAGCTTCACGGTGACGATCCTGCTCACCTACGTGATGCCGGGCGCGCTGCTGTTCATCCCGCTGTACCAGCTGATGAGCGGGATCGGGCTCAACGACTCGTTGTGGTCGCTCGTGCTCGCCTACCCCACGTTCACCCTGCCGTTCGCGACGTGGCTGCTCGTCGGCTACTTCAAGTCGATCCCGGCCGAGCTCGAGGAGGCCGCGCTGGTCGACGGCTGCACGCGGTTCGGGGCGTTCCGCCGGATCGTGCTGCCGCTGGCCAAACCGGGCCTGCTCGCGGTCGCGCTGTTCACGCTCACCAACGCGTGGAACGAGTTCCTGTTCGCTTTCGTGTTCATCACCAAGGACGACTACAAGACGCTGCCCGTAGGCATGCAGTCGATGATCTTCGGCGACGTCGTCCCGCAGGGGCAGCTGGCCGCGGCCTCGTTGCTGGTCAGCATCCCGGTCGTGCTCATGTACGGCTTCGGGCAGCGGTTCCTGACCGAGGGCCTCACCGCGGGAGCGGTGAAGGGATGAGCGAGATCACGGAGGAGCACGTCGCGACGGCGTCCCGGCCGAGCAAGCTGCGCATCACCGACCTGCGGGTGGCCAATGTGGCCGGGGTGCCGTTCCGCTCGTCGATCATCCGGATCGACACCAACCAGGGCCTGTCCGGCTACGGGGAGGTGCGCGACGGGGCCGGTGCCACCTACGCGCTGATGCTCAAGAGCAGGCTCGTCGGGGATAATCCCTGCGACGTCGACAAGATCTTCCGCAAGATCAAGCAGTTCGGGTTCCACGGCCGGCAGGGCGGCGGGGTCTCCGGCGTCGAGATGGCGGTGATGGACCTGGCGGGCAAGGCGTATGGCGTGCCCGCGTACGCGCTGATCGGGGGCCGGTTCCGGGACGAGATCCGCTGCTACGCGGACACGCCGTCACTGCCGGACCCGCGCGCGATGGGCGTCCGGCTGCTGGACCGCAAGCAGCGCGGGTTCACGATGCTGAAGATGGACGTGGGCATCGACCTGCTGTGGGACGTGCCGGGGGCGCTGATCGCGCCGCCGGGTGCCCGCGCGGACGCCACGACGATGCACCCGTTCACCGGCATCCAGGTCACCGCGAAGGGCGTCGACCACCTGGTGTCCTATGTGGACATCGTCCGCTCCGTCGTCGGCTACGACATCGCGCTCGCCGCCGACCACTTCGGTCACATCGCCCTCGACTCCGGCATCCGGATCGCCCGGGCGCTGGAGCCGTTCACCCTGGCGTGGATCGAGGACCTGATCCCGTGGCAGCTGACCGACCAGTGGCGGCAGCTCACCACCGCCGTCGACGTCCCGACGTGCACGGGGGAGGACATCTACCTGCTCGACGGCTTCCGGCCGCTGCTGGACGCGGGCGCCATCCGCGTCGCGCACCCCGACCCGGCGACGGCTGGCGGCATCGCGGAGACCAAGCGGATCGGCGACTACGCGCAGGAACGCGGGATCGCGATGGCGCTGCACCTGGCGGCGTCGCCGATCGCGACGATGGCGTGCGTGCACCTGGCCGCCGCCACCGAGAACTTCCTCGCCCTCGAACACCACGCCGCCGAGGTGGAGTTCTGGAGCGACCTCGTCACCGGCCTGCCCCGCCCGCTGATCCGGAACGGCCACATCACGGTGCCGGACACGCCGGGCCTGGGGTTCGGCGACGTCGACGAGGAGCTGCTGCGCCGCCACCTCGACCCCCGTGATCCGGTGTTCTTCGCCGAGACGACGCACTGGGACGGGGAGTCGAGCCACGACCGGTTGTGGAGCTAGTGTCGTGCGTCTGAGGTTCGTTGACGGGGTCCGGGCGATGCGCCCCAATGTGGCGTTGGGTGCGTTGGACGCACCCAACGCCACATTGGGGCGTTTGGGGCCGGGACGCTCCCGGAAGCATCGCGGCCCGGCTGGGGACGTGAGCTTCGGGGGCGACCCTGGTCTGGCCTCCTGGCCGTCAGGGGACTTGCGACGCGCGACACTAGGCGCGGCCCTGTTCGGCGCGCCACTGTTCGTACTCCGGCCGGGCCTCGTCCGACAGCGGGTAGTACCGCCGCAGGTCGCCGCCCTCGGCCAGCCGGATCCGGGAGAACTCCTCCCATTCCGCGTGTTCCTGAGCGTGGGCCACCAGGGCGGGGGCGAGCTTGACCGGCACGACGACCGCCCCGTCGTCGTCGGCGACGACGATGTCGCCCGGCTCGACGAGCGTGCCACCGCACGCCACCGGCACGTTGACGGCGGCCGGGACGATGCCGGTCTGGGTGTGGAAGTTCGGTGTGGCGCCCCGGATCCACAGCCCGAGGCCGAGCTGCTTGGCTTCGCCGGTGTCGCGCAGGCAGCCGTCGACCACGACGCCGGCGCCGCCGCGGCCCTTGAAGTAGGTCAGCATCATCTCGCCGAACACCCCGCTGCTCATGTCGCCGCGCGCGTCGACGACGATCATGTCGCCGGGCTGGGCGTGGTACATGACGTGCCGGTGCAGCTGCTTCTCCGGTTCTTCGTATTCCTCGACGGGATAGAGGTCTTCCCGTTTCGGCAGGAACTGCAGTGTCAGCGCCGGGCCGGCCACGCGCACGCCGGGGGTCACCGAGACCGGGCCGCGGATGAACGCGCTGCGGATGCCCATGCGGCTGAGCTCGCCGCTGGCCGTCGCGCTGCCGATGGCCGCGAGGGCCGCGCTGAGCTCGGCGGGCGGGCGAACGATGTCGTGCGTCTCGACCACGTCGATGGCTCCCTCGGGTCCGCGTTCACCGTGACTGTCGAAGAGTTTCACTGAGACTCCGGATCCGAGCCTAGTCCGGCGGACCTGCTTCCGCGACGTCATCCGGGTGGCGGTTCTGCCCTCCTCGCCACCAAAACACCGACCCGCGGTCCACGGTTTCCGCCGGCCATGCCCGGGCCCAGTGATGCCGGGCCCTTCCCGTTGCGGCGCCCGGGAAAGAGGCGGTGCGACGGACCTCGGCCGCCCGCGAGCGCGTGAATCAGCTGCGGCGGCGGCACTTCGGTCCGGATTCCGCTGATCAACGCAGAGCGGCGGCCAGCCACTCGCGCAGCGCCGCCGCCTTGCCCGGGTCCGGGCCCGGCTGGGGCGTGCCGTTGATCGTCGCCACCAGGGAGTGGTACCTGGTCAGCAGTTTCAGGCCGGTCGACTTGGCCAGCCACTGTGCGCCCTGGCCGTTCCGGTCGAATTCGGTGATGCTGCGGCGGGCCCGTTCGACGTCGTGCTTCCCGGTCACGGTGGCGGTGAACTCGGCCGAGTCGGCGGCCACCCGTTCGGCGATGTCCCGGGCCCGCGCCGAATCCGCGGGCACCCCGGACTGCTGTGCGGCCCGTGCTTCGATGAGGAGCTGCCGATGCTTCTCGGCGCGGGCCATCATCTCCGGCGTCGCCATCAGCTTGCCCCGCGCGGTACCGAAGGTGCGGTGGTAGAACTCCCGCACCGCCGTGCGGAACTCTTCGTCCTGCACGATTTCGGCGAGGGTGATCCACGCTTCGAGCTGCTCGGTGGAGGGCTCCTCGGGCAGGTGCGGGCGCCGGCTGCGCAGCCCGTCGACGTAGGTGGGATGGACGTCCAAGCCGTCGGTGACGAAGTCCCAGAACCGGGTGATGAGCGCGTCCCGGTCGTCGTCGGACATCGACACGAGCTTGTGCAGCAGGCTCACCTGGTCCGTCGTGGTCTGTTGCCGCACGACGGTCCGCAGCACGGCGCGGCGGGCCCGGAACTGCCGCAGCTGGTCCTCGACCAGCCGCAGGTGCGTGCGAGCCAGGTCGGGCAGGGTGGTCTCCGCGGTCAGCACCCGGCGGATGTCGTCCAGCCCGGCGCCCAGGTCGCGCAGGGTGCGGACAAGTTCGAGCCGGGCGATGGCGTGCACGTCGTACTGCCGGAAGCCGCCCTCGGTGAGAGCGGTGGGCGTGACGACGCCTTCGTCGGCGTAGAACCTGATCGCGCTCACGCTCAGGCCGGTGCGGCGGGCGACGACTCCGATGGCGTAAAGCTCTTTCATGCCGCCACTATGGGATCTCGAGTGGGTCGAGAGTCAAGGGCACGGGCGGCCTCCGTCCAGGCAGGCCGCCCGCGCCGGGCCGATCACTGCGTCGTGACGTCGGTGCAGTCGAGGTCCTTCTCCGGCAGCCGGCCGGTGTCGAGGAAGGCCGCGGTGGCGGCGTCCGCGCAGGCCGAGCCTTCGTGGTAGACGTAGTGCCCGCCGCTCCCGACGCCGACGAAGGCGGCGCGGTTGCCCAGTGCGTGGCGCAGCCCGAGTCCGGAGTCCCACGGTGTGGCGTGGTCGCGGCGGTTCTGCAGGATCAGGGTGTTGCGCGGGCCCTGTCCGGTCACGGTGACCGGCTTCTCGACCGGTTGCGGCCAGAACGCGCACGGCCAGATGTTCGCCGGCATGCCCGCGGTCAGGGGCCAGGCCGAGCGGTCGGCGGCGGTGGCCCGGGCGTAGGTGCCGATGTCGTGGGACCACTCGGCGTCGCCGCAGGTGAGGGCCAGGAACATGGTCGCCTGGTTGTCCGCGGGGACGCCCGGGGTGGCCGGGCCGTCGGCGAACACCTGCTTGAGCACCGCGCCGTCGGCGTCGGTGACCCGCCCGTCGGCCAGGTCGCCGGCGGCCTTCCAGACCTGGGCGAGCACCGGCAGGGTGTTGTTGTGGATGAGCAGCGCGTAGGTGACGCCGCGCAGCATCGCCCCGCTCAACGACTGTGGCGTGCCCGGGACCGGCGCCGGCCGGTGGTCGAGCCGGTCGGCGAGCGCGAGGTAGGTCCGGGTGACCTCGGCGGGGGTGGCGCCGAGCCCGAGGGCGCCGTTCTGCGCGGCGGCGACGGCGGCCGCGTCGGGGAACCGCTCGGCCATGCCCTTGCTCCAGCTCGCCGCTTCGCCGGCCCACACGTGGGCGGGATCGACGTTGCCTTCGAGGATCACGCGGTCGGTGCGGTCCGGGAACAGTGCACTGTAGACGGTGCCGAGGTAGGTGCCGTAGGACTGGCCCCAGTACGAGATCTTGGCTTCGCCCAGGGCTTCCCGGACGCGGTCGAGGTCGCGGGCGGTGTTGGCGGTGGTGAAGTAACGCAGGTTCTCCCCGGCCGTGGCAGCACACTTGGCGGCCGTGGCCCGGGCGGCTTGGACGTTCGCGTCGATCGAGCCGTCGGCGGCGGGGTAGGGGAAGAGGGCGGCGACGCTGGGGTTCTCGAGGCCGCAGCTCTGCGGGGTGCTGGTCCCGACGCCGCGCGGGTCGAAGCCGATCAGGTCGTAGCCGTCCAGGACCGGTTTCGGCAGCGTCGGGGCCATCGCGCCGGGTGTGTCGAGCCCTGGCAGCGCCGGACCACCCGGGTTCAGCAGCAGGACGCCGTGGCGCTTGGCGGGATCGGCGGCACCCAGCCGGGAGATGACGACCTCGATCGACGCGCGGTCCGGCCGGCTGTAATCCAGCGGCACCTGCACTTTCGCGCAGGTGAGCCGGGGATCCCGGGTCGTGCCCGGCGCCGGCGCCGGGCACGCTCCCCACGCGAGCGCCGCGGGCGGCCCCGGGCTGTCTTCGTCGTCCGCGCTGTCGCACGCCGCCACGCCGAGAACGGTCAGCGTGGTCACCGCCAAAGCCGCCGCGAACCGTGACCCGCGTGTCTTCCTCATGGTGCTCGCCCTCCGCGTTCAATGGATTTGACGGCGCTGAAGGTAGCGAGGGCAGGACCGCGCGAACGTCACCCCGGAGTGGGCCAGCTCTAGTAGCTCTCCCGGGGGACAACGGCCTGGATGGACACGCCGTGGGCGAGCGGCGTTGGCTGTGCTACTCGGCCGGTACCGCTGCCGCGGGGATGGCGTTGTCGACGAGGACGGCCGCGACGGCGGCGGCGGTGGTGAACGCCTCGGCGTCGAGGACCCGGCTGCGGGCCGAGGCGCCGTCCAGGAGCAGTGCCAGTTGCTCGCCGAGCTGTTCCGGGCTGGACGCGCCGGCCTCGCGGGCGGCCTCGGTGAGCCGGGCGGCGAAGCCCAGTTTGTAGTCGCGGGCGTGGACGCGTGCCGGGTGACCCGGGTCGGGGATTTCGACGGCCGCCGCGATGAAGGGGCACAGGGGCGAGTGCACGTCGAACACGGCGAGGAGCCGTTCGCGAGGTGTGAGGTCGGTGCGGTCGAACACTTCGGGCAGGATCTCGGGGTCGAATCGGCGCAGGCCTTCGGCGATCAGCTCGTCCTTGCCGGCGAAGTGCTGGTACAGCGTGCGTTTGGACACCTCGGCCACCGCGCAGAGCTGGTCCATGCCGGTGCCGTTGATGCCCTGGTCGCGGAACAGCTGCTGTGACGCGCTGAGGATGCGCTCCCGCGCGCCCCGGCCGCGCCGCAGGCCTCGCGGTCCCTTCTCCACCTCTGTCACATCCCCAGCTTAGCGCACTTGGGTACCGCTCGGTGTGCATAGCTTGCGTCCGGCCCGCCGGCTCGCTACGTTAGGTACTCAGATCGGTGTACTTAACATCGGCACAGCGAGTGGATGGAGCAGTCGTGGGAAAGCTCGATGGCAAGGTTGCGGTGATCACCGGCGGGACGAGCGGGATGGCGCTGGCCGGTGCGAAGCTGTTCGTGGACGAAGGGGCGCACGTCTTCATTTCGGGCCGGCGGAAGGACGCGCTGGACGACGCCGTCAAGCTGATCGGCCGGAACGTCACCGGCGTCCAGGGTGATTCGGCCGACCTCGACGACCTGGACCGGTTGTTCGAGACGGTCAAGCGGGAGAAGGGTTCGGTCGACGTGGTGTGGGCGAGCGCCGGGACGGGCGAGCAGGGCAAGCTCGGCGAGATCACCCCGGAGCAGTTCGACGCCGCCTTCTCGCTGAACGCGCGCGGCACGCTGTTCACGATCCAGAAAGCGCTTCCGCTGCTCAACGACGGCGGCTCGATCGTCATGACCGGGTCGAACGCGTCGCTGCGGGGCTATCCCGAGTGGAGTGTGTACGCGGCGAGCAAGGCCGTGCTGCCCGCCTACGCCCGGGTGTGGGTGGCCGAGCTGCGGGACCGGAAGATCCGGGTGAACGTGCTGACCCCCGGCCAGGTCGCCACGCCGATCCTGGCGGACGTGATGGACGAGGAGGCGAAGGCGCAGTTCGAGTCCGTGATCCCGCGGCGGGAGATGGGCCGCCCCGAAGAGATCGCGTCGGTCGCGTTGTTCCTCGCCTCGGACGACTCGAGCTACGTCAACGGCATGGAGCTGGTCGTCGACGGCGGCACCACGGTGATCTGAGCGCGTCGTCAGCCGGCGAAGTGGTTCTGGCTCAGTGCAAGGAGTTTCCGCTGGGTGGCGGGGTCATGGGACACCGGGGGAGTGCTCGTTTCCGTGTCACGGCTGAAGTATCGGCCGGTGACACCGGCCATGGTGGGGTCGGTCGCGATGCGCGTGGCGCTTTGCGCTCCTTCGGCGGGGGTGAGCAGGCTGCGGCGGATCAGGGTGCGCACGGGGCGTAACAACGGGGGCACGAGGTCGTCGATGATGTCGGTGGCGACGATGCCCGGGTGCAGGGCGTTGACGGCCACTCCGTCGGCGGCGAGGTCGCGGGCGAGGGCGTAGCCGGCGGTGACGGTCATCAGCTTGGCGCGTGCGTAGGCCTCGAACGGCGCGAACCCGGCTGCGGGATTGAGTTCCGCGAGGTCGTCGACGCCGGTCAGGTCGAGGGTCGCCGGACGCGGCTTGCCGGCGAGCTTGATCTGCCGGGTGTCGTTGAGGGTGTCGCTGGCGACGTTCACCACGCGGGCCCGGCCGCGGCGCAGCGGCGCGTCCAGCAGGGTGGTGAGGCCGTAGGCGGCGAGGTAGTCGAGGGCGATGTGCAGCTCGACGCCGTCGGCCGAGACGCGGTGTTCGGAGAAGTGCGCGCCGGCGTTGTTGACGAGGAGGTGGATCCGGTCGTGGCGGTCCAGGATGGTCTTCGCCGCGGTCACGACGTCCGCGCGCCGGGACAGGTCGCCGGGGATGACGTCGAGCCGGTTCGCCGCCTGGGCACCGATGAGTGCGCGCAAAGCGTGGGCACGGGCGGGATCGCGGGCGACGGTGAGCACGTGCGCACCCGCGCGGACGAGGTCGGCGGCGATGATCCGGCCCATGCCGCCGGTCGCCCCGGTGACGACGGCGACTTTCCCGGTCAGGTCGGGGATGGCGGCGGTCACCGGCTGATCCGCGGGTAGGCGTGGGCGTACCGCGGGGTTTCGGCCTCGTCGAGGAGGAATGCGGCGAGATCGGCGCGGCCGATGGAACTCCACAGCCGGATCCGCAGGTCGGTGCCGGCCCGGTACTTCCCGATCTCGTCGTGGTCCGCCAGCTTCGGCGGCCGCACGATCGTCCAGTCCAGGCCGGAGGCGGTGATGAGCGGCTCCATCGCCTCCTTGTCGCGCATGCGCTCGGCGACGTTCGCCCAGACGGCCAGGGAGTACGGCGACTTGTCGTGTGTCTCCAGCACGCCGTGCGCGCTGAGGGCGATCAGGCGGTCCACTCCCGCCGCCTTCATCGCGGTGACCGCGGAACGGACGCCCTCGGTGCACACCGTCGTCGGCCCGGTGCCGGCGCCGCCCAGTGCGCTGATCACCACGCTCGTGCCCGGCAGGGCACGCGTGAGGGCCGGGACGTCGGTGACCTCGGGCCAGCTCACTTCGTCAAGCCCTTCGTGTGGCGCGAACGTTCCCGCCCGGCGGACCGGCGCGACCACGTGGTGCCCGCGCCGAAGCGCCGTGGACACCACGTGGCGTCCGGTGGCCCCGGTCGCGCCGAGCACCGCCACGGTCATCTGTGATACAGGATGTCTCATATCACCATCATGCACACTCGTCGTGCTACGAGTCAAGTTGTCTCATAGGATCGGCTCGTGACCAGTGAGACAGACCCGCGATCCGTGCGAAGCCGTGAAGCGATCTTGAACGCCGCCCGTGAGCTGCTGCTGGAAAGCGGCCCGACGGCGGTGACGCACGTGCAGGTCGCCGACCGCGCGGGAGTGGGCCGCGCCACGGTCTACCGCCACTGGCCGCAGGCCGAACCCCTGCTCCTCGAGGCCATGGCCACCGTCCCGATGCCGTTCCTCGACAAGCCCACCGCGCCCACCCGGGAATGGCTGCGACGGGAGCTGACCGCGATCGCCCGCCAGCTCGAGCTGGACGACGTCCGCGCCGTGTCCACGACCCTGGCCAACACCGCCCTGTGGGACGAGACCATGGACGCCCGCCGCGCACAGTTCGCCGCCATCCTCACCGACCGGCTCGCAACCGCCCTCGACGACGCCCAAGCACGCGGCGAGATCACCCTGGCGCTGGCCAGCCGAAACGCCGCCGCCCTGACCATCGGGCCGCTGTACTACCGCAGCACCATCGAGCGCGCCCCGATCGACGCCGCCCTTGTCGACGCCGCCGTCGCCGCCCTGGGCACCTGGTCCGCCGACTGATGAGCACGCCGAACGACCGGTCAGCGGCGGGTGAGGGCGCCAAGGAGGAAACTCGCGAAGTGCCGAGCAGCGAACGAAGGAACCGGGAAGCCATGCGCCGCGCCGCGCTCGAAGGCGTCGCGGCCTACTCGCCGACGAGGACGCGGATGTCCACAACATCATCGCCGCCGCCGTCCGCGAGAACGCGGTGGTGGCGGCGTTGAACCTGACCGCGCTGGCGGCAGCTGCGGTCATGGCCCTCGCCGAAGCGACGGACCGTACGCCCGCCGATGCCCTGCGCTCGATCGAGCAGACATCGGTCGGCTGGGGTAGGCCCGATCACGGCCGCTGACCGGGACTTCGGCAAGGCCGGCCTGATCACCAGGTGGATTTCCGGAATCCGTCGTCGTCTTCCGGGTCGTTCTCCGGCTCGGAAAGGTCGAGCGCCGCCAGGGCCGCGATCTCCTCCCGGACCCCGGCTTCCGCGCCGTCGAGGGCCGCTTGCCGCTCGGCCTCGGGCAGGGCGTGCCATTCGTCGATGCCCGCGTAGGCCGCCTCTAGCGTCTCCTCGGACAGGTACGAGCGGTACAGCAGGTCTTCCGGCTTCGCGTGGCCCGCCAGGACGTCGCGGGCGAAGTCGGCCAAGTCGCCCTCGCCGCGAGCCAGCAGCACCAGCTGGTTGTGCCGCGCGAGCCGGCCCCGTTCCGTTCGCCACGGTGAGATCTCCACGTCACGTCCCCGGGTGCTTGTACGGTTCGCCGGGCCAGGCCTTCGCGGCGATTTCGCCGTTGCCCGCCACCAGTTCGGAGATCGACGCGATCGTGTGCGCCAGGGTGTTCAGCGCGTCGATGGCGGTGCGCAGCGGGGTCACCTCGGTCATGATCCCGGCGATCGCCTGGCGCACGGACTCGCCGTCGCTCAGACCGGCGATGCCCAGCAGGAACAGCTCCAGGGCCTTGCCGAGCTTGAGGACCTTGCCGAGCAACGCGTCGAGCAGCCCTTCGAGCGCGATGTCGAGTGCCTGCATGGCGTCGTAGGCCGCGCGGGCGAAGTTCTTGATCTTCTGGCCGGCCTCCGTGCAGAACTTGGCGTGTTCCGCGCAGGCGTGGGAGTAGTCGGTCAGCCAGGCGCGCGCGGCTTCGCCGGCGTGCCCGGTCCAGCGCTCCTGGATGCCGAAACGCCCGCGGTCGACGTTCTGCTTGATCTTGGCGAACGCGAGCCCGGTGTCCTCGAACACCATGCCCTGCCGCAGCAGCGCGTCCCAGTCGCCGGCCACCAGCTTCTCGACGACGGTCAGCAGGTCGATCCCGACCAGCTTCGTCAGCAGCCCCCGCGCCGCCCCGGAGATCGACGCCCCGCCCGCGATCTCGTCGGCGATGCGCTGGACCTCGATGTTCCAGCCGCCGAACGCGTCCTCGCCCGCGTTGTCCGGCCCGGTGTACTCGAGCTCGGGGTGGCGCGGGTCGCGGGACGCGTTGTCGAAGTCGGTGAAGGACGCCGCGGTTTCGGGGGAGGCGACGTCGTCGGGCGCGACCCGTTCGGACAGCGAGTCCGGATAGGCCGCGTCGGCCTTCGTCGCGGCCTCGTGGTCGGTCTCGCGGTACAGCTTCGCCACGGCGACGAGCGTGGTGTCGCAGGAGTCCGCGAGGGACTCGGCCTTGCCCCCGTTGGCGACGGCGAGCTCCTGCCACCGGTCGAGCGGCGCGGCGAGCTGGCCGAGCAGCCCCTCACCCCACTCGTTCGGCCCGGCGGTGGCGGCCGCCCGGTAGAGCCCGGCCGCGGCGCCGGCCCGCCCGGCCAGCGCGCCGAGCTTCTTGATCGCCTCGGGGTCGGCCTGGAAATCGCTGCTGATGGTCGTGCCTCCGGGTCCGGTCGTGCTGACGACCGGTGCACGCGCGCCGGGGTGATCCGGTTTAGTGCCGGTCCATCAAGTGGAACGCGGCTCGGCTCACCGGTAGTCAGTGGAGGTGGCCAGTTCGCGCCACTGGCCGAGTTCGCCGGCGACCGTGGCCAGCTTGTCCTCCACGAGCCGGACGCAGTCGCGGCCCAGCTGCAGCCGCAGCGAGGGCTCCGTGGTCGGCGGCCATTCGCGCGGCGCTCGCCGAGGAGCCGGATCAGGCGACGGCGAAGCGGGTCAGCACCGCGGCCGGCCGGACCTCGGGCAGGGCCCGGCGGAACGCGCGGTAGTAGGCGAGTTCCTCTTTGGACCGCACCGGGGTGGCCGGGTCGCGTCGCTTGGTCAGCTCGGCGTCGCCGATGTGCCGGTTCCAGTACGGGGTCAGCAGGTCCGCGGCGCCGCTGCCGGTGCCGAACTCCAGCTTGGGGCGCCAGAGCAGCCGGTCGGGGAGCCAGCCGGTGAACGCGCGGCGCAGGTGGCCCTTCTCGAGGCCGTCGGCTTCGAGGGATTTCACGTTGTCCGGCAAGGACATCGCGTGGTCGACCACGCGGGCGTCGAGGAAGGGCACGCGCGCTTCCAGGCCGTGCGCCATCGTGACGCGGTCGCAGCGCTGGAGGTTGAGCCCGTGGAGCTGCTCGATGGTGCGCCGCAGCTCGCGGTGCAGCGCCGCCGGGTCGCGGTGACGTTCGTGGTAGTAGCTGTAGCCGGCGAAGAGCTCGTCCGCGCCTTCGCCGGTCAGTACCGCCTTGACGTGCTGTGCGGCCAGTCCGGCGAGGAACCAGTTCGGCACCGCGCTGCGGATGAGGCCCGCGTCGAACGACTCGACGGACGCGACGACGTCGTCGAGGGCCGCCACGGCCTGCGCGGCGTCGAAGACGGTTTCGCGGTGCTCCGTGCCGAGGAATTCCGCGACCTCCCGGGCGGCGAGCAGGTCGGAGGACCCTTCGACGCCGACGGCGAACGTCTTCAGCCGCCGCCCTTCGCGGGCGTACTCGGCCGCGGCGACGGCGGCGACGATGCTGGAATCGAGCCCGCCGGAGAGGAAGACGCCGACCTCGACGTCGGCCATCAGGTGCCGGCGGACCGAGTCGACGAGCACGGCGCGCGTCCGGCTCTCCAGTTCCACTGCCGTGAGGCCGTCCTGGACGGGCGCGAAGGTGACGGCCGTGGCGAACCGGACCAGGCCGTCCTCCGGCGTCCACCAGCAGCCGGGCGGGAACATTGCCACCGCGTGCTGGACGGTGACCGGGAAAGCGCGCATCTCGGACGCGAAGTAGTACCGGCCGCCGGCCCGCGCCCAGTAGAGGGGCTTGATGCCGAGGCGATCACGGGCCGCGACGAACCGGCCGTCCGGGGTCGCCGCGCACAGCGCCCACATCCCCTCCAGCCGGTCGAGCGCGCGCGGCCCTTCGGCAGTCAGCAACGCGAGCGCCGACTCGCTGTCCGAAGCCGTGGTGAAGTGGTGGCCGGGCAGGCTTTCGCGCAGTTCGGCGTCGTTGTAGATCTCCCCGTTGCAGACCAGCGACCACGGCCCGGCTTCGCCGAGCGGTTGCCGTCCGTTGGCGGGCCCCACGATCGACAGCCGGTTGTGGCCGAGCCAGCCGCGCTCGCCGACCCGGGCCTGGCCGGTGTCGTCGGGGCCGCGGTGCGCCAGCCGGGTGAGCATGGCCCGGCCGGTGGCCACGACGTCGGAGGTGATCGCTTCGGACGAAGGGGCGTACCACGCGACTATTCCGCACATGGAGGTCACGCTAGGTCGGCCCGTGCGTCGGTGACAACAGCAGTTGCGCTCCGCGCACGGCCGTCGGACACTGGGCCGATGGCGAACGACAGTCTGACCAGCGTGCACCGGGCCCTCGACGTGCTGCGGATGCTCGGTGCGGGCCCGCTCGGGGTCCAGGCGGTCGCCGAAGCCCTGGCGGCCGAGAAGACCCAGATCTCGCGGACGCTGAAGGTGCTGCTCGAGGAGGGTTTCGCCGAGCGCGACCCGAAGACCCTGGAGTACCGCCTCGGCTGGCAGCTCTACGCGCTCGCCGGCGCGGCCGGAGACGGCCGGCTCCGGCAGGACGCGCCCCAGGCGCTGCGCACGCTGGTCCAGGAGCTGGGCGAGGCGGCGTACCTGACCGTCCGGGAGGGTGACGCGGCCCTGACCGTGCTGAGCGAGCAGGCCGGACGCAGTGTCCAGGCGCGCGAGTGGATCGGCCGCGGTACGCCGCTGAGCTGCACGTCCAGCGGGCGGGCGCTGCTGTTCGGCCTGGCCGACGCCGAGATCACCGCCCTGCTCGCGGCCCGGCCGGGCGCGCTGCCCGGCACCCGCCGGGCCCCGCGGACCGTCGCCGCCGTGCTGAAGCGGCTGCGCGAGGAGCGGGTGGCGGGCCACGTCGTCGCGGCGGAGGAGTACGAGATCGGCCTCACCGCGGTCGCGGCCCCCGTGCTCGACTTCCGCGGCACCCCGCTGGCGGCGGTGAACGTGTCGGTGCCCAGCTTCCGGCTCACCGAGGACGGCCTGGCGCGGATCGTGGCGGCGGTGACCGCCACGGCCGCGGACCTGTCGCCCGGCGCCCGGGCGTGAGCCGGGCCGTCACCCGACGAGCAGGCCGACCGCGGTGGTGAGGCGTGCGAGGTACGCCTCCCGCGTCTCGACCTGGTGCTTCAACCCGATCGACACGCTGATCAGCGTTTGCGCGACCGGGACCGCGGCCGCCCGCCCCGCCGTCTCGGCGATCGCGTCGGTGACGAGTTCCGCGAAGCGGACCGGGGCGGTCTCGACGATCTCGCCGAGCAGGTCCGGGTTCTGCTCGATGACGCTCGTGACGTCCCGGCCCAGCGGCCCGACGTAGCGGCCGGCCCAGCGGTCGAACGCGCCGGCCAGCCGCTCGCGCAGCGGCCGGTCCGTGGCGGCGAGGAGTGCCTCCGCCGCGGCGAGGTCCTGGTCCAGTGCCCGGGTGAACGCGGCCCGGAACAGCGTTTCCTTCGACTCGAACAAGAAGTACAGGCCTGGCCGGGAGATCCGGGCCGTGCGCGCCAGCTCCTCCATGGAGGTCTTGCGGTAGCCGTGGCGGGCGAAGGTGAGCAGCGCCGACTCGAGCACCGCGTCCCGACGTCCTGCGGTACCGACGTTCGACGTCTCGGGCGCGACCATGCGCCGATCCTACGACTCGCGAACGAACTATACAATAACTGTCTAGTACGTATAGTGGCGCCATGACCACACGCGAACTCATCACCACTCCGTTCTCCGCCTCGAGCACCGCGGACGAGGTGCTGGCGGGCGTCGACCTCGCCGGGATCCGCGCGATCGTGACCGGGGCGTCCTCGGGCATCGGTGCCGAAACGGCCCGCGCGCTCGCGGCCGCCGGCGCCGAGGTGACCCTCGCCGTCCGGAACACGGTCGCCGGCCACGCCGTCGCCGACGCCATCACCGGCACGACGCGCGTCGCGGCGCTCGATCTCGCCGATCAGGCGGCGGTCAGGCGTTTCGCCGGCGGCTGGGACGGGCCGTTGCACCTGCTCGTCGCCAATGCCGGTGTCGTCACCGGCGGCCTGGAGCGGACGCCGG
The DNA here is from genome assembly GCF_046548675.1 of Amycolatopsis sp. cmx-8-4. Lineage (NCBI taxonomy): Bacteria > Bacillati > Actinomycetota > Actinomycetes > Pseudonocardiales > Pseudonocardiaceae > Amycolatopsis > Amycolatopsis sp. cmx-8-4. The sequence goes on from NZ_JAEBDZ010000014.1 coordinate 68,997, forward strand.
AAGGGTGGGAGCTGCAGTTCGCGACGAACCACCTCGGCCACTTCGCGCTGGCCACCGGCCTGCACGACGCGCTCGCCCGCGGCGCCGCCGGCCGTGGCGAAGCGCGCGTCGTCTCGCTCAGCTCGACCGCGCACATGCGCGCGAACGTCGATTTCGGCGACCCGCACTTCGCGCACCGGGCCTACGACCCGCAGCTCGCGTACGCCCGCTCGAAGACCGCGAACTCGCTGTTCGCCGTCGAAGCGACCCGCCGCTGGGCCGCCGAAGGCATCTTCGCGAACGCCGTCAACCCCGGCGGCATCGCGACCGGGCTGCAGCGGAACTTCACCCCGGCGCAGAAGGCGTCCCTCGACGCGGCCGAAGCCGCCGGCACCTTCACCTACAAGACCCTCGGCCAGGGCGCCGCGACCACCATCGTCGCCGCCGTCGCGCCGCAGTTCGCCCGCACGGGCGGGCACTACCTCGACGACGCCCAAGAGGCGTACACCGTGCCCGACGACGCCACCCTCGCCGACCACCCGCACGGCGTGAAGGAATGGGCGCTCGACCCCGCCGCCGCGAAGCGCCTGTGGACCGTCTCCACCGAGCTGATCCGCGGCTGAGCACGATCGGCGAGCCCGTGCGCCGGCGAGGCGTGGAATCATCGTCCTTGCTGTCGTGTCAGCCGTGGCTGTACTGTCCGATGCATGCTGACGTGTGAGACGCGGGGAGCGGCGCTGGCCCGGCTGGGGCGCGCGCTGGCCGACCCGACGCGGTGCAAGATCCTCGTTTCCCTGCTGGACGGGGCGAACTACCCCGGTCAGCTCGCCAAGGAGCTGGGCCTGAGCCGCTCCAACGTCTCGAACCACCTGGCCTGCTTGCGCGGGTGCGGCCTGGTCGTCGCGACCTACCAGGGGCGTCAGGTCCACTACGGACTGGCGGACGAGCACCTGGCTCGCGCGCTCCGCGAGCTGGTTCAGCTGGTGCTCGCGGTCGATCCCGAGCAGCCCTGCGTGGACGACCACGAGCCGGTGAAGGCATGAGCGGCGACGCCGAACCGCGCGTCGAGCTGCTGCCGATCGAACAAGGCGGCTGCACCGACGGATGCTGCGCCGCCGAACCCGCGCCGCAGGTGGACGCGGACCGCCGGGCGGTGCTGTCACGCCGGGTGCGGCTGCTGGTGGCCGCCACGATCGGCTACAACGTGGCCGAGGCGGTCATCGCGATCTCGGCCGGCTCGGTGGCGTCGTCGACGGCGCTGATCGGGTTCGGGCTCGATTCGGTCATCGAGGTCGCCTCCGCCTCGGCCGTGGCCTGGCAGTTCTCCGGCGCGGATCCGCAGGCGCGCGAACGGACGGCGTTGAAGGTGATCGCGGCGTCGTTCTTCGCATTGGCCGCGTACGTCACGGTCGAGTCGGTGCGCTCCTTGTTCGGCGCGGAGCCGGCCGGGCATTCCACGGCGGGGATCGTGCTGGCGGCGGTGTCGTTGCTGGTGATGCCGTTCCTGTCCCACGCGCAACGCCGGGCCGGGCGGGAGCTGGGTTCGGCGAGCGCGGTCGCGGACTCGAAGCAGACGCTGCTGTGCACCTACCTCTCCGGCGTCCTGCTGCTCGGACTGCTGGTGAACGCGCTGTTCGGCTGGTCGTGGGCCGATCCGGTCGTGGCCTTGGTGATCGCCGCCGTCGCGGTGCGGGAAGGTCGCGAGGCTTGGCGCGGCGAGCACTGCTGCTGAAACCGCGGTGAAACCGTCGTGAATCCCGCTGCCCGCATCCTCCTCGTGTCGTGGCCGATCCGGCCACGCCGACGGAAGGGGGCGCATGGACAGCGCTGCATCCGCGATCGCGGTGACCGGGCTGCGCAAGTCGTTCGGTGACCAGGTCGTGCTCGGCGGTATCGATCTGGACGTGCCGGCGGGGACGACGTTCGCCCTGCTGGGGCCCAACGGGGCGGGGAAGACCACCGCGGTGCGGATCCTCTCCACGCTCATCCGGGCCGACGGCGGGCAGGCGCGGATCGCCGGGCACGACCTCGCCGCGAAGCCGGACGCGGTGCGGGCCGCGATCGGCGTCACCGGCCAGTTCTCGGCCGTGGACGACCTGCTGACCGGCGAGGAGAACCTCGTCCTGATGGCCGACCTGCGCCACCTCGACCGCGTCGAAGGGCGGCGTCGGGTCGCCGAACTGCTCGACCGCTTCGACCTCGCCGATGCGGCGAGGCGGCCGGCGTCGACGTACTCCGGGGGCATGCGGCGTCGCCTCGATCTGGCCATGACGCTGGTGGGCGACCCGCGCGTGATCTTCCTCGACGAGCCGACGACCGGGCTCGACCCGCGCAGCCGCCGCACGATGTGGCAGATCATCCGGGAGCTGGTCGCCGGCGGCGTCACGATCTTCCTCACCACGCAGTACCTGGACGAGGCCGACGAGCTGGCCGACCGGATCGCGGTCCTCGACCACGGCGAGATCGTCGCGGCCGGGACCGCGAAGGAGCTCAAGCGGAGCGTTCCCGGCGGCCACGTGCGCCTGCAGTTCCGCGACGTCGCCGACCTCGACGCGGCCGCGCGGGCGTTCGGCGAAGGGCGCCGCGACGACGAAACCGTCGCCCTCCAGGTGCCGGGCGACGGCGGGGTCCGCGCGCTGCGGGCCGTGCTGGACCGCCTGGAAGACGCCGGGATCGAACCGGAAGAGCTGTCCGTGCACACCCCCGACCTCGACGACGTCTTCTTCGCCCTCACCGGCCACACCACCACCGCGAAGGAATCGGCCCGATGAGCGACGCGACGACCATGGTGCGGCGCAACTTCCGCCACACGCTCCGCAACCCGGGCGCGATGATCATGACGATCGCGCTGCCGGTCGTGCTCCTGCTGCTGTTCGTCGGCGTGTTCGGCGGCGCGCTGACCGCGGGTCTCGGGACGGGGGCACCGGGCCGCGGCTACCTCGACTACCTCGTCGCCGGGATCCTCCTGATGACCGTGGGCTACGGCGCCACGACGACGGCGATGGCGGTCAACCGGGACATGACCGCGGGCATCATCGCCCGCTTCCGCACGATGGCGATCTCCCGCGCGTCCGTGCTGACCGGCCACGTCGTCGGCTCGACCGTCCGCACGCTGGTCAGCGCCGTCCTGGTGGTCGCGGTCGCGCTGCTGCTGGGTTTCCGGCCGGGCGGCGACCCGCTGCGCTGGCTCGGTGCCTTCGGGATCCTCACCCTGCTCACGCTCGCCCTCACGTGGCTCGGCGTCGCGGTCGGGCTGGCCGCCAAGACCGCCGAGGGCACCGCGCCGTTCACGTTCGCGGTCCAGCTGCTGCCGTTCCTCAGCAGTGCGTTCGTGGCCCCGGACGCGATGTCGGGCGCGGTGCGCTGGTTCGCGGCGCACGAGCCGTTCACCCCGATCATCGACGCCCTGCGCGGCCTGCTGCTCGGTACTCCCGTTGCCGGACACGGCTTCCTCGCCGTCGGCTGGTGCGTGGGGCTCGCGCTGGCGGGTTACTTCTGGGCGCGGGCGCTGTTCAGGCGGGATCCGAGCTGATCCCGGGCGTGCAGCTCGGCCGATGCCGCGGCGCGCAGCCCGTCGTGGTCCAGGTCGGCGTACGTCGAGACGGCCTCGGCGTACGCCACCGGGTCGGCCTGGCCGGCGACGTCCCGCAGCCGCGCGATCGACATCGTCGGCTGGAACGACCGCTGCAGTCCGAACCGCCCGGCGAGCGCGACCAGCCGCGCACCCGATGCCGTGTCCCCGCGGCCGAGGTCGGACACGGCCAGCGCCACCAGAAGCGAGCCACAGGCCGGAAACTCCACGACGGGCGCGGAAGTGACCATTGTGGACAGTGGTTCGGCCAGGCCCGCGACGACGTCCGCGATGAGGTCCAGGCGGTCGTACCGGGCGTGGGTGACCACCGCGACGGCCTGGACCTCCCACTTCCAGAGCCCGGTGCCGGGGGTCGTCCGCAGGTGGCCGGCGGCCTGCCGCCACAGGCGCAGCCCGTCGTCGACGTCGCCGCGGCTGAGCAGGATCTCGGCGCGGGAGCAGACGTCGAACATCGGCAACCCGATCGGCTCGTCGTCCCCGGCGCCCGGCTGCAGGCCCTGCTCGGCTTCGTCGAACGCGCCGCGTTGCAGGTTGGCCAGCACCTTCGCCCAGCGCGCCCGGGTGGAGGTGGAGCGCGCGCCGAGGTCTTCGAGCAGCGACAGCGCGACGTCGATGTGCCGGAGGGCCTCGTCGCCGGGATCGACCTGCAGGCAGAGCTCGCCGACGCGGGCGTGCGCGAGTGCCACCGGCAGCGGCGTGCCGTCGTGCTCGAGCCGCGCGAGCATCCGGCGAGCCGCCCGCAGCGCGCCTTCGAGGTCGTTGACGCCTTCCCGGACGTAGCTGGCGATGTAGTTCGCCATGCCCGCGAGCACCGGCTGTTCGCTGTCGCACAGTCGTTGCCGTGCCGCATCATCCGGGGCGCACAACGCCGCCTGGATGGCCCGGACGGGGTCGTCCGGCGGCGCGGAGGGCAGCCGTCGCAGGGTGACCAGGGTGCGGCGGGCCGACGTGGTGCGCATGAGCAGGCTGATCAGCGCACCCAGGACGGTCGCGGTGCGGGTGGCTTCGAGGAGGTCCGGGGCCGGGCGGTAGTGCGACAGCGGCCACGCCGTCTCCTCGGCCAGCGCGGTGAGCCGCGTGAAGTTCGACTCGGTGACCCACAGGCTCCCGAGGACCGCGGCGATCGCGGCGACGGCCGGCCCGTCTCCGCGCTCGAGCCCGTGGTGCAGGGCCGAGGCGAGGTTGTCCTCTTCGACGCGGATCCGGCCGACGGCCTGGACGAGGTCGGGACCGACGACCGCATCGTGGTGCGTCAGCCCGAAATCCCGGGCCCAGGCCAGAAAAGCCCCGATGACTCGCTCGGATTCGCCGTCGATCTCCTCGCGACGCGCGCCGCTGAACTCGCGCACGGTCTCCAGCATCCGGAACCGGGTGCCCGCCGTGTCGTCGGCCGGTTTGAGCAACGACTGGTCGACCAGCTGCTCCAGTACGGCATCGTCGCCGAGCACGTGGCGGGCGGCGTCGGCGGTGAAGCCACCGGGGAACACCGAGAGCGCGCGCATGGCGGCTTGCCCGGTGCCGTCGAGCAGGTGCCAGCTCCAGTCGATGACGGCGTGCAGCGTCCGGTGCCGGTCGGGGGCGTCCCGGGAGGTCCCGCGCAGCACGGCGAACCGGTCCGCCAGCCGGCCGGTGATCTCGGCGACGGACATGACCCGGATCCGGGCCGCGGCCAGCTCGACCGCCAGCGGCAGCCCGTCCAAGCGCTCGCAGAGCGCCCGGACGGCGTCCGGCGGCAGGTCGGCGCCGGGCCGGGCCGCGCGGGCGCGCTGGGTGAACAGCTCGGCGGCGGTCGGGACGTCCAGTTCGGGCAGGGGGTAGACCGATTCGGCCGACAGGCCGAGCGGGGCGCGGCTGGTGGTGAGCACCCGCAAGGTGCCGCTCAGCGACACCAGGCCGTGCACCAGGTCCGCCGCGCCGCGCACGACGTGCTCGCAGTTGTCCAGCACCAGCAGTACGGGGTCGGTCCCGAGCGCTTCGACGACGCCGGCGAGCACCGCGGCGCCGCTCACGCCGAACCCGGCCGCGACCGCTCCCGCGACGTCGTCGTCCGCGGTGAGGGCGGCCAGTTCGATGAAGTGCACGACTCGCCGGCCGGGCTGCCGGCCGATGGCGTGCGCGAGCCGGGTCTTGCCCAGGCCGCCGGGGCCGGTGATCGACACGACCCGGGAGGCGCGCAGCAGCGCGGTCACCGCGGCGATGTCCTGGTCGCGGCCCAGCAGCGGGTTCGGTTCGTGGCGGACGCCGTGCCGCTGCGCGGGAGCGTCGCCGAGCAGCAGCTCGCGGTACAGCGCCTGGAGTGCGGGTCCGGGGTCGCTGCCCAGGTCGTCGCGCAGGGTCCGCCGGTAGTCCTCGTACCGGTTCAGGGCCGCGGCCGGGCTGGTGGTCACGGCGTCGCAGCGCAGCAGCTCCAGCAGGACTTCCTCGTCCGCCGGCCGGTCCTGCCGGACGTCGCCGAGGGGGCCGGCGGCCTCGGCGTACCGGCCGAGCCGGGCCAGGGCGAGCGCCCGCGAGCGGGTCAGGCTCCGGTACGTCGTGGCGCCGGCGGCCCGCAGGGTGGACAGCGGGTCGTCGAGGGCGGTGTCCGCAGGCCCGTCGTACCACGCGAGCCCGGCTTCGGCGTGTCCGAGGGAACCCGCGTGGTCGCCCTCGCGGGCGGCCTGCGTGCTCGCCGCCGCGTGGAGCTGCACGGCCGAGACGTCGACCTGTTCTTCGCGCAGGGAGAGGCGGTAACCGGTGGGAGTGGTGACGATGACGTCCGGGCCGAGCCGCGCCCGGGTCCGCGACACCAGGATCTGCAACGCCTTGGCCGGGTGCTCGGGCCGCTCGCCCGGCCACAGCTCGGCCACCAGCCGGTCCGCACCGCACCCGCCGCGCAGGCTGCCGGCGAGCAGCGCCAGCAGCGCGCCCGGCCGGGCGCCGGTGAGCTCCCGGCCGCGGAAGGAGACCCGGGACAGCAGGGTCAGCTCGACGGTCACGGACGTCAGGCTAGCCGCACCGGGAACCGGCCGGGGGAGCGTGCACGGCAACCGGATCGTCCACATCGGACCGGAATCCGCACTTCGCCGGCGACGCGTCCTCCGGTGGTGACCGCGGCGGCCGGTGGATCACGTGGTGAGGAACTCGTCCAGCCGCAGCGCGCGGCCGACGATCCGGACGTCGCCGATCCAGCCGTGGAACACGTTGTCGAGCGCGCCGCCGTATTCGTGACCACCGAGGAGCCACGCGAGGCCGAGGGAGGCGATGCCGACGGAGTCGGTGAAGGGGTTGTCGGCCACGGGGGAGCTTTCGACGTAGACCTTGGTGCGGTGCCCGTCGTTGACGACCGCGATGTGCCACCACTGGTCTTCGGCCAGGCCGTGGCTCCAGTTGGTGGTCGGGTAGGTCTGGCTGAGCGGGTAGCAGTTGAACTGCACCTCACGACCGTTGTTCGTGGTCATGAGCTGGGCCACCGGCTCCTTCGGGTCGGTGTTCTTCCCGTGCTTGCCCGCGTCGCCGGACGCACCGCGGCGGACCAGGACGGGCATGTTGCCGTTGGTGCCGCCGTCCCAGTCACGCGGGATCTTCACGAACGTCTCGATGGTGTAGCCGCGCTTGAACGTCTCGGTGTTCAGCGGCGCGCCCGGGCCCGTGGTCAGGTACGCGCCGTGCAGCGGGCTCCGGCCGCCGGCGAACCGGAGGCTGGCGTGGCCCGGCTGGTCGGGGTGGTGGTCGTCGGTCCAGGTCAGGGCGTCGGGGGCGGTGCCGGCGACGGACTGCAGCGTGAGGTCGTTGCCGTGGCCCGACAGATCGCGCACCTGCTGACCGGCGGTGACGGCGCTGCCGTTCGCGCCGACGTTGTCGAAGCGCCAGTACGCGAGCGTGCCCGGCACGAGCACCTTGCCGGCCGGCCGCGCCGGGCGGACCGGCACGGGGCTGAAGCCGGCGAAGCGCCGCTCGAAGTCGAACGGCATCGAGAAGCGGTCGACGGCCGTGGTGAGCCGCGACTCCAGCACCTCCATGCGGTTGCGCTTCGCGGGGTCCTTCTCGAGGATCCACGGCGAGACCGTCTCGACGTCGATCGTGTCGCGCTCGAGGTCGAAGTGGTACAGGCGCAGCATGCCGCCGCCGCTCATGTACCGGTTCTGGTAGTTCGTGATGTGCAGGTGCACGTCGTGGCCGGCGGCGTTCTTCTTCGTCGTGCGGCCCGAGGGCCAGTAGTGGCCGTTGAGCGTGAGGAAGATCTGGTCGTTGTCCTTGATCAGCGCGTCCCACACCGTCTGGCCGTAGTCGGTGATCTCGGCGTTGTTCTCGGCGTCGCCCGACTCGTACGGGTAGACCTCGTCGCCGTAGGTCGGCGCGACGATCTCGTGGCAGGTGAGGATCACCGGCAGCTTCGGGTTCTTCTTGATCACGTCGTTGGCCCACGCGAAGCCGGCGGCCGACGTGCGCCAGTCCATGGCCAGCAGCAGCCACTCGCGCCCGGCGGCCCGGAAGACGTGCGCGGTGTTGTAGCCGCTCGCGTCGGAGCCGAGGAACGACTTCTGCCGGCGGAACCGCTGCGGGCCCATCGTCTGCAGGTACGGCGTGGTGCCGCGGGTGTCGTCACCGGACACGTCGTGGTTGCCGGCGAGGACGCTGTAGGCGACGCCGGCCGAGTCGGCCGGCTTGAACGTCTTGTCCACGGCCTGGAACGACGTGACGTCGGCGTCCTGCGTCAGGTCGCCGAGGTGGGCCAGGAAGACGATGTTGTGGTCCGGTGTGCCGCTGTTGGCGATCACGTACCGCAGCGACGCTTCCTGCGGCTCCGGGTTGATGCTGTTCTGGCTGCCCCAGTAGAGGTACTGGGTGTCCGGCATCACGGCGACGGTGAACTGGCGGCTCTCGCCGTCCGGGTGCCACCTGCCGCTGCCTCTGTTCGCATTGTCGGTGCTGCTCACGGTTTCGGCTTCGGCCGGTGCGGCGCCGAGCGCGCCCAGCGCCGTCGCGCCGACGCCGGCCAGCCCCGCGGTGCGCAGGAAGGACCGCCGGTTCGGGCCCGCCGGGATTTCGCGCATGATCTGCCTCATTCGGTATTCCAGGGAGAATCCTTCAGCGACCCGGACGCTATTCCCGTCTGCTTGAGCCGACGCGAACACCAGGTGGCCTGCTCACGTCGGCTCCCTTACGGCGCGGCCCCGGAGGTGGTGACAATTCCTGTCCTGCTCGGGGATTCACCCGGATTCGGGCCGCAGACTGTCCATCAGCAGGCCGAGGGCGAACTCGAAGCGGTCGTGTCCGGTGCCGGAGATCAGCTCGGCGGCGTGGCGGCGAGTCTGCGGGAATTCCTCGGCGGGCAATGCGGTGAAGCGGTCCAACAGTTCCTCGCGGCCGAGCACCCATTCCTGATCCTGGTGCCGGCGTCGTTGCCGGACCAGTGACTGCTCCAGCGCATAGGCGCTGACGTAGAGGGACATCGCGTCGCGGGCCCAGCCGGCCGCTCTCGGTGCGACGCCGCCCGCGAGCAGGATCGCCAGGATCCCTTCGCCGACCCGCAGCGTTTCCCGGTTGGTCGGCACCGTGGCCAGCGCGGCGCGTGAGACTCCGGGGTAGTCCAGGTACAGGTCGCGGATCCGCGAGTACACCCCGAGCAGTTGCCCGCGCCAGGCCGCCGGGTCCGGCTCGGGGAGCACCACCTCGGCGTAGAGCCTGCCGATCAGCAGATCGTCGATGTCGTCCTTGGTGACGATGTGCGCGTACAGCGACGACGGACCGGTGCCGAGCACGGCGGCGACCCGGCGGATGGTCAGCGCGTCGTACCCCTCGGTGGCGACGACTTCCAGGGCGGCGTCGGTGATCCGGTCGACGGTGATCGGCTTCTTGCGTGGTGCCGCCGCCGCTGGTCGGGCGTGGCGCCGGCGGGGATCGGCGGGCATGCCGGTCACTATAACTTGACACGAACTAAGTTCGCTAGGTACAACTCGGATCGTCGACGAACTAAGTTCGTCCCGAGTTCCGGAGGTGTGTGATGCGAGTTTCCGTGGTCGGAGCCGGTCTGGGAGGTCTGGCTCTCGCACAGGGTCTGCGCGGTGCCGGGATCGAGGCCGACGTGTTCGAGCGCGACCCGGGGATCGTCGCGCGGTTCCAGGGCTACCGGCTCGTGCTGAACCCGATCGGGTTCCAGGCGGTGCGCGACTGCCTGCCGGCGCGCTGGCACCCGCTGCTGGACGAGATCGTCATGGAGGCCTCGGCCGAGCAGCTGGTCCTGGACCCGCGGCTGAACGAGATCGGCAGGCTCGGCGCGGGCCGGACCGGCATCGTGGTCGACCGGCAGGTGCTGCGGCACCTGTTGCTGACCGGCCTCACCGTGCACGCCGATGCCGCGCTGACCGGCTACGACGTGCTGGCCGGCGGCCAGGTCCGAGCCCGGTTCGCCCGCCGCGACCCGGCCACCGCCGACCTGCTCGTCGGCGCCGACGGCGTCACCTCCGCGGTCCGCGGGGTGCTGTCGCCGCAGACCACCCCGACCGACACCGGCGTCCGGTTCGTCATCGGCCGCACTCCGCTGACCGACGAGTTCGCCGGCCTGTCCAAGGCCTACGGCTCGAAGATCGCGGGTGACGGCGTCAGCCTCCTGCTCGGCGCGATGCGGTTCCGCACCCCGCCGAAGCAGGCCGCCGAGCGGCTGGCCCCCGAAGTCACGCTGCCCGACATCGGCGATTACGTGCGCTGGGCCATGATCCTGCCGCCGGACGGCTCGCTGGCGGACCTGACCGCACAGGACGCCGTGCTGTCCAGGATGGACGGTTGGCACCCGCAGCTGCGCGCGCTGATCGAGCAGGCCGACCCGGACAACAGCACGCTGCTGTCCATCCGGGTGGTCAAGCCCGGTGCGCGCTGGGCGCCCGGCCCGGTCACCCTGCTCGGCGACGCGATCCACGCCACCTCCCCGACGGGCGGCAACGGCGCGAACACCGCCCTGCGCGACGCCGACCTGCTGCGCCGCGGCCTGATCGAGGCCGGCGAAGGCCGCCAGGACCTGCTCGACGCGATCGACGGCTACGAGCGGCAGATGTTCCAGTACGGCGCCGAGGCCGTGCAGAGCAGTCTCGAGAAGCTGCCCGCCTTCGCCCCCGGAGCGAAACTGTCCTGAGGCCGGAAGTCACCGGGCCGATCCGCCCGGTGAGCGGCACCGAATCCCCGGAGACGGGCGACGATGGCAGGTGCGGATGAGCGAAGGGCAGGCGGAACCCGGTGACCCGGCGTGGTCGCTGGCCGCCAGCGTGCTGGACGGGCTCGACGAGCTGACCGACGTGCTCGTGTCCGTGATCGGTGACCAGAATCCGGGCTACCGGCTGGTCGACGTCGTCCCTCGCGATGACCTGTGGCACTCCTGTCACGACAACCTCCGACGCGTCCTCCAGCTCATCGGCCACCGCGACACCGGGGACATAGGAGATACCGAGGACTTCTACGACGCGGCCCGGGACACCGGGCGGCGGCGAGCCGAGCAGCAGCTCCCGGTCGACGACGTGCTGCGGTCCTTCCGGCTCGGCGGGCGGCTGGTCTGGCAGGCCCTGACCGAGCAGGCCCGGGCCGGCGGGAAGGTGGACAACGAGGCCATGCTGGATCTCGCGACCCGGGTCTGGGAGGTCGTGGACGCGATCTCGGCCCAGGTCGCGCAGGCCTATCACGCCACCGAGCGCGGCATGGTCCGCGCGGACGAGCAGCGCCGCGCCTCCCTGTGGGAGGGCCTGCTGCAGGGCCGGGCCGCCGACACCGGGTTCGCCTACGAGGCGGCCCGCACACTCCGCCTGCCGATCTCCGGGCGCTACGTCGTCGTCGCGGCGGCCGGACCCGGCGACGCCGATGCCGACTTCGCCGAACCCCTGGGAAGCGCGCTGGAGAGTCTCGGGTCACCGTCGGCCTGGCAGTCGCGCGCCGACGTCCTTGTCGGCCTGGTGGCGCTACCCGGTCGCGACGTCGCCGGCGTGGTCGCGGCCGTCGGCTCGGTGCTGGCCGTGCCGGCCGGGGTGTCCCTGGTCGTCGACGGCCTGGCCGCGGTGCACGCGGCCTACCGCCAGGCGGTCCTGGCGATGCGGACCGTGCCACCGGGCCGGTCCGAGGTCGTCTGCCTGGCCGAACGGCTGCCCGAGGCGCTGCTGCTCAGCTCGCCCGAGCTGACCGATTCGCTGCTGCAGAACTGGCTGCGGGGCCTGCTCGACCTGGGCGGCGACGAACGCGGCCTGCTCCTGGAGACACTGTCGACGTGGGTGCGCACCGGTGGGTCGGCGACCCGGTCGGCGCAGGTCCTGCATTGCCACCGCAACACGGTGCTCAACCGGATCCACCGGATCGAAGGGCTGATCGAACAGCGCCTGACCGGCGGTGATCTTTCCTTGGAGCTGGCTCTCGTGGTCCGCGCGCTGCCGTTCCTGCCGCCACCGCGCGTGCCCTGACGAGCACTCGTTGTGCACAGTGCACAACGACACTGGGCCAAACGTAGGCAGTCAGCTCCTTCTTTCGGCGGCGTGATCTGTGCAACACTCCGGCCCGGCGGTGCTCCGGCCCGCGCTTCTCCGACACCGTCGTTCGAGAGGAACCAGCCGCTCATGCCCCACCACGTCCCCGCCGAGCAGCCGCCCGAACCACGCACTCTCGGTCGCCGCCGCTTCCTGGGTTTCGTCCTCGCCGCGCCGACGCTCGCCGTCGCCGCGCAGATCGGGGTCGCGGAACTGACCCCGGGCCAGGCCGAGGCGTCGATCCCGTCGCTGCCGCAGCCCGAGGACATCTTCGACCTCGGCGACCTGCAGAACGTCGCCGCGCTCCCGACGTCGGGGCTGATCACCGTCGGCGTCGGCACTGACGGGCGCGCGTCGTTCGCGGTGCCGCGGGCCGAGGTCGGCCAGGGCATGACCACCGCCGTGGCGATGATGATCGCCGAGGAGCTCGACCTGCCGCTGGACCAGATCGACGTCACCCTCGCCGACGCCCGGCCCGAGCTGCTGATGAACCAGCTCACCGGCGGTTCGAACTCGATGCGCAGCATCTACACCCCGGTGCGCACGGCCGCGGCGATCGCCCGGCAGCGGCTGCTCGCCGCCGCGGCCGCACAGTGGGGTGTCCCGGTGTCGCAGCTGACGACGTCCGCCGGAACGGTCCGGCACTCCAGCGGCCGTCAGGCGGGTTACGGCTCGTTGTCGAAGGCCGCGGCGTCCGCGACGACGATCAGTGTGGTCGCCACCTTGAAGGCGCGCTCGGAGTTCAAGGTCCTCGGCACCCCGCAGAACCGGCTCGACGCCCACGCCTCGGTCACCGGGACCAAGCAGTTCACCCTCGACATCGACGTCCCGGACGCGCTGCCGACGATGGTGGCCCGGCCGCCGACGATCAACGGCACGCCGCGGTCGATCCTCAACGCGGCCGCGGTCAAGGCGATGCCCGGGATCACCGACGTCGCCGCGATCGCGCACGGCGTCGCGGTGCGCGGGCGGACCTTCGGTCACTGCATCGACGCGATCCGCGCGCTGAAGGTCACCTGGGGACCGGGCACGGTGGACGGCGAGTCCGACGCGACCGTGCTCAAGAAGCTCAAGGCCGCCCAGCTGCCGATGGCCGTGCCCGGCCTGCTCGACCAGTACGTCGACGCGGAGTTCACCTTCGCGGCCGCGAGCAACAGCCCGCTCGAAACCGGCGCCGCGATCGCCGACGTCCGGGCGGACCGCGCGGAGATCTGGTCGTGCCTGAAGGTGCCGATCGTCGCGCAGGAGGACATCGCCAAGCAGCTGGGGCTGCCGCTGGACGCGGTGAAGGTGCACGTCACCCAGGGCGGCGGGTCGTTCGGCCGGCACCTGTTCCACGACGCGGCCGCCGAAGCGGCGGAGGCGTCGCAGAAGATGGGCAAGCCGGTCAAGCTGATGTGGTCGCGCACCGACGACTTCCGCCAGGGCCGCGTCCACCCGATGTGTGTGACGCGGGTACGCGCGACGTACCTGCTGGGCAACGTGCTCAGCTTCGAGCAGCGGCACACCAGCGTGCAGACCGAGTTCAGCCACGGGCTGGGGGAGATGCTGACGGCGTTCGCGTCGCGGCTGCCCATCGCCGGGAACCTCAGCTTCGCCGAGTCGATCTTCCTGCTGAGCCAGTCCTCGCCCTACAACTTCGGCGTGACCACCCAGCTGCTCAACGAGATCCCGCTGAAGTTCAACACCGGCAGCATGCGCAACATCTACTCGCCCAACGTCGTCACGGCCGAGGAACTGGTCGTCGACCAGCTGGCGAAGAAGTTCGGCAAGGATCCCGTCGCGTTCCGCCGCGAGTTCCTCAAGGACGACCGGCTGCGCGCGGTCCTCGACAAGGCCGCGCAGGCCGGCAACTGGGGCCGCGCGATGCCGGCCGGCACCGCCCAGGGCATCGCGCTGCACGCCGAGTACCGCGGCGCGATCGCCGTGCTGGTCGAGATCGACTGCCGGCCCGAGACCGTCAACCGCAAGATCCCCGACGCGGTCACCGGGCCGCGCGTGACGAAGGCGCTCGTCGTGGTCGACCCGGGGTTCGCGATCAACCCGCGTGGCCTCGAGGCCCAGATGATCGGCGGCCTCAACGACGGCATCGCGATGTGCCTGACCTCGAGCGTGCACATGAAGGACGGCATCCCGCTGGAAGGCAGCTGGGACAACTACTTCTACACCCGGGAGTGGAACACCCCGCCGGAGACCGAAGTGATCGTCATGCCGAACACGTCGGCCAATCCGAGCGGCGCCGGCGAACTGGCGGTGGCCCCCTCCTTCGCCGCGGTCGCGTGCGCCTACGGCCGGGCTGTCGGCAAGATGCCGACCTCGTTCCCGATCAACCACGGCACGCTGAGCTTCGAGCCGCTGCCGCTGCAGCCGTCCACACCGCCCTCGCCGACCAACGGCCTCGACCACGCCTTCTAGGAGCCAGCCGTGCCGCAACACACGTTCAAGGTCAACGGCCAGCAGGTCACCGTCGACGCCGAGGACGACCTCCGGCTCCTCTGGGTGCTGCGCGACCTGCTCGGGATCACCGGACCCAAGTACGGCTGCGGGCTCGACGTCTGCAAGGCCTGCACCAGCCACATCAACGGGAAAGCCTTCAACCCGTGCTCGGTGCGGGTCGCGGACATCAAGACCACCGACGAGATCACGACGATCGAAGGCCTGCCCGCGACCGTCGGGAAAGACCTGCACCCGATGCAGGAGGCGTGGCTGCAGCTGGACGTCGCCCAGTGCGGCTACTGCCAGCCGGGCCAGATCATGGCCGCGGTCGCGAAGGTGAAGCAGGCGACCGCCGCCGGCCGGGAGATCACCGACGCCGATCTCGACGAGATCCGCAACATCTGCCGCTGCGGTACCTACGCCCGGATCCGGGAGGCCATCAAGGCCGGCGCCGAGAACATGTGACGGCCGTCGTGGGTGCGGTGCGGGTGTGGCCGGCGGACCGCGAGCGACCGGCACGCTCGTCCGCAGGTCAAGGATGTGCGGTGGGCGTGCCGTTTCGCCAGACGCACGGCGTGGTGTTGCCGATCGCCAGCCGGTTGTCGACGTTGGCCTGAAGGCTCATGAGGTAGCCGTCGCGTCGGGCGTTCATGAACATGTCGCCCGGCCTGTTGTCGGCGTCGAGCACCCAGCCGTGGCTCGACCACCAGGCCTTGAGCGTGTCGAAGTACGTGCCGTTCTGCGCGGCCGGGATTCCGTTGACCCAGAAGCCGACGCCGAGCTGGACTTGACCGGTGGGCTTGCCGGAGCTGTCCGTGCAGTTCAACGGCTGGGGTGGCAGCGCCTCCAGCGTGAAGCCCGCGGGGAAGACCGCGGCTGCGGCCTCGCGAACCTGGTCGGTGGCGGACGTTTGCGCCTGGGCGAGGGAGGTGGTGGGTTCCACGTGATCGTCTCCGCATGCGGCAGTGGTGATGGCCAACAGGACTACGAGGACCAGGAGCCGCCGAAGGTTCTTCGGCGTCCCCAGGGGGCCTCGAGGCGAAGGGGTCACGGCGCAGCCGCACCTGCTATCACGTTGGCCATTCCCCGTAGCGACTTCGAGTTCGGATCCCAGTAGTCGGAGTGGCCGCCGGTGAGGTTCGAGTCGAACGGGTGCCCACCGAACTACCCGGTCGTCGGGTCCGGGCCCAGGGGATCGACTCGGTCGAGCGCCGGGTTGTCGAAGTTCGTCAAGGCGGGGACCGGGTCCATCGCCGACTTCGTGGCGTACAGGTGGTGGCTCATCTGGTCGGGCGGGACGCCGTCGAGACGCAGGTCTGTGGCGTGCTGCACGCCGACGCCCGGGCTGGCGACCATGACGAGGTTGTCGGCGGGCAGGCCGAGGTCACGGGCGGTCTGGCCGACCACGGTGGTGCCGTAGCTGTGACCGATCACGGTGGAGTTGACGGTGATCGGGTCGTGGCTGGCGCCGAGGCCGTCCTGGAAGCGCCGGAGGCCGGGCTCGGCGTGATCGGCGAAGCTCGTGCCGGCCGCGTCCGGGAGGATGCTCTGCGGCGCGTCGTAGCCGGCCCAGGTGATCACCGAGGTCGGTACCGGGTTGATCATGCTCGCGCTGTGGCTCATGATGTCGGCCCGCTGGATGTCGGTGGCGAATCCGTCGAGGCCGGCGTAGGTGCCGGGGACGTAGGTGGCCAGGTTCTGCGCGTGATCCGGGTTGCCGACGGCGATGATGGCGTGCCCGGCGCCGTCGGTGTCGACGCCCAGCAGGAACGCGGGCGGCTGGCCGGGCAGGGGCTGCGTCAGGCGTTCGTTGATCGCGTCCAGCCCTTGGAGCTTCTTGTCCACGGGAGCCAGTTCCCGCTCGAGGTCGAAGTACTCGCTCTGATCGGTCGGGTCGGATTGGTCCAGCGCAGCCATCCGGTGCCGCAGGTCGTCACGGTGATTCCGCAGGTCGGAGTACCGCTGGCCGAAGACGGCCCGGTTGGCCTTGTCGCGTACCTCGGCGGGCAGGCCGTCCATGTCGCCGAGGGCCGCGGGGCGGTCGTGGAGCAGGATCGCCCGGCCGGCGGGGGAGAGGCCGGCCCACCAGGCCGCGGTCTGCGACGGGGTGGCGCCGGCGGGTGGTTCCGGCAACGTGAGACCGGGATCGAGCGCTCCGGCCGCGGCCGCGGCGGCCGCGGTCGCCTCGTCACCGGTACCGAACTCGCCGGTTTCGGCGCGCTCGAGCACGGACGCGAGATCGCTGTCGATGTCCTCGGCCGTGCGCAACGCTTGGGTGAGGTCGTCGACGACCTGCCGGCAGGCGCGTTCCCGATCTTGCGGGTGCAGATCCGGCGGTGGCTCACGGTCACGAAAAGTGTCGGTCACAGTCCCGGAATCGGTGATCCGGTAGCCGTACTTGAGGGCCAATTCTTCCGCGTTCGTGATTGCGTTCTGCACCCCGGTGATCGCATCAGCCGCTTGGGTGATGGCCTTGCCGACGATGCTCGCGCCGGCCGCGAGCTTGTCGATGCGGGACATCAGCGCTCGGTGCGCCGAGCCGGCGGTGTCGGCGGCGGGACCTGTCCAGTCGTTTACCGGAACGGCCTTCCCGAAATCATCACCCGAATGGATCAGGACGTCGAGCTGACGCCGGATCGCCGTGTAGATCTCGTCGAGCTGGGCGGTGTTCCACCGCTTCACATCGGAGAGCGAGACCATCAGCGTGGGCCTCGCGGGGATCCGGCGCTCGTCAGCTCGTCACCGCCGGTCTGGTCCGCGCGCTGGTAGCTGTCCGCCGCCTTTTCGAGGTTCTCGGCGTGCGCGTCGGCGTCGATGCACCAGGCTTTGAAGGCTGTTGTCCACGACCGGCCCGATGTCGGCGCGATGCCGGCGGTCGTGCCGCCGGGCATCGCCGCGGCCAACGTGCCCACCGGTTCCCCGCAGTCGACGGCCCGCAGTTCGCCCACCGCGTCCGCGGCGGATCTTCGTGCGGCGCGCAACGCCTCCGGGACAGTGCGAAACCCCATGTCGTCCCTCCCCGTAGCAGCCCAGTCACACTAAGCCAGTCAAATGGAGGGTGCAATATGCAGAGTGCACGGTAGTGACAACCGTCCAGCTTTTGTCCAGTCGGTTTTTGGAACATGTGTCAATGGATGCGGTGGCCCGGGCGGAGCACACCGCCATTCGGGTTCTCCGAACTGTCGGTGGACGTTTGGCGTGGCGATCTTGAATGCGCGTTGCGCTGCGCACCGAGGTGGAATCGCTGCGGCGGAACGCAATCGCGGTGCTCGCGCGGAAAGGGCGTGCACCGTCCGATCGACCGCGACCACCGCCGTGTTCGCCGTCGGCGCCGTGGCGGTGGTCGCGGTCGACTCTGTTTCATCGCAACGGTTTCAGAGGCCCATGCTGGTGCCGAGGCTGTCCAGGGCCTTCTGGACCAAGGCCTGGGCGTTGGCGTTCAGGTTGGAGTTCGTGCCGTTCACGACCCAGGACGAGCCGGAGAAGATCACCACGGTCACGCCGTTGTCGACGCCGCCGGTGGTGCCGCTGCTGGGGATGCCGAGCGATGAGGCCGCTTTCACCGACGCCTCACCCAGTTCGCGGGAGTCGTTGTCCGAAGTGGTCTGGTCGTTCCCCGTCTGCGTGTCGCCGAAGATCGCGCCGATCACCTTGCTCTTGTAGAACATCAGCGCGAACTGGCGCCCCTTGATGCCGTGCTCCTTGTAGAAGAAGTGCGGGCACGGGCTCTTGCGGTCGTAGCAGTCGTCTCCCAGCACGTAGAACGGTACGTGGTGCGCGGCCAGCTGTGAGCCGTTGCTGTCCTGGAAAGTCGTCTCGCCCTGGTGGTCCGGGTCGGGATCGGGGTCGCTGCCGTCGTCGTCGACGGCCAAGGAGGAACTGTAGGCGTAGACGCCCGACGACACCTGGAACACGTTCACGTTCTGCGACCGCGTCATGGTGTTGATGTGGGGCTTGGAGTTGATCTTGTTCGCGGTCGTGCTCTTCTTCTGGACGCCGGCCAGCACCTCGGCGGCCGTGTACGTTTTGTCTGCCGAAGCCGGGGAAGCCGTGGCGGCGTCGGCGATCTTGGCGCCGAGCGGCGGCGCGATGAGCGTCAGAGCTGCGGCGGCTACCACGGCGAAGCGCTTGCGGGATGACATGAGCGGGGACCCTCCGTTGTTCGTTAGGAAAGTTACCTAACAGAGGAAACCATCGGTGACCCCGATCCCGTGAAAGTTTTACCAACATTTTGGAGAAATGTCCCGGTCTTCGGGGCATACCCGGCCGAGAACCCTTTGTGTGGCCGGAAACCGGCCGGCCGTCGGCGGTCGGCTCGAGCGCGAGCCCGCCGACGGCGAGCATCCCGGAAGTCCGCGGCACGGGCCTGACGAATCTCGACATCGAAGTGACGCCCGGTTTCCTGGTCTCAGCCGCAAGATCCGGAGGCCGTCACCCCAGCCGTGCGGCGCGGGTCAGGAGGTGCCGCCGCTCGGGTTCGCTGGTGGTGCGCCGGGCCGCCTCGTGGTAGCCGGCGCGGGCCGCGTCGTGGTCGCCGGCCAGCTCCAGCAGGTGGGCCCGCACGGACACGAGGTGGTGGGACGCGGAGATGCGCTCGTCGGCCGAGACGGCGTCGAGCAGGGCCAGCCCGGCCGCGGGTCCGTGCACCTCGGCGACCGCCACCGCCCGGTTGAGGGTCACCGCCGGGTTGGGGGCCACGCGCTCGAGAACCGTGTAGAGGGCCAGGATCTGCGGCCAGTCGGTGGCCGCGGCGGTGGGGGCCTCGTCGTGGACGGCGGCGATGGCGGCCTGCAGCTGGTACGGGCCGATCGGGCCCCGCGACAGGGCGCCGGTCACCAGCGCCACGCCCTCGGCGATGGCGCCGGTGTTCCAGAGCGTCCGGTCCTGCTCGCTCAGCGGCACCAGCGACCCGTCCGGGGCCGTGCGGGCCCGGCGCCGGGCGTCGGTCAGCAGCAGCAGGCCCAGCAGCCCGGCCACTTCGCCGTCGCCGGGGACCAGCCGGTGCAGCTCGCGGGCCAGCCGGATGGCCTCGGCCGTCAGCTCGGCCCGCACCAGCCGCGCTCCCGACGTGGCCGTGTAGCCCTCGTTGAAGACGAGGTAGACCACGTGGAGCACGACGCCGAGCCGCTGCGCCTGCTCGGCCGGCGGCGGCAGGGCGAAGCCGGCGCCGGCGGCCTTGATGCGTTGCTTAGCCCGGCTGATGCGCTGCCCCATGGTCGCCTCGGGCACGAGGAAAGCCCGGGCGATCTCGGCGGTCGACAGACCGCCGACGGCCCGCAGGGTCAGCGCGATCTGCGACGGGGGAGTCAGCACCGGGTGGCAGCACAGGAACAGCAGCGTGAGGGTGTCGTCGCCGGCGTGCACCTCGCCGCCGGCGGGTGGCGGCGGAGTGCGGATCGCGTCGGCCTCCTCCCGCCGGCGCCGGGCGGCGTCGCTGCGCACCTGGTCGGCGAGGCGCCGCGTC
This sequence comes from Amycolatopsis sp. cmx-8-4, assembly GCF_046548675.1. Classification (NCBI taxonomy): domain Bacteria; kingdom Bacillati; phylum Actinomycetota; class Actinomycetes; order Pseudonocardiales; family Pseudonocardiaceae; genus Amycolatopsis; species Amycolatopsis sp. cmx-8-4. The sequence continues at coordinate 88,945 of NZ_JAEBDZ010000014.1, forward strand.
GCCACCGTCGTCAGCCACGCCCGGGGACTCTCCGGCCACCCCTCGACCGGCCACTGGGTCGTCGCCGCCACCAGGGCCTCCTGGACGGCGTCCTCGCAGGCGTCGAACAGGCCGTAGCGGCGCACCAGCGCACCGAGCACCTCCGGGACCAGCCGCCGGACGGCCTGCCAATCGGTCACGGCGAGACGTCGGCCTCGTGCATGAGCGGCCGGACCTCGACACCCCAGTGGCGCGCCGAGGGGTTGCGGGCCGCGATCTCCAGGGCCCGGTCCAGGCTGTCGCAGTCGAGGATCGTGAAGCTGCCCAGGTACTCCTTGGCCTCGGCGAAGGGGCCGTCGGTCACCACCGGCGTCCCGCCGCTGACCCGGACCATCTTGGAGTTCATCTGGTCGGCCATCCCGTAGGCGCCGACCAGCTCGCCGGACTCGAACAGCTCCTGGTTGAGGGCGTCGGTCTCGCGGATGAGCTCGGCGAGGGCCTCCGCGCCGATCGAGGTGAAAGCTTCCTCGTTGCCGTAGATCAGCAGCATGTACTTCACAGCGCGCTCCTCTGCTCCGGCCGGCCCGGTCCGACCAGCTCGCCGCTGGCCCCGCGGTCGTCCAGCACCAGCTTCGACCGCCCGGTGACGGTATAGCGAATATGGGTGACCCCCGGCGTCGCGGCAACCCGGGTCGGGACCAGCTCGATGCCGTCGTCCGCACCGAGACCGAGACCGGGGCCGAACAGGTGCTGGCCGTCGCCCAGCAGCACCGGGGCGATGTGCAGCTCGAGCTGGTCGAGCAGCCCGGCGCGCAGCACCTGCTGCAGGAGCTCCCCGCCGCCGGCCACCGCGACGTCCTTGCCGCCGGCGGCGGCGCGGGCCAGCTCGACGGCCCGCTCGAGCCCGTCGGTGACGAAGGTGAAGGAGGTGCCGCCCTCGCGTTCGAGCACTTCCCGGGGGCGGTGGGTGACGACGAACACCGGCGCGTGGAACGGCGGCTCCTCGCCCCAGGGGAACTCACCGGCGTCGAACATGCGCCGGCCCATGACGTAGGCCCCGGCCGCGGCGAACGTCTCCTCGATGATCTCCGAGTCGACCGACCGCTCGCCGCCGGTGAAGCCCTGGCGCTCGCGCCAGGCCGCGGCGTCGACGACCCAGCGGGTGACCCGGAAGAACCCGGGCGCTTCGGGGCCCCGCATCCAGCCGCTCATGTCGAGGGGGTGCTGCGTGTCGCGCGGTCCGGTGTAGAAGCCGTCGAGGGATATCGACATCTGCGCGGTCACCTTGGTCATCGTTCGTGCTCCTGCCGTGGTGGCGGCCCTGTTCGGCCGCCGGTGCCCACTGGTCGGAGCCGACCGTCCGTTCTCGACACGCGCCGGGGAGAAACTTTGGGGGAGAAGTGCCCGCCGGTCGGATCGCGTGCGGGCTCAGCGCGTCGTCAGGTAGCTGACGAGCATGTCGGCGACCATGCGCCGGTGATGCTCGCGGTGCGCGGGGTCCAGCATGTCGCGGTCGAAGATGGCGTTGAACGTGTAGCGGTTCGCGGTGCGGAACACGCAGAATGCGCTGATGGCCATGTGTACGTCGAGCGCGTCGACGTCGTCGCGGAACTGCCCGGCTTCGCGGCCGCGCGCGAGGATGCGGGTGAGCACGTCGAGGGCCGGGTTGGCCAGGTTGGACAGTGCGGTCGAGCGGGCGATGTGCTCGGCGCGGTGGATGTTCTCGATGCTGACCAGCCGCACGAAGTCCGGGTGGGACTCGTGGTGGTCGAAGGTGAGCCCGGCGAGCTGCCGGATGGCCTCGGCCGGGTCGAGGTGGTCGACGTCGAGGTTCCGCTCGAGGGAGCGGATGACGGTGTAGGCCCGTTCGAGGACCTCGACGAACAGCTGGTCCTTGTTGGTGAAGTAGTAGTAGATCATCCGCTTGGTGGTGCGGGTCTTCGCGGCGATCTCGTCCACCCGCGCGCCGTCGAAGCCCTTTTCGGCGAACTCGCGGGCGGCCGTGTCGAGGATCTCGGCGCGGGTCCGGTCCGCGTCGCGAACGCGTTCGGGCCCGCCTTTCGCCACCTCGTCCTGTGCTGGTGCGGCCACGGACGTCCTTCCTCGCTTCGGCTGGTGTACCCACTCTAGGACGTCGCGGGGGACCGAAGCCCCTTCACGGCACCGGTGCCATGAGGTACAAATAACGTACTAGTTCGTACATTACGGGAGTGGTCGTGTCGTTGTCTTCGGCTGTCGAGGCGATCCGCGCCACCGCGTCGCGGGCGAGGCCGGGCACGGTGCTGACGGGGCTGATCGGCGCGGGCATCGGGCCCTCGCTGAGCCCGCCGCTGCACGAGACCGAGGCCCGCCGGCTCGGGCTGGAGCTGGTCTACGCGCGGTTCGACCTGGACGACCACGCGGTGCCGGCCACCGCCGTCGGCCCGCTGCTGGCCGCGGCCCGCGACGCCGGCTACCGCGGGCTCAACATCACCCACCCCTGCAAGCAGCTGGTGCTCGAGCACCTGGACGAGCTGTCCGCCGACGCCGCGGCCCTGGCCGCGGTCAACACCGTCGTCTTCCGGGACGGCCGGGCGACCGGGCACAACACCGACTGGTCCGGCTTCGCCCGCGCGCTCCGGACCGGGCTGCCGGACGTCGACCTCGGCACCGTCGTGGCGCTCGGCGCGGGCGGTGCCGGTGCCGCGGTGACCCACGGTCTGCTGACCGCCGGGGCGGGGCACGTCCGGGTCTTCGACGTCGACACCGGCCGGGCCGAAGCGCTCGCCGCCGCCCTCGCCGGCCGCTTCGGGGCCGATCGCGCGTCGGCGGGCACGGACCTCGCGACGGACGTCGCGGCCGCGGACGGCCTCGTGCACGCCACGCCGACCGGGATGGCCGCCCACCCCGGCCTGCCGCTTCCCGCCGGCCTGCTGCGTTCCGGCCTGTGGGTCGCGGAAGTGGTCTACCGCCCGCTCGAAACGGAGCTGGTCCGCACCGCCCGCGCGCTCGGCGCGCCGGTGCTCGAGGGCGGCCGGATGGCCGTGTTCCAGGCGGCGGCGGCGTTCACCCTGTTCACCGGCGCCGAACCCGACGCCGGGCGGATGCTGCGTCACCTCGGCGTGCTGACCGGAGACACCCCACGTGAAAGGCAGCCCGCCGATGTCCTCGACTGACTCCCGCCGTTCGATCGCCACCGTCTGTCTCTCCGGGACGCTCGAAGACAAGCTGACCGCGGCCGCCCGGGCCGGGTTCGACGGCGTGGAGATCTTCGAGAACGACCTCGTCGCCTCGCCGTGGTCGGCGAAGGAGGTCGGCGAGCACTGCGCCGAGCTGGGCCTGTCGATCGACCTGTACCAGCCGTTCCGGGACTTCGAGGCGGTGCCGCCGGCCGTGCTCGCGCGGAACCTCCGGCGCGCGGAGCTGAAGTTCGACGTCATGGAGCAGCTGGGCACCGACACGATGCTGGTCTGCTCGACCGTCTCGCCGGACGCGGTCGACGACGACGATCTCGCCGCCGAGCAGCTGCACCTGCTGGCCGAGCGCGCCGCCGCGCGGGGCCTGCGGATCGCCTACGAAGCGCTGGCGTGGGGCCGGTTCGTCAACACCTACGAGCACTCCTGGCGGATCGTGCGCCGGGCCGCCCACCCCGCCTTGGGGTTGTGCCTCGACAGCTTCCACATCCTCTCGCGCGGCAGCGACCCGGCCGCGATCCGCACGATCCCCGGCGAGAAGCTGTTCTTCCTGCAGCTGGCCGACGCGCCGCGGCTGCAGATGGACGTGCTGCAGTGGAGCAGGCACCACCGGCTCTTCCCCGGCCAGGGCTCGTTCGACCTGACCGCGTTCACCGGGCACGTGCTCGCGGCCGGATACCGCGGGCCGTTGTCGCTCGAGGTGTTCAACGACGTCTTCCGCCAGGCCGACCCGGCACCGGCCGCCGTCGACGCGATGCGGTCCCTGCTGGCCCTGCAGGAGAACCTCGGGGTCGCGGAGCTGCCGCCCGCCCCGGCGCTGGCCGGGCACACGTTCGTCGAGCTGGCCGTCGACGACGTGTCGGCGCCGCGGGTGGCGGATGCGTTGCGCGGACTGGGTTTCGCCGAGACGGGCCGGCACCGGTCCAAGCCCGTCCGGTTGTGGCAGCAGGGCGACGCGCGGATCCTGCTCAACACCGACGGTGCGGGCCCCACCGGGAGCGCGTCGGTCGGCGCGGTCGCCGTCGAGAGCGCGGACCCGGTCGCCTCGGCCCGGCGCGCCCAGCGGCTGCTCGCCCCGATCCTGCCGCGCGACCACCGCGCGGACGAAGCGGACCTCTCGGCGATCGCCGCGCCGGACGGGACGTCGGTCTTCTTCTGCCGCACCGGCGCGGAAACCGGCGACAGCTGGCTCGGCGACTTCACGCTGTCCGACGCTCCCGGCCCGGGCGCCGGGGTGACCGGGATCGGCTACCTGGGCCTCACCCAGCCGTTCGACCACTTCGACGAGGCGACGTTGTTCTACCGCGCGGTGCTCGGCCTCGAGCCGGAGCCGGTGACGGAGTTCGCGGCGCCGTTCGGTCTCGTGCGCAGCCGCACGGTGGCGGATACCTCGGGCCGGGTCCGCATCGCCCTGGAGTCGGCGCTGCTGCGGCGAGGGGAGTGGGCACCGAGCGTGCGGGAGCCCCAGCGAATCGCCCTGACCAGCGACGACGCGCTGGCGAGTGCGCGCCGGATGCGGGACCTCGGCGCGCCGCTGCTCGACATCCCCGGCAACTACTACGACGACCTCGACGCCCGCCTGGCCCCGGATCCCGAGCTGCTCACGGCCCTGCGGCGGCAGTCGGTGCTCTACGACCGCGACGAACGTGGAGAACTGCTGCACTTCTTCACACTCGTGCTCGGTGGCCGGGTCTTCTTCGAGGTGGTGCAACGAATCGGTGGCTACGCCGGTGACGGCGCGGCGAACTCCCCGGTCCGGGCCGCGCACCGCGGGCAGCGGGACACGAAGGACGGCGAAGCGTCCACAGAGGACTGATACGGCTTCATCACGTCGAACGTGGTCGGACTGCTCAACCGTGCTTTGCCGCGGCAGCGCCACCACGCTGCCACATTTCGTAGTTCCCGCATTCCGCCGTGATCTCGGCCGCCTCCTGGGCCGCGGCGAAGAAGTCGTCGACCACCGGCGAGGTGCGCGATGCCGCCACCGCGAGGCACACCTGTTCGGGCGCCAGATCCGGGATGGACACGTAGCTGATGTCCGGGTGGGAGTAGAACACGGTCGCCGACCGGGCCAGGAACGAGATGCCCCGGCCGGCCGCGACGTGCTCGAGCGTTTCGTCCACCCCGCGCACCACGTATCCGGCGTTGGGGTGGGGGCGTCCGGTGGGCTGCGTGCTGGTGTCGGCGGGCCAGATCAGCGGCTCGCCGGCCAGATCGGCTTCGGTGACTTCCTCTTTGCCGGCCAATCGATGGCCGGCGGGCAGTACCGCCACCCGGGGTTCGGTGTAGAGCGGGGCGACCCGCAAGCCGGCTTCGTCGATGGGCAGCCGCACGTAGCCGATGTCGATGCGGCCGTCGAGCAGCATCGGGGCCTGGTCGTCGCTTTCGATCCGTTGCACGTCAACGGGAACGTCCGGGTGCCGAGCGGCGAACAGGTTCACCGCCGGGGCGGTCGCCACACCGGCCCGGAAGCCGACCATCAGCCGCCGGCTGCCCCGTGCGGCCACGGTCACCCGGTGGCGGGCCGCCTGCGCGGAGGCGAGCAGCGGGCCGGCGTCGGCCAGCAGCTGCCGGCCGGCGTCGGTCAGCGTGACGCCGTGGCTGTCCCGGGTCAGCAGCGCGGCGCCGAGATCCTTTTCCAGTGCGCGGATCTGCCGGCTGAGCACCGGCTGGGCGATGTGCAGCTCATCGGCGGCGCGGCCGAAGTGCGACTTGTCTGCGACGGCGACGAAGTAGCGCAGCTTGCGCAGGTCCAGATCCATGGAGCCTCCCGGTCCGGCGATGCCTCCAGGGTATCGCAGCAGCTGAAAGAGGTCTTGGACACGCACCCGGGCCGCTGGCAGCCTCGGGAACAGGACGCCGTTCGGGCACGTCATCCGGCGGCGTCGACGGCTCGACAGTGGACGACGACGGGGCAGCGCGTCCTGTCCGGCTCCGGGAAGCAGCACATCATGAGCAACATCAGCATCATCGGCTTGGGCGGCATGGCCCGCGCGATCGGCGCCCGCGCGGTCGAAGGCGGCCACGCCGTCGAGGTCATCGGCCGCGACGCGGTCAAGGCCAAGGAGGTGGCCGCGGCCCTCGGCGCCTCGGCCGGGACGTTCGGCGCCACCCCGGCCGGCGACCTCGTCATCCTCGCCGTGCCGCACGCCGGTGGCGTACCCGTGGTCACCCAGTACGGGGAAGCGCTGGCCGGCAAGGTCATCGTCGACATCTCCAACACGTTCGCCGGCCCCGACGACACCGCGCTGGTCACCCCGGAGGGCAGTTCCGGCGCGCAGGAGATCGCCGAGGCCGCCCCGGCGAGCGCGCACGTGGTCAAGGCGTTCAACACCGTCTTCGGTCACGTCCTGGCCCGGGGCGGCCCGCTGGACGTGGTCGTCGCCGGCGACGACGCGGGGGCCAAGGCGAGCGTGGCGGCGTTCGTCGAGAGCCTCGGGCTGCGCCCGCTGGATGCCGGTGGCCTGGCGATGGCGCACTGGCTGGAGGGGGCCGGCCTGCTGCTGACGGGCCTGGCCCGCAGCGGCGCGGGGTTCGACGTCGCGCTCGGCGTCACGATCCTCGAGTGAGCGTCCCGCAAGTCGGTCCACGGTACATATTCTCGTAAGGAGCACCAGGAACATGCGCGTTTTCGTCACGGGCGCGACCGGCCACGCCGGCTCGTACCTCGTCCCGGACCTCATCGCCGCCGGGCACGAGGTCACCGGCCTGGCCCGGTCGGACGCCGCCGCGGCGGCGTTGTCCGCACTCGGCGCGAAGGTGCGTCGCGGCAGCCTCGAGGATCTCGACGGGCTCAAGGAGGCGGCCGCCGGCTCCGACGGCGTCATCCACGTCGCGCACCGGCAGGACCTGCTTCCGGCCGGCGGGATGGACGCCGTGGCCGCCGCGGAGCTGCCGATCGTGCTCGCGTACGGCGAAGCCCTCGCGGGAACCGGAAAGCCGCTGGTCACGGCCGGGAGCATCGGCTCGCCAGGGAACGGGAGGACCCTGGACCGGCCGGCCACCGAGGACGACCCGGCCCTTCCGGCCGGCGACGAGCACAAGGGCACCCTGCGGGCTTCTAACGTCGTGGAAGCCGCCGTAGCCGGCCTCGCCGAGCGGGGAGTGCGGTCTTCGGTCGTGCGGCTTCCCACCATCATGCACAGCACGACCGACGCGGGCTTCCTCACCACGCTGATCGCCGTCGCGAAGGAAAAGGGCTTCGCCGGCTACCCCGGAGACGGCGCGAACCGGTGGAACGCGGTGCACGTCCGCGACGCCGCGTCCGTGTTCCGTCTGGCGCTGGAGAAGGGCGCGGCCGGCCGGTACTGGCACGCCGTCGAGAGCGACGGCATCCCGTTCCGCGCGGTCGCGGAGGCCATCGGCAGCCGTCTGGGTGTGCCCGCCGTGAGCATTCCGCTGGACGAGCTGATGCTGCCGGGATACTTCGGGTTCCTCGCGGCCGTGGTCACGCTGGACCTTCCGGTGTCCAGCCGCATCACCCGCCGGACCCTCGGCTGGGAGCCCGGTGAGCCCGACCTGCTCGCCGATCTGGACAACGGCCACTACTTCCCCGCCAGCTGACGGAAGGCGCCGACCATGACGACGGTGGGGTTTATCGGAAGTGGCAACATCGGCCGTGCCGTCGCGCGGCTCGCGGTCGAGGCCGGGCACCAGGTCGTGCTCGGCAACTCACGCGGTCCCGAAACGCTCACGGACGCGGTCGCGGAGCTGGGGCCGCGGGCGTCCGCGGCGACGAGCGAGCAGGCCGCGGCGGCCGGTGACATCGTGGTGGTCACGGTGCCGGTCACGGCGTTCCCCGACTTGCCCGCTACGGCACTGGCCGGGAAGACGGTCATCGACACGGGCAACTACGGCCCCGAGCGTGACGGGCACATCGCCGAGCTCGACAGCGGATCGCTGACCTCGAGCGAACTGTTGCTGCGGTACCTCCCGGACGCCCTGCTCGTGAAGGCGTTCAACAACATCTTCCACAAACACCTGCCGGCACTCGCCCGCCCGGTGGGGGCGGCCGACCGCTCGTACCTGCCGATCGCCGGGGACTCCGCGAAAGCGAAGGCGGCGGTGACCGAATTCCTCGAATCCATCGGGTACGGCGTGGTGGACGCGGGGTCGCTGGCCGACGGCTGGCGGCAGGCGACAGGCACGCCGGTGTGGGGAACCCCGTACGGGCCGTTCTCCGACGAGAAGGGCCGGCCGGCCGGCGAGAACGTCATCCGTGCGGCACTGGCCGCCGCGAGGCGGTGACCCGGCAACTCTCGGGACGGGGGAAGTCATTACCGACAATCAGGCAAGCTGCAGGCCAGAAGTCCTTGCAGGGAGCTTTTCCCCACGAGTTCGACGACCGCGGTCGCGCGCGCGGATTCGCGGGACGCGTTTCCAGGGCACTGCTGTGGGGCCACCGGTACTTGATCCGAGGGTGTGACGCGGTCCGCTTCGGCGTACGGGGCCGGGAACAGAAGCTCCCGGCCCCGCATGAGTGCATGCCGGACGCGGACCGCCGCCCTCACCGGGGGATCCGCTCAGTACCAGTGCCCGCGGCCGCCGATCTTGCGTCCGGTTCCACCCAGGACGGCCAGGATGACACCGGCGACGGCCAAGACGATGCCGATCGTGTACAGCACGGGAATGCCGATGACGAAGCCGAGGATGATCAGGATGACGCCGAGGATGATCACGGTCGGGAAGCTCCTTCTGCTCACGGAGGGCCGGGCACCGGGAAGTGGTGGCCGCTCGCCCGGGCCCGGAATGCCCAGAGATCTCCGCGGCCAAACACACGTTTTCATCCCATCGGTCCGCGGGGGACAGGCCGCCGAGACGCCGGACGGCACGGGGACGTCACCGAGGTCCACGACCGCCGAAGTAGGTGTAGACGAGGCCCACGCTGCACTGGGCCCGGCCGGCGAGCCGGTCTACCGTCGCGCCGGCGATGCCGTGTTCGGCGAACTCGGCCAGCGCGGCCTCCAGCAGCGCGCGGCGCTTCGCCTCGGGATCTCGGGGTGCCATGTGCCCACGTTGTTGAGTGAACGTTCATTTGACAGGCCGGGACGGACCGTGCTTACCTGGAGGGTCAAATTGAATGAACGTTCACTTAGGAGTTGGGATGGACATCCCTTCGCAGGTCGGCCAGAGCCCGGCTGACGCGGCCCGGCCTTCCCTCCACGCCGCGACCGACCCCGGCGTCACGGCGGGCGACTTCGTCGTGCCGGCGGGGCGGACCGAGCTTCGCGGGGCCCCGCACGTCGCCGCGATGCCCCCGGCCGCCACCGATCCCGCCGTCGGACGTCGGTTGTGGGAACTGTCGGAAGAGCTGACGCACGTCACCTACTCCTTCCAGTGAAAGGGGTTCCGTCATGACCTTCCGGTTCGAGTCCGTTCCCGAGCCCACTTCGGACCGGATGCGGGGATCGACGCGCGGGCTCGCCGCCGCCGAACTCCAGCCGCTCCGTGGTCCGGGAATGACTGACCGCGCCCGCGCCGGGAAGCACCGATCGGTCGAGAGTCAGGCCGGCGGCGAACCGGTAACGTCGGTGACCGGTTCGTCGTCGAGGGAGGGGCTTGTCCCGTGCCGTACACCCATTTCCGGTACATCGCCTACGAAGTGCCGACGGCGACCAACCGCACCGACATCGCCGGGCCGACGCTCGCGGGACTGCCGCCCGGCGGCCTGTGCGACGCGATCCCCGACATCCCGGTGGCGGGTCCGCGCGGGACGACGGCCGACTGGTTCGTCCGGCTCCGGCGGCTGGCCGCGGTGGTGCACATCGCGCAGATGAACGTCCGCGACACCGACGATCCCTCGACGCTGAAGGTGTTCGTGGCGCCGGAGTTCTACTTCCGGCCGGCCAACCCGGCCACCCACCACACCTACTCCACCGAGGAGTACCTGGCCACGTGGGACGCCCTGGACCGGATGTTCCACGCCGTGCGCCTCAAGAACTGGCTGATCGTGCCGGGCTCGGTGCTGTGGCACTCCGACACGATGGTCCAGGGCCGGCGCACCTTTTACAACTCCGTGTGGCACGTGCGTGGCGGCGTCGGCACCGGCGAGGCGAAGCGCATCGAGAAGCGGTTGCCCTCGGGGCTCGACGGCATCCCGATGGCCTTCGCGGTGGGGAAGACCGCCGAGCTGCAGGCGGCCTACGACGAGAAGGAGCTGGTCCGGGAGCGGTTGTTCGAGGTCGACGCCGGCACCACCGTGGGCGTCGAGATCTGCCTCGACCACGCGGCCTCGGTCCAGGTGCTCAAGAAGACGCTGGCCGAGCGCCAGGGCGACCCCACCGACAGCTGGAAGCGCGGCGGCCCCTCGCTGCACGTGCTCACCGCGGGCGGCATGCCGATCGTGCCGGGCTCGGTTGTCGCCCGTCCCGGCGGTTATCTCCTGCGCAACGACGGTTACGCCAACCCGCCGCTGTCGGAGCTGCGCAAGGTGACCGGCTACCGGCTCCCGAGCGGCGCGCCGGCCCAAGCCTGGACGGACAAGTCGATCGCCACCCTGGAGCCCGATCCCGCCGACGCCTTCGAACTCCCGCTGCGGGGCGACGCGCTGCTGGTCCCCGGCCTGCCGGGGCCGGGAACGTACGACATGCCGGCCCAGCGGCTGCGGATCTACCCCGCGAAGCCGTTGCCCTGAGCCCGCGCGGCCGGTGGGGGACGACCCAGCTGGTGGCTGTCCATAAAGGATCGACGACCTTGTCCACGAGTGTGGGCGCCTGCGGGTCAGCCGAGCAGACGGATGTCCGACCGTCCGTAGTGGAACTCGCGGACGGCGATGACGAGTTCGTCGACGGTGAGGCGGCCGTCGCCTTCGAGGTCGATGCGGTCGGACGTGGCGTCGGAGCCGGCGTCGCTCAACCCGGCCGCCGGGCGAGCCAGTTGCGCAGTTCCCGGGTGGCGGCGAGGTACTGCTCCTGGTTCGTGGCGCCGTTCGGGCCGACGCCCGCGGCTTCGGCCTGGCGTTGGTACATCGCGAGCAGAGCGTCGCGGACGGCCCGGCCGCGGTCGCCGGTCGTGGTCTCGCCGAGGCCTCGACGATGCGGCGAGCCTCCGCGTCGTAGCCGGTGCGATCGATGACGCCGTCTCCGTTGGCGTCCCATTTCTCTTGTTCACGGAGCTCGCGCCGGGCGCGGCGCGGACGAACGGAACCCCGGCTCCTGCAACCGGACAGGACTGTCTTTCAGTGTGCCGGGGGAGCGGGAGTAGTGGGCCCCGAACCGGACGCCCTGGCTGCGCTACTGCCACTGGTCCATCTCGGCGGTCCGGAAGGCCTGACGGCTCAGCGGGGGTTTCCCACGGCCGCACCGCGCGGTCGTACAGCTCGGCGAGGTCGGCGAGGTCGGCGGCGCCGTCGGACTTCGCCCAGATCTGGCCGGCCACGTCCAGGCAGGCCATGGCGCTGGCGACGATCGCGTCCGCCGCCGGGTCGGTCGCGTCGTCGGCGCCCAGCCGTTGCCGGATGTTCGGGACGAGCTGCTCCTGCCACTGGAGGTGCTTCTCGATGCTTCGCGCCCTCAGCGACGGGGTCTCGTACATCACCTTGCCACCCGGCGCCGTTTCCGCCGACTTCACCGCAACCTCAAACCTCGCCGGCCAGTGAAGCGGCCGCGGTCGCAACGGTCCCCGACCGGTCGGGGACCGGGTGAGGGCCCCGAAACGACCCTCACCCGGCCTCCGGCTCAGTGGACCTGGACGCCTGCGACATGCGCGGTACCGCGCCCGGCGGGGCACTGGGCGTAGCTCCAGTCATCGACCCGAGTCCATGTCGGCGCGTAGTACGTCGACCCGTTCGTGCACTGCACGTAGGCCCGGTACTCGCCGAATCCGCCGTAGCAGACCGCGTAGGTCCGGACGGAGCTCAGAAAGTCGGTGTCGCAGTCGTACGGGTCCGCGGCCGCCGGCGACGCACCCACCACGAGTGCCAGCCCGGTTCCCAAGACCAGAACGGAAAGTGCCGACAGACATCGTTTCACCATGATCGGATTTCTCCTCTGCTTCGACGGCGCGCCGGGCGGATCGGCACGGATTCGCCGAGTACACGCGCCAGCCGGTCGAGCGGTTTATCCGATTCGTGCCCAGCCGGGCTCGTACTGGGCTGCCCGCGGAGATCACGCTGCTCAGAAGTGCGGTTCCAGCCGAGGCCGTTCCTGGTGTAGAGGGCGTCGCCGGCCGCGGCCGCGTTCGCACAGTTCGTCGAAGCTGCCCGCGAGGACCCTCGCCTTCCGTTTGTCTCAATCCGGCTGCTTCCTGACGCGGCGGCCTGATCGGCACCGGCAATCCATGGGTGGAGCCGAAGCCGGGGTTGCTGATCGAGGGCACCCTGGTGATGGGAGCGACCCAGGACCGGCTTCCGCGCGCCGCGCGCGACCTGGCAGCCTTCGTCCTGGGATGGGGAGGTGTGTCATGGCGGTTGTCGGGGATGTTCTCGCCCTGGGCTCGGAGCTCGAGCGTTCCTATCCGGTGTACGTGCGCGGCCGGTTGAAGTTTCGGGTCAAGCAGATCGTCTATGTCGCGTTCTCGCTCGACGAGGTGGTGATGGGGTTCGCGTTCCCGAAGGACGAGCGCGCCGCGCTCGTCGCCGGTGAGCCGGGGAAGTTCCGGCTGCCGTCGGAGTCGGAGATGCGGTTCAACTGGGTCCACGCCGAGCTCGCTGCGCTGGACCCGACCGAGGCTCGCGAGTTCGTGGTGGACGCGTGGCGGATGGTGGTTCCCCAGAAGGTCTCCCGCGCCTACGACCTTGCCCATCCCGATGGTCCGGGATGACTGCTCCGGCCGCACCGCGTTGTCCGAGAGGTTGCGCAGCAGGCGTTCCCGCTGCCCGGCTTCACCGGGTACCGGCGCCGGACCGTCCACTGCGGACCGCGCCGCCGGGCCGCCGGTGCCGAGCGCGTGTCCGGCGACCTGCTCCGCCACGACGTCCACAAGGTCGACGACCCCGGACGGCGGCGCGGCCTCGGCCGGGTCGGCGGCGAGCTGGAGCAGGTCCGCCGTGATGCGCTGCCGGCGGCGCACGTCGTCCAGTGACCGGTGCGCGACCGCCGGCCAGTCGGCCCGGTCCGGGTGGGTGAGCGCGACTTCGAGGGCCGCGCGCACGTTGACCAGCGGGCTGCGCAGTTCGTGGTTCGCGTCGGCGACGACCCGTTCCTGCTGGTCGGGTGCCTGCTGCAGTCGTTCCAGGGGCTCGCTGGTGGTCCGCGCCGGCCGTTCGATCTCGTCGCGCGAGCGGGGGACCGGGACGCGCCGGTCAAGCCGGCTGCCGCTGACCCCGGCCGGCTCCGCCGGATCGCCTCGACCGGCCGCAGCGCACGCCACGCCGCGTACCACGCGACCAGCGTCGCGAGCAGCCGTTGCGACCTGGTGCGTCTCGCCCCGGGCGTGAGCGGAGACCACGCCCGCCCGCTCTGGAACAGGCCCTCGGCGGCGCTACTGCGGGGCACGCTGGACCTGTTGTGGACCGAACAGTGAGTGGTCAGCCTGACCAGGCTGTTGCGTCGCCTGGACTGATCACGACTCGTGATTGGTCTCGGAGCGGAAAGCTCATTGGTCACTCGGTCGGGAAGCTGTGAAATCTGTGTCGGTAAAACACTGTGAACCGAGGAGAGGCCGATGCCCACCGTTACCGTGCTATAGGGGCCGCGCACCGTCGAGGTGAAGCGCGAGCTGGTCAAGAAGATCACGGAGGCCTTCGTCGAGGCTTACGGCCTGCCGGCCGAGGCCGTGGACGTCTGGATCCAGGAGGTCTCCGCCGACAGCTGGGGCCGCGGCGGCAAGCTCACTGCGGACAAGTAGGCCGGCGCTCCGATCCGGCCGATTCAGCCTTGGATGAGCGTCTGACGACGGTGACGAGTCTGATGCTGTTTCCCAGCGGTATGGATGGGTCCGACGACCGCTTGATACAGCTCCGGCTTGCTCGTCGGCGGCAGGCGAAGGAGGATCTTCATCTTGGATCATGGGCGGCCGGCCCAACCCTTCTGATCGGGCCGGCGGGTAAGTATCGTCGGGGGATGGACCAGCCAGATGACGACCTGGCGAGGTTTCGGTCTCCGAACCAGCGTGAGGCTGCGGCTGACGCCCTCGACAGCGAGTCCGATGTGTGTGATCGGCTTGCTGATGAGCGTGATCGGGCTGCGGATTGGCGGGACGAGGCGGCTGGTGCCGGGCATCGAGCTCATGAACTGGGAATCAAGCTTGATGAGCAGATCCGCCGGCGCGTCGAGCTGGTGGCTCGGTCACGGGAGGCGCTGGATCGTATGCTGCGACGGCTCGACCGAGCCGAAGCAGCGCTTGACGCACACATCAGGCGAGCGCGGCGGGAGGCTGAGGTCCTGCCGGCCGAGGCGCGCGATGATCACAGTCGGCGTGAGCGGTAGGAGGCAGGCGATGAACTTCACGATGAACGTCCGCCGGAACAGCAGTGTGAACATCGAGCTGGACCTGATGGGCGAGGTATTGGTGGCCGCGTCCGAGCCGCTCCGATCACGGCTCTTCGACCTGATCGTCGTCGAGGGCCCTGAGGTGCTGCTGATCAACCTGGCGCAGGTGACCGCGATGAGCAGCGCCGGAATACACGCACTGATGTTCGGTTACACCACCGCTGTCGACCACGGCACGTCCTACCGGGTTCGCCACGCTCGTGGCGGAGTCCGCCGTGTCTTGCAGCTCGCCGGTGTCCTCGACGTGCTGGCGGACAGCGAAGATCTCGGCGCGCTTCTGCTGGCCGAGGTGGCGTTCAACGCGCCCCGTTCCAGCACCGAGTAGCCGCGGGTTCGGACCTGGCGGTGGCTGTGGTCGGGCTGACTGGGAGGTCCCGGTCCCGCATCGACGGGTCCACGGGCGGGGAGAGGGGTCTATTATGGCAGCTGCATCCGATCGGCCGCTGTGCTTCGGCCGCGCCGATCGTGGCGCATCAAGTTTCGCCCTGGACCTCGGCGTACGCACTCGAACCGCACGTCCAAGGGAGCCGCCGTGAACGTCATCGCCGAGAATGTGTCGTTCGGCGCCCGGTAGCCGGGGTGCACCTCGGAATCGAGGTCTCCAAGGGATTCCGCGCCTCCACGATCCGGCTCACCGCCGGCGCCTGCCTTCCACTCATGGGTCTTCAAGCCCGGCGTACCGCCGAAAGGTTGCGCCGGGCTTGTCGCGTACGGCTTCTCCTCCGGAGAACCGGCTCATGCCGTCGGAGGAGGCGTCCGATGAGAGTTCGGAATCCGAGGAATTCGGCGCTGAACGTCGGCCCGGGCGAGATGACCCGTCTCCGGCTTCCCCCCGCCGACCCTCTGAACGCTTCAGGAGCCGGGATGTGCAGATTGTTCGGGCTGTCGGCCAGTCCACACCGCGTCGCCGCCACCTTCTGGCTCCTCGACGCCGTCGACAGCCTCGCCGAGCAGAGCCGCGCCGAACCGGACGGAGTGGGCCTGGGCGTCTTCACTCCCGAGGGCACCGCGCTGGTCCACAAGCGGCCGATCGCCGCGTACCGCGACGCGGAGTTCGCCCGGGAGGCGAAGCAGACCACCAGCGAAACCTTCCTCGCCCACATCCGCTACGCCAGCACCGGTGGCTTGCGCACCGAGAACACCCACCCGTTCCTGCAGGACGGCAGGCTGTTCGCGCACAACGGGGTCGTCACCGGCCTGGATCGCCTGCGCGCCGCGGTGGCCGGAGCGCTCGGCGGCTCGGTCGCGGACCTCGTGCACGGTGACACCGATTCCGAACTGGTGTTCGCGCTGATCACCGCCCACGCACGCCGCCACGGCGACCTCGGTCGGGCGATCGTGGCGGCGGTCGACTGGATCGGGACGTCCATCCCGGTCTACGCGCTCAACCTGATCATCACCACGCCTACGGACCTGTGGGCGTTGCGCTACCCCGATACGCACCCCCTGTACGTTCTGGCCCGGCCGGCAGGCGGACACCAGGGCCACCGCCATCTCGAACACGCCAGCGCGTCGGGTCGGGTGCGGGTCCGCTCCGGCGATCTGGCCGCTGTGCCCGCGACCGTCGTCGCCAGTGAACCGATGGACGAGGATCCGCTCTGGCGTCTGCTCGATCCCGGCGAGCTGCTGCACGTCGGCGCCGGCCAGCGCCTCACCGGCCGGATCGCCGTACCCGAGGCGCCCCGCTTCCGGCTGCGTTCCACCGACCTGGACCAGCAGGCAGCCCGGTCCCAGCTGCCCGGCGCCGGCACACCGTAGAGGAGTGAGCCGGTGCCGGGGCCGCCCCCTACGCGGCCCCGGCACCGCCGGAGGCTTTCGGCCGGCCGGGTCCGGCTCGCCACGCCGAACGGCCGGCTCTCCCCGGAAGTGGCCTCAACGGTGGGAGCCGGCCGTCCTACGGCGCGGTGGGCTTCTGGGTGGGGCCCACCGCGGTCTGTGTGCCGCTCTGTCGTACACAGCTGTGTGGTGCTTGCCGGAAGGGGTTCGACCTCACCCTGGCCACGGCCTCGAGCGTGGGCCCTTCGGGACCCATTCGAGGTGGTGTGTTCCGGTATCGACCTCGAACCAGGCATCGCCGGCGACGCGTGCTCCGGCGTGCCTCTCCGCCGCCGCGTGGACGTCACTGCTTTCGCTGCCCGAGGCGGCGGATGCCGTCCGTGCTTCGTCTTCCGGGCCGTTGGTCGTTGTCGCCGCCGGGAAAGCTGATTCGTGCAGGACCACCGCGCGTTCGGCGACCGTCAGGCCGCCCCAGACGCCGTAGGGTTCCCGGACGATCAGTGCGTGACGGCGGCACGCCTCGAGCACCGGGCAGCCGGCGCAGATCGCTTTGGCGAGCCGGTCGCGGTCGTCCTTGGCCAGGCCGCGCTCGTGGTCGGGGTGGAAGAACGTCGTGCTGTCGATGTCGCGGCACGCGGCGTCCAGCTGCCAGTCCCAGACCGCGGTCCGCGGAGGCGGCAGGCGGCTCACGTCGGCCATGACGACCCGTGTGCCCTGACGGACATCGCAGCGCGAGCCGGGATGACCGGTGCGTGGCTCCGCGGCGACCCGCGGTCGGGCGGCGTCGAGTCCGGTCCCCGTCGGCCGGGGGCTCGTTGTGCGCGAGGAATTGTGATCACCCACATCTCTGGTGCACCGCGTGTATCCGTGCGAGCGCCGCCAGGGGCCGGGGCGGTGGTGCGGACACCGCGGTCGCCGGGAGCACCGCCTGTCCGTCCGCACCTCGAGAAGTACCCAGGGTTGCACGAACGATGCGTGGCGGCAAGGGGGAGATGAAGGCGTCGAGTAGCTGCCTTGCCGCGCGCACAGGGCACGGCTGATCGAGCCTGCAGCCGGCGCGAGGCGGTGGGCCTGCGATCCGGTGGCAGGCGCGATCACCGGTGCCCGTGAACGGCCCGAACCACTCATTGACGTCGGCCACCTGGTTTCGCGGTCATGCTGTCGGGCTCAATGGCGGCTTCGGCTGGGTCCGAGCGACCGGCTGGGATTGGGAGAAATCGTATCCACAGGCCTTGCAGCTCAGTTTCCCGCGCTTGACGGCGCGGCCGCACGCCGGGCAGTCGCGGGTCTTGGGCTTCGTGATCAGCCACAGAATTCCGAGGATCACGTCCGCGGCGACCCAGAGCCCGATGATGAGCCCGACGCCGATGGCTGTGCCGACGTCGCTTGCTGCCTGGCAGGTCTGGACATCGAGGCTGTTGCATGTTGTGTTCGTGGCAGCGGGGCGGGTTGCGGTGGCGACGATGATCCACATGAGGAACAGGGCGTTGATCGCGAGAATTATCCACGTGAAGATGCGAAATCGTGGGAAATGCATCGGCGGTGTGCTCCCTAGGGGAAGACCGCTCTCACTCTTGGCTGGGTAAGAGTTAGCCCATTCGGACCATAGTCTTCCTTGTGTTCCGTTAGCAAGGTGGTTGTCGGGTGATGGGTAAAATCGAACTGTCAAAAAGTCATCGGCTCTGATCTGCTCAAATGAAAGTTCTTTACTGGGGGCCGGTTTCTGATGAGTGTTGGCCCGTGGTCGCCACAAGGCGGTCGTCGTCACGGACGCAGGAATGCAGGGCAGGCCGATTCGGCCGGTCCAGGGCGGCGGGCAGTCCATGGGATGACCTTGCCCTCGTGCTCCTGGCCGGTTCGGTCGGGCGGAAGCACCACGTCTTCCCAGCGCTGCAGCACCAGCGCCGCGGCCATCATCCCGCCTGACCGTTGACCTGCCGATCCAGCCACAACATCGCCCATTACGGCCCTCCGGATCATGGGCCACCTGCCGGTGGCGCCGCCGGGGGCCGGGGCGCGTGTTGTGAACTACTCGACTCGCCGACGATAGACCGAGTCGCCTGGGAAGGGATCGACCTGTTCGGGTCTTGCCTGTCACACGATCGTGGATGTCGCCGTGCCTGAGCGTCTGCGCAGCGGCCCCTGATCGCCATGAGCGACCAGTTCGCTCACGACGGAGGGATTGCCGTGGCTATCCGGTTACTGCGTGGTTGTTGTCCTCGCCCACTGGGCTGCGGTGTGACCGGGTGGGAGATCCCTTTCTTGCGCGGCTTCGCGCACGATCTGCGGGAGCTGGCCGATGACCAGCCGGTCGAGGGCCACGCGATTGTGGGCCTCGGCGGCCGCTCGGTGACGATCTCCTCCACCGTCATCGAACCGATGATCGAGCGCGGGTGCCGGCGAAGATCCGCCCGGTCAGGATCGACATCTGCCCCTGGTCGGACAGGAACCGCCGACCCGCGTCGACGATGTCTCGGTGTCGTTGCCGACCTTGAACACGATGACCGCGCGGACGTTGAGCGTGATGGCCTGCCTGGTCACGCGCGGAACGGCGGTTCGCCCACACCGCTCCTCTTGCCGCCGGGAATGAGCATCGCCTCGTCGGGCGCGGGTACTCGGTAACCGAACATGATCGTTCTCCCAGCTGTCGTTGAAGGGGCCGGACCAGACGACGAGGATCGGGATCAGGCTGCTCGGCTCGACCGGCAACGCCCTGGCTTCGCACGCGGCCTGTCCGGTCGCGGTGGTGCACCGAAAGAGGAGTACCAGGCCGGGACCTCGGTGACTTTCGGCAAGGCCCAAGGGACATTGGCCCCTAAACCGGGAGCCGCCCCCGCGTGAGGCTGGAACCATGAAAATCCTCGTGACGGTGGCCAGCCGACATGGCGCCACCCGGGAAATCGCCGAGAACATCGCCACCGCGGCCGGCTCCGCGCTGACCGACGCCGGGGTGGGGTCCCGGATCGAGGTGTGTGACGCGAGCCTGGTGACTTCGGTCGAAGGCTACGACGCCGTGGTCCTCGGTTCGGCCGTCTACATGGGACACTGGCTCGAGCCGGCCGTCAAGTTCGCCGAGACCTTCGTCGACGAACTCCGCGGGCTGCCGGTCTGGGTGTTCTCCAGCGGGCCCGTGGGCGAACGCGACCAGCAAGCCGACGAGCCGGCCGGTGCCGCCGACGTGGTGATGCGGCTCGGGGCCCGCGCGCACCGGCTGTTCGGCGGGAAGCTCGACCGCCACGCGCTGCACCTTCCGGAGCGGGCGATGGTCGCCGCGCTGCGGGTCCAGGACGGCGACCACCGCGACTGGCCGTCGATCCGGGCCTGGGGCCGCGAGATCGGCGCGACCCTCGCGGTGACCGAGGTTGCCGGGAGCCGGTCATGACGGCGCCACGCGGCTACCCGGTCCGGGTCGAAGCCACCCTGGACGAACCGCTGTCGCGCGGGCTGTGGCTGGTCAAGTGGCTCCTCGCGGTCCCGCACTACGTCGTGCTGGCCTTCCTGTGGTTCGCCTACCCGTTCGTCACCATCGCGGCGTTCTTCGCGATCCTGGTGACCGGCCGCTACCCGCGCTCGCTGTTCGCGTTCACCTCGGGTGTGCTGCGCTGGAGCTGGCGGGTGCAGTACTACTCCTACGCCGGGCTGGGCACCGACCGCTACCCGCCGTTCACCTTCGCTGACGTCCCGGACTACCCGGCCCGGCTCGAAATCGCCTACCCCGAAAAGCTTTCGCGCGGCCTGGTGCTCGTGAAGTGGTGGCTGCTGGCCCTCCCGCACTTCGTGATCATCGGCCTGTTCGCCGGCGGTGGCAGCTGGCTGGCCTTCGGCAACGGCAGCGACGACGACGGCTTCGACTGGGCCGCCGGTGGTCTCGTCGGCGTGCTGGTGCTGGTCGCCGGGGTGGTGCTGCTGTTCACCGGTCGCTACCCGCGGCCGATCTTCGACTTCGTGCTCGGCATGGACCGCTGGGTGTTGCGTGTCGCGGCCTACGTGTCGCTGATGACCGACGAGTACCCGCCGTTCCGGCTGGACATGGGCGGCTCCGAGGCCGCCTTCGAACCGCCGCACCCGCAACCTCGGCCGGCGCACGCGTCCACCTGGACCGGCGGGCGGATCGTCGCCGCCGTCTCCGGTGCGGTGCTGCTGCTCGGCGCGATGGGGCTGCTGACCGGTGGCGGCGCACTGTTGTGGGCCGACCGGACGCAGCGCGACGCCGACGGCTACCTCACCGGTTCCACGACGCTGGCGTCGGACAGCTACGCGGTCCTGACCGACCCGGTGCAGATTTCCGGCGCGCCGGACGTCGTCACCGCCGTCGGGGATGTCCGGATCCGCGCGACCGCCATCGACGGCCACCCGCTCTTCGTGGGTATCGGCCGCTCCGAAGACGTCGCCGGCTACCTGGCCGCGACCGAGTTCACCACCTTGGGCAGCGTGGCCGACAACCGCTCCGGTGATCGAGTGCACCCCGGCGGAGCGCCGGGCACCGCGCCCGGTGGTGCCGGGGTGTGGACGGCGACCGCGTCCGGCTCAGGCACTCAGACCGTCTCCTGGCCGGTCGGTGACGGGCAGTGGACCGCCGTCGTGATGAACACCGACGGCTCGCGCGGGATCTCCGTGCGCGCCGAAGCCGGAGCCACCGCGCCCGCCCTCGGGTGGATCGCCCTCGGCTTGCTGCTCGCCGGCGCGGTACTGCTGGCCGGTGGCGCTCTGCTCATCGGGTTCGCCGCGCACCGAGCACACCGTGCCGGCCCGCCGGTCACCCCGGTTCCGCCCGATCTGCCGAGTCACGTCTGATCCGTCCACTGTGGCCGTTGAAGGAAGGAAACCCATGCACGGATTCATCGACGGCGCGATCGTCGCCGGGATCGACGGTTCGTCCTCGGCGGTGCAGGCAGCCGTGTGGGCCGGCACCGAGGCCCGCCGCCGGGGCCGCCCGCTGCGGCTGGTGCAGGTCTACACCCTGCCGAATGTGCGCTCCCCGATCGCGTTCGGATCGCTGGACCAGGTGCGGGAAGGCTTGGCGGAAGGGGCCGAAGAGTGGCTCGCCGACGCGCGGGCCGTCGTACTCGCCGAACACCCTGGCCTCGAGATCACCACGGCCGCCCGGGAATGGAGTCCCGTCGCCGCGCTGATCCAGGAGTCGCGGCACGCCGAGCTGGTGGTGCTGGGCTCGCGCGGGCTCGGCGGCTTCACCGGCCTGCTCGTCGGGTCGACCGCCGTGTCGGTGGTGGCGCACGCGCACTGCCCGATCGTCGTGGTTCACGGCCGGACACCGCACAGCCCGCCGCCGGTCACCGGTCCGGTGCTCGTCGGCGCCGACGGCTCGCCCGACAGCGAGGCCGCCTTGGCGTTCGCCTGCGAAGAGGCCCAGCTGCGGGGAACCGGGCTGACCTTGGTGCACACCTGGACCGACGTCCTCGCCGACGACGTGCCGCGGCTCTATCCGCTGCACGTGGACGCGGCCGCCATCGAGCGCACCGAACGCGCGAAGCTCACCGAGCAGCTGGCCGGCTGGCAGGAGAAGTATCCGGACGTCCCGATCGAGCTCGACGTCGCCCGCGGGCGGCCGGTGCGCACGCTGCTGGAGCGCGGGGAAGACGCTCAGCTCATCGTGGTCGGTTGCCGCGGCCTCGGTGGATTCACCGGCATGCTGATGGGCTCGACGAGCCAGGCGCTCATCGTGCACTCGCCGTGCCCGGTGGCCGTCGTGCGACCCCAGCCGACCGGGAACGGGTCGTGAGTGCCCCGCACGACCTGCGCGAGGATCTTCGTCCTTTGTGGACGTATTCGGTCGAAGGGACGTAAGTCCTCGCGACCGGTGACCGACGCCAGCTGTGCCCGAGGTGTCGCCATCTTAAGTTGGAAGTGACACGAAAGGCAGGAAACCCGATGCGAGCACGCGACGTGATGACCTCGCCGGTGATCACTGTGCAGCCGTGGACGTCCGCCAAGGAGGCGGCCGAGCTGCTGTCCACGCACGGCTTCACCGCGCTCCCCGTGGTCGACGACGACGACGGCCTGATCGGCATCGTCACCGAGGCGGACCTGATCCGCGGCCGGATCCCCGTCGACGTCCGGTTCACCCACGAGCACCACGAAGCCGTCGCCGCGGGCAAGACGGTGGGGGACCTGATGACCAGCCCCGCCACCGCCATGAGCACCGGCACGGACGTGGCCGACCTCTGCCAGGCGTTGATCGACGCCCGCATCCGCGCGATGCCGATCGTCGACGGCTCCGCCGTGGTCGGCATCGTGACCCGCGGCGACATCGTCCGCGTGCTCGCGCGGGACGACTCCGCCATCGCCCGGGACGTCAAGCACCGGCTGGAGATCTACGGCGGCAGCGGCCGCTGGGAGATCGACGTCCACGACGGCAACGTCCACATCGCCGACCGGTTCGACGACGACTCCGACCGGCACGTCGCCCAGCTGCTGGCGCTGGCCGTGCCCGGCGTCATCACCGCCGACACCGCTTATGCAGGTCAGGAGCAGAGCCGATGAACACCATCGACCCGAGGATCACCGTAGGCGTGGACGGCTCCGCCGGTTCCACGGCCGCGCTCGCGTGGGCCGCCAAGACCGCGTCCCTGCGCCATCTGCAGCTGCGGATCGTGCACGGACTGCAGCTCACCAGCCTCTACTACGGCGGTGGCCTGCCGGGCGCCGGCGCCGGTGCGTTGTTCGACGCGATCCAGGCCGACGGTGAACGGATCATCGCCGACGCCCGCAGCCTCGCGGCGTCCGTCGACAAGGACCTCGTCATCACGACGGAACTGCCGAACGCCCCGCCCGTGCCGATGCTCATCGACGAGTCCCGGCACACCCGGATGCTCGTCGTCGGCCGAAGCGGCTCCGGCGGGTTCGCCGGGATGCTGGTCGGCGCGACCGCGGCCACGGTCGCGAGCCACGCGCACAGCCCGGTCGCCCTCGTCCGCGGCCGCGAGGACACCTCGATGGTCCCGGATTCGGGCCCGGTCGTGGTCGGCGTCGACGCCAGCGCGAACAGCGAGCCCGCGCTCGGCGTCGCGTTCGAGGAGGCCTCCCTGCGCGGTGTGCCGCTGGTCGCGGTGCACGCGTGGGACGACGTCACTTACGAGGACACCCACGGCACCGCCCGGATCCTGACCCAGGCCGGCACGCTGGAGGAGGGGGAGCGGCGGCTGCTCGCCGAACGGCTCGCGGGCTGGCACGAGAAGTACCCCGACGTCACGATCCGGCCCCGGCTCGTGCACGACCGCCCCCGCCACGTGCTGCTCGAAGAGAGCGAGACCGCGCAACTGGTCGTCGTCGGCAGTCACGGCCGGGGCGGCTTCACCGGGATGCTCCTCGGCTCGACCAGCCAGGCGCTGATCCAGCACGCCCAGTGCCCGGTGCTCGTCGTCCGCCCGGAACGGAAGGCATGACCGCGGCTCGATGCCCGGCAGCACCGCACTGACCGGTGGACGCACTCGGCGGGTCGCGAACTACTTCGCGGCCCGCCGAGTGCGCTGCCCCGAAGTGACCTCCGGCGCCGGTTGGAGGTCTTTGGTCGTCTTCCCGAGAGCTTTCGCGGTCGTACGCTGGCCCCTGTCGAAACGTTCCCGTCACAGGAGGTCGGAGATGCTCCGCGTGTTTCTCGTCGACGACCACGAGGTCGTCCGTCGTGGGGTCGCCGACCTGCTGGACGAGGACGAGGAGCTGACGGTGATCGGCCAGGCGGGCAGCGTCTCGCAGGCCTTGGCCCGGATCCCGGCGCTCAACCCCGACGTCGCGGTGCTCGACGTCCGCCTGCCCGACGGCAACGGCATCGAACTGGCCCGTGAGCTGCGCTCCAAGCTGCCGGAGCTCAAGTGCCTGATGCTCACCTCCTACACCGACGAGCAGGCGATGCTCGACGCGGTGATGGCCGGCGCCAGCGGGTTCGTCATCAAGGACATCAAGGGCATGGACCTGGTCTCGGCCGTACGCGACGTCGGCGCGGGCAAGTCCCTGCTCGACGCGCACGCGACGGCCGCGCTGATGGCCAAGCTGCGCGAGAGCCAGACGAAGAAAGGCCCGTTGTCCGACCTGTCCGACCAGGAGCGGAAGCTGCTGGAGCTGATCGGCGAAGGCCTGACCAACCGGCAGATCTCCGAGCGGATGTTCCTGGCCGAGAAGACCGTCAAGAACTACGTCTCGCGCCTGCTGACCAAGCTGGGCATGGAGCGCCGCACCCAGGCCGCCGTCCTCGCCACCGAGCTGCGCCAGCACGGAAACTAGGCGCTGAGCCGATCCGGTTCCAGCAGGACGTCGTCCAGGGACCGGCGCGGTGTCCACGACGCCGGCGTGCCGCGGCCGAGGCGCAGCACGACCTGCGGCCACAGCCCACCGCCCAGCAGGGTGCGCAGCTGCGCCCGGACCGCGGGAACCTCGACCGGCTGCGAGATGAACGACGCGTCGAATCCGGCGGCGGTGGCCGTCAGCAGGACCCGCTGCATGGCCTGACCGGCCCGGATCCGGTCGGCCTTCTTGTCGTCGAAGGAGCCCACGACCACGACCAGGGGGTCGGAGTCGTCGACCGGACTCCGCCGTGGCGAGCCGGAGTCGCTCAGGATCCGGTCTCCGTCTTCCGCAGGCACCGCGCCGGCGGCGTACTCGGGGGCGCCGTCGCGGCTGTCCCGGGAGCGAGAGGTCCAGTGCCGCCGCTCGGCCAGGAACGCGGGGTCGGACACCTGAGCGTGGTGGCTCTTGTGCACCAAGTCGCGCAGCCGGTCCAGCTGGTTCGCGTCCAGCCGGGGCAGCCAGGCCTGCTCGGCCTCGGCGGCGAGGCGCAGCTCGGCGACGACCGTTTCCGGGATCACGGCGCCCTCGAAGGGGGTACGGTTCGTGTGGCGCCGAGGGATCGCGTCGGCCAGCCTGACGAGCCGTCGATCGGGCTTGCGAGCCGCGAACGGCCGGACCACCGCGAGCAGCGTCGGGTCGTCGCGCCGGGGCAGCAGCGTCGTGGCGGGGTGCGCGCCCAGCGCGTGGATCGCGGTCCGCAGGTTGAACAGCACAGCACCGCAGGAGATCAGCAGTTCGCGCCGGTCGGCGTCGGCCACCGGCAGGGCGCGGTCCGGATCGGCGTGCAGCTCGATCCCCGCTGCCGTGCAGCGGAACCGCCAGGGCTGCGTGTTGCGCGTCGACGGGGCGAGCACCGCCGCGCCGAGCACGGACTTCACCTGATCAGGATCCAACAGGCCGATCGAGGTGATGGGTGGTGTCATGGTTCCCTCTCGGTGCTGCCGGGCGGCACACTGTGGTTCCGGACAGCTTCCGATGACGGTCTCTCGTGCCACCGGACGGTGGAAAGGGGAGAAAGTCACCAGCGGTGAGGCTGGAGTGGACAATGTGAAGGTCGTGGGCAAGGTGTCGGTGAACGAATCCGGACAACAGCCGGACTACGGCTCCCGGCGAACGGCCGGAACGCTGTCCGGGCTGCGGCTGCGCGAGGTCCTGCGCGATCTGCAGGACCGCATCGAGCTGCTGATCGGCACCCGCGACAAGATGGACGGCCTGCTCGACGCGGTACTGGCCGTCGCGTCCGGACTCGAACTGGACGCCACGCTGCGGCGCATCGTGGAGGCCGCGATCGAGCTCGGCGAGGCCAAGTACGGCGCCCTCGGCGTGCTCGCCGAGGACGGCTCCTTATCCGAGTTCATCTACCTGGGGATCGACGACGACGCCCGGCACCTGATCGGGCACCTTCCCGAGGGGCATGGTGTCCTCGGCGTGGTCATCGACGAAGCGAAACCGTTGCGGCTGGAGGAGATTTCAGCCCATCCGGCGTCGGCCGGTTTCCCGGCACACCACCCCCCGATGCACTCGTTCCTCGGCGTGCCGGTCCGGGTGCGCGACGAGGTGTTCGGCCGGCTTTACCTGACCGAGAAGAAGAACGGCGAGCCGTTCACCGACGACGACGAGGTCGTCGTGCAGGCACTGGCTGCCGCGGCCGGCATCGCGATCGAGAACGCGCACCTCTACGAACAGGCGCAGGTGCGGCAGCGGTGGCTGGCCGCGACCGGCGAGGTGACGACCGAGCTGCTGGGCGGCACGGACCCGGCCGAAGCGCTCAACATCATCGCGACCCGCGCGCTGGAGCTGACCGGCTCCGACGTCACGATGCTCGCCCTGCCGAACTCCGGCCGGCTCGACGTCGACGAGGACTGGGGCGACGACGTCGACGACCTGACCGTCACCGTCTGCGCGGGGGTCCGGGCGGCCGAGCTGTCGGGCCTGCACATCGACCTCGAAGGCAGCCTGCCCGGCGCGGTGTACCGGGACCGGACGCCGCGCAGTGTCCCCGAGCTCGAACTCGGCGAATACCGCTTCGGGCCGGCGCTGGTGGTGCCGCTGCGGGCGGGCGACCGCACGACCGGCGTGCTCATCACCGTCCGGGAGCCGGGCGCGGCGTCGTTCGAGTCGGCCCAGCTGTCGGTCGTGGCCTCTTTCGCCGACCAGGCCGCGCTGGCTCTGCAGCTGGCGGCGCAACAGCGCGCCGCCCGTGAGCTGGACGTGCTCGGCGACCGCGACCGGATCGCCCGTGACCTGCACGACCACGTGATCCAGCGGCTGTTCGCGGTGGGTCTGTCGATGCAGAGCACGCAGCGGCGGACGAAGTCGCCGGAGCTGCAGAAGCGGCTCGGGGACAGCATCGAGCAGATGCACGAGATCGTGCAGGAGATCCGGACGGCCATCTTCGATCTGCATGGCGGCGCAGCGGGGGAGACCCGGCTGCGGCACCGGCTGCACGACGCGATCGCCGACCTGACCGACGACGCGCCGGTGCACCCGACGGTCAGCATGTCCGGCACGCTCGACGCGGTGCCCGTGCAGCTGGCCGAGCACGTCGAAGCGGTGGTGCGTGAGGCGGTCAGCAACGCCGTCCGGCACGCGGAGGCCTTGACGGTGTCGGTGTCGGTCGCGGTGAAGGACGACGTGCTGCGCGTCGTCGTGGTCGACGACGGCAAGGGCATCCCCGCCGACGTCTCGCCGAGCGGGCTCGGCAACCTACGCGAACGGGCGGAGGCTGCCGGCGGGCGGTTCTCGCTCGAACCCGGGCCCGAGGGCGGCGTGAAGCTGGAGTGGTCGGCACCGCTCGGTTGATCGCAGCGCACTTCGGTGACGAAGGTCCTCGGAGTTCGGGTAGTCCGGCCGCGTCGCGGCGCCCCCGGTCCGAGGTCTCCTTGACAGGCGACGCCAGACCGTCCTGGTGCCGCCCGAGGAGGGACAGCATGAGTGTGGACGCAGGCTCCCGAGCCCTGCTCGCGGACGGCGACGTGGTGTTCGTACGCCCGTTGCACCCGGCCGACACCGCCGAGGTGCTGGGCCTGCACACCCGGCTCACCGAACAGGACACGTACTTCCGGTTCTTCGGGGCCCGGCCGTCCATTTTGGACAAACTGGCCGGGGAGATCGCCGCGGAGACGGGTCCTGGCCACTACGCCGTGGGTTGCTACCTGCGCGGTGAGCTCGTCGGCGTGGCGAACTACGAAGTCCTGAAGGACACCACCGACGCCGAAGTCGCGCTCGTCGTGGACGCGGCCGTGCGCACCCAGGGCGTCGCGACCCTGCTGATGGAACACCTCGTCTCCCACGCCCGGAAGACGGGTCTGAAGCGCTTCGTCGCCGAGGTGCTCGCGGAGAACGCCAAGATCATCCACGTCTTCGCCGACCTCGGGCTGCGGTTCGAGGCGAGCGTCGAGGGCCCCGAGCGGGACGTCGTGATGGTTCTCGAGGAGGACGCCGCCTACCTGGACGCGGTGCTGAAGCGCGACTCCGTCGCCGATGTGGCCAGCCTGGCCCACGTGCTCAAACCCGCGTCGATCGCGGTGATCGGTGCGGGACGGCGGCCCGGTTCGGTCGGGCACGCGGTCCTGGCCAACCTGGTCGCGTCCGGCTACCCGGGTCCGGTCGAGGTGGTGAACCCGAACGCCGGCGAGATTCTCGGCGTGCCGTCCGCGGCGAGCGTCGCCGAGCTGGCCCGGACGCCCGAACTCGCCGTGATCTGCCTGCCCGTCGCGGCCGCCGCCGACGCCGTCGAGGCGTGCGGCGAGCGAGGCGTGCGTGCCGTGCTCGTGATCTCCTCCGGGCTGACCGGGACCCCGGCGGGGACCCGGGTCCGCGAGGCCGTCGGCCGCTACGGCATGCGGCTGGTCGGCCCCAACTGCCTCGGCGTCGTCTCCACCGACCCCGATCGCCCGCTGAACCTGACTTTCCTGGCCGGAGCGGTCGCACCCGGCAACATCGGCGTGGTCACCCAGTCCGGCGGCGTGGGGATCGCGCTCGCGGAATCCCTCGGCGATCTCGGTCTCGGCATGTCGAGCCTGGTCTCGACCGGTGACAAGTACGACGTCAGCGGCAACGACCTGCTGATGTGGTGGACCGCCGACCGCCGGACCGAGATCGCCGTGCTCTACCTCGAATCCTTCGGCAACCCCCGCAAGTTCAGCCGCGTCGCCCGGCAGCTGGCCCGCACCCGTCCGGTGCTCGCCGTCCGCTCGGGCAGCAGCAAGACCGCGCAGCGCGCCGCCGCCTCGCACACCGCCGCCGCCGCGACCCCCGCCGTCACGCGTGACGCGCTGTTCGAACAGGCCGGGATCATCGCCGTCGACACCGTGGCCGAGCTGGTCGACGTCATCGCCGGGCTGTCCTGGCAGCTGCTGCCGGGCGGCCCGCGCGTGGCCGTGGTCAGCAACGCCGGCGGGGCCGGAGTCCTGGCCGCGGACGCCTGCGAGCGCGAAGGCCTGGTGATGGCAGAGCTGTCCGACGACACGCGCGAGCGGCTGGCGAAGTTGCTGCCACGCGAAGCCGCCGTGCGGAACCCGGTCGACACGACCGCGGCCGTCCCCGCGGAGGTGTTCGCCGACGCGCTGCGCGCGGTGCTCGCCGACGACGGTGTCGACGCGGTGATCGCCGCGACCGTACCCACCGCGGTCGGCGACCCCGGGACCGCGCTCGCCGCCGTGCTCCTGCCGGAGTTCAAGACCGTCTTCGCGGTGCGGCCCGGGCAGCGCGCCCGCGTCGCCCCGCTGGTGCCCGGCACCGGCGTGACCGCGTGCTACGACGACCCGGCCGCGGCTGCCGCGGTCCTGGCCCGCCTCGTCCGCTACGAGCAGTGGCTGAACCGGCCCGAGACCGACGATTCCCTGGCTCCGCTGGAAGATCCCGACGCGCTCCGCGCCTTCGCCGCCGGACACGAGGGCTGGCTGGCCCCCGCGGACGCCGTCGAACTGCTGCGCCTGGCCGGCATCCCGATGGTGGAAACGACGTACGTCAAGACCGGCGACTCGATGGATGCCGTGGTCTTCGACCCCGGCTCGGCGGTCGTGCTGAAGGCCGACGCCGAAGGCCTGCTGCACAAGTCGGCGGGCGGCGGCGTACTGCTGAACGTGCGCGGTGCCGAGATCCTCGACGCGTTCCGCACCTTGCGCTCCCGGTTCGGCGCCGCCCTGCACGGGGTCACGGTCCAGCCAATGGCCGAACCGGGCCGGGAAGTGCTGGTCGGCGTGCGTTCGGACCCGGTGTTCGGGCCGCTGGTCGTGTTCGGCCTCGGCGGTGTCGACACCGACCTGATCGCCGACCACGCCGCTCGGCTGGCCCCGCTCACCGGGGCCGACGCCGACCTGCTGCTCGACGGCCTGCGCTCGGCGAAAGCGCTCTGGTCGGCGCGGCTCGACCGGGCGGCCGTGCGGGAACTGCTGCTCAAGGTCAGCCGGCTGGCCGAGCTCGTGCCCGAGCTCGCCGAGCTGGACCTCAACCCGGTGCGGGTCCGCTCCGACGGCTGTGTGGCGCTCGACGTCCGCGCCCGGTTCGAGCGGTCCACGTCCACCGACCCGTTCCTGCGCCGGTTGCGGGACTGATCCCGAGGAGGAAAGCCGTGCGCGTACTGACCCTGAACCCCGGCTCGTCGAGCATGAAGGTCTCGCTGGTCGTCGACGGCACCGCGGTCGGCTGGACCGCGTGGGACCTGGCCGACCCCGGCGCCGTCGCCCAGACGATCCGTCGCTGGTCCGACGTCGACGCGATCGCTGTCCGCTTCGTCCACGGAGGCGCTCTGACCGCGCCCGCGCCGGTCGGCGACGAACTGCTCGCCAGCCTCGAACAACTCACCTCGCTGGCGCCGAACCACCAGCCGTTGTCGCTCGAGGTGACGCGGGCGGTCCGGCGCCTGTTGCCGGACGTCCCGGTCGTGGCCTGCTTCGACACCGCGTTCCACGCCGAGATGCCCGAATCCGCCGCGCGGTACCCGTTGCCGCGGGCGTGGACCACGCAGCACCGCCTGCGCCGCTACGGTTTCCACGGCCTCTCGTGCCGGCACGCGCTGCACCGCACCGCCGAACTGCTCGGCCGGGCGCCGGACGAACTGCAGCTGATCTGCGCCCACGTCGGCGCCGGGGTGTCGGTGACCGCGATCCGCGACGGCCACGGCGTCGACACCAGCATGGGGTTCACGCCGCTGGAAGGCGCCATGATGGCCACCCGGTCCGGCTCGGTCGACCCGGGTCTGCTGCTGCACGTGATGCAGACGGTGCCGATGAGCCCGGCCGAGATGGCCGATGCCCTGTTCAACCACTCCGGGCTGGCCGGGATGAGCGGTACCAACGGCGACCTGCGCCAGGTGCTGGCCGCTGCCGCCCGCCGGGAACCGGACGCCGAGGTCGCCCTCGACGTCTACCGGCACCGCCTGCTCCGGGAAATCGGTGCGGCCGCGACCAGCCTGTCGCGGCTGGACGCCGTCGTGTTCACCGGCGGCGTCGCCGAGTACCAGCCGGAGGTGATCACGTCGGTCATCGAGGGGCTGGGTGTCCTCGGCCTGCGCGCCGGCGACGTCCCGCGCACGGACGTCGACCGGATCGTCACCGCGGCCGGTTCGCCGGTACCCGCCCTGATCGTCCTGCCCCGGGAAGAACTCGAACTCGCGCGCGGCGCCGAAGACGCGCTTTCCCGTCTGGCTGTGGCGTGAGCAGGCACTTCGGTGTGGGCCGATGACAACACTGGGCTTCCAGTGGGACCGGTCGTCGCGGACGGTGCTGGCCGACGCGCTGCTGCGGCTCGGCCCGAATCGCTGCGTCGCGGAGGTCCGGCCGGACGAGGTCGTGCTGACCGAGCCGCCCACCCGGCGCACGGCCGCTGGCCTCGAATGCGGGGCGGCGCTGTCGACGATCTGGACCGTCGTGCGGGTGCTGGGCCGCGAACCGGTGGTTTCGTTCCCGCACGACCCGGATCGCCCCGACGTCGCGGCCGTCGTCCGGGCCGGCGACGCACGCGGGACGTCCAGCGGCGAGTGGGCGCGCTACGCGGCGCTGCGCAAGCTCGACGAACCCGGCCGCGGCACGGTGCTGCGCCCGGTCAGCCTCGCCGTGCTGGGCGCGCTGGCCGGCGACGACTTCTGGCCGGACACGACCGTCCGGATCGTCCGTCCCGACTGGGTCCCGGCACTCAAACGCCTCGGTGGCGACGTCACCGGGCATTCGTCGTTGCTGATCACCACGCCGGGCGACAGCCGTCGCCACCACGTCCTGGCCGGTGCCGCGCTGCACTCGACGCGGCTCGCCGCGGCGAGCCGCGGCTTCGCCTCGCGGGTACTGCCGATGCGATCACCCGCCGAGCGAACCCGGTACGCCGAGGAGTCGTTGCTGCCCGGCATCCCGCAGGCGGTGCTCCTGGTCGGCCTCGCCACCCCGAAGCGAAGGAAACCCTGACGATGACCACGGAGCTGAAGACGACGCCGGACGCCGAGGACGCCGCGGCGATCGACGCCCGGGAGCCCGTAGACCGGCTGATGCGGGACCTGCGCACCAGCGTCACCGGCTTGACCGCCCGAGAAGCCATTCGACGGCTCCAGGTGAGCGGTCCCAACACGTTGCCGTCGCATCGCGGCGCGACGTGGCCGCTGGCGCTGCTGCGGCAGCTGATCCACCCGCTCGCGCTGCTGCTGTGGGTCGCGGCCGGGCTCGCCTGGCTCGCCGGGACGGCCAACCTCACGTTCGCGATCGTCGGGGTGATCCTGCTCAACGGTCTGCTGGCGTTCTTCCAGGAGCAGCAGGCGGAAAAGGCCGTCGAAGCACTCGGCCGCTACCTGCCCGACCGCGCGTCCGTGCTTCGCGACGGCGCGGTTTGCCAGGTGCCCGCGACGGAGGTCGTGCCCGGGGACGTCCTGGTGCTCGCCGAGGGCGACCGCGTCCCGGCCGACGCCCGGCTCGTGGCGGGCACCCTCGACGTCGACGCCTCGATGCTGACGGGGGAGTCGGCCCCGGTGACGCGGATGGCCGACACACCCGACGACGCGACGCGGCCGCTGGAGTCACCGGTGCTCGTCTTCAGCGGCACGGTGTGCGTCGCCGGCGCCGCACACGCGGTCGTGCACGCCACCGGGCGGCACACCGAGATCGGCCGGATCGCGTCGCTCTCGGCCCGGGTGGGACGCGAAGAGAGCCCGCTGGAGCGGCAGGTGCGCCGCGTCGCGTGGCTGATCGCCGGCGTCGCGGTCGTGGTCGGCATCGGGTTCCTGCCGCTGGGCTGGCTGGCCGGGCTGTCGTGGTCGGCGGCGTTCGTGTTCGCGATCGGCCTGCTCGTCGCGAACGTCCCCGAAGGCCTGCTCCCGACGATCACCCTCGCGCTGGCCGCCGGGGTGCGGTCGATGGCCAAGGAAGGCGCACTGGTCAAACGGCTGTCGGCGGTGGAGACCTTGGGCTCCACGACGGTGATCTGCACCGACAAGACCGGGACCCTGACCCGTAACGCGATGCACGTCGAAGAGGTCCGGGACGGGCTGGGCGAGCCGTTGGACGACGCGAGGGTGCTGGCCGCATCCCTCGCCCGCTGCAGCACCGCGGACCGCGCTTCGGCCACCGGCGACCCGACCGAGCTGGCCCTGCTGGACTACGCGGCCGACCACGGAACCGTGTTCGACCCGGCCGCCCGCGAGGCCGCGCGGGAGACCCTGTACTCGTTCGACCCCCGGCTCAAGCGCATGTCCACTGTGGACTTGATCACCGGTTCGCCGGTCGTGGCCACCAAGGGTGCGCCGGAGCAGGTGATACCTCGGTGTTCGTCGGTCCTCGACGTCTCCGGCGCCGAAATCCCGGTCACGCCCGAGCTGCGGGAGCGGATCCTCGAACGCGTCGACGAGATGGCGGGCCGGGCCCTGCGTGTAC
This sequence comes from Amycolatopsis sp. cmx-8-4, assembly GCF_046548675.1. Lineage (NCBI taxonomy): Bacteria > Bacillati > Actinomycetota > Actinomycetes > Pseudonocardiales > Pseudonocardiaceae > Amycolatopsis > Amycolatopsis sp. cmx-8-4. The sequence goes on from NZ_JAEBDZ010000014.1 coordinate 122,458, forward strand.
TGGCCGTCGCCCGCCGCGGCGTTCCCACGGTGCCCGGGAGCCGCGACGAGGCGGAGTCGGATCTGTGCTTGCTGGGGCTGGTCGGGCTCGTCGACCCGCCGCGTCCCGAGGTCGCCGCCGCGGTCGCGAACTGCCATTCGGCGGGGATCACCGTCCACGTCGTGACCGGCGACAACGGCCGGACCGCGGCGGAGATCGCCCGGCGTGTCGGGATCGACGCGGACCGCGTGATCAGCGGCGACGAACTCTCCCGGATGCCCGAACCGGTCCTCGACGAGGCACTCACCGCCGGCGGTGAGATCGTGTTCGCCCGCGCCGCACCGGAGGACAAGCTGCGCATCGCCGACGCGCTGCGCGAGTGCGGCGAGGTCGTGGCGATGACCGGCGACGGCGTCAACGACGCCCCGGCCCTGCGCCGGGCCGACATCGGCGTGGCGATGGGCGTCGGTGGCACGGACGTCGCGAAGGAAGCGGCGACGGTGGTGCTCACCGACGACAACTTCGCGACGATCGTCGCGGGTGTGCGGGAGGGGCGGCGGGTCTTCGACAACGTCCGCAAGTTCGTGCTCTACATCTTCGCGCACGCGGTCCCGGAAGTGCTGCCGTTCTTGCTGTTCGCCGTGTCCGGCGGGATGATCCCGCTGCCGCTGACGGTGCTGCAGATCCTGGCCATCGACCTCGGCACGGAGACCCTCCCGGCGCTGGCCCTCGGCCGCGAACCCGCGGAGCCGGGCTTGATGGCCCGCGGCCCGCGCCGGCGGTCGGAAGGTGTGGTCACCGGCCGGATGTTGTTGCGTGCGTGGGGGATCATGGGCCTGCTGTCCGGGATCCTCGTTCTGGGCGCGTACTTCGCCGTGCTGTACGCGGCGGGCTGGCACCCGGGCGCGGACGTCTCGACGGGTGCCCCGCTGCACCACGCCTACCTCCAGGCGACGACGGCCAGCTTCGCGGCGATCGTGTTCTGCCAGATCGGTACGGCGTTCGCGTCCCGCACGGAGCGGGTGTCGCTGCGTGCGGTCGGCCTCACGACGAACCGGCTGCTCCTGGGCGGAATCGCGTTCGAACTGGTCTTCGCGGCCGCAGTGATCTACCTGCCGCTGTTGCAGACGATGTTCGGCACGGCGGCGCTGCCGGCGTGGGTGATCGCGCTGATGCTGCCGATGCCGGTACTGGTGTGGGGCGCGGACGAACTTTTCCGCTGGGCCGGCCGCCGCGCCTGAAATGCACTGAGCCGCCGAAGGCCACCATCGGGGAATCCAGTTCCTCTTGGCGGCCTCCAGAGACTTTCCGACGTAGCCGGGACACGGCTCAGGCCGGTGTGAGGTGGCGCGCCGCCTCCGGGGTGATGACGACGATCGGGCAGCGGGAGAAACGTACGCACTCGCGGCCGACACCGCCCAGCACCAGGTCCGCCATCGCGCCGCCGCGGGGGGGCGCCGAGGACCAGCAGGTCCGCGTTCGCCGAAGCCGTCACGAGTTCCGTCGCGGGGTCTCCGTGGATCGTGCGCGTCTCCACCGTGGCTGCGGTGTCGACGCCCAGGCCGCCGACGTGGTCCTCCAGCGAATACTCGCCCTCCGGGACCCGGCCGTGCGGCTGGAGTGCGAGCGACGCGCCCGGCAGCAGAGTGTCGCGGGGCCGGACGAGGATCGCCCGGACGACGTCTCCGGCGTGCGTTCCCGCCTCGAGTGCCCATCTCAAGGCCGCTTCACCGCGGGGTGACCCGTCCATCCCGACGACGATGACCCGGCCGGTGTGCGGATGTGGCGAATTCATGGCGGCTCCTGCTTTCTCCTCGATGTCACCACGATCGTGCGCCGTCCACCAGAGGCGCCGGTAGAGGCCGAATTCCGCCGTGGCTGGGGACTTTGTGCTCCGGTGCCGGCACCTGGCGAGGGTTCACGATGACACCGGCGGGGCGTCCGACTCCGCGTACGGGAGTCGCCGAGGCCGCCCTCGGCGAGCTGTCTCCCGGCGGACACGCGAGAGGAATCCGATGACCGCCGCGATCGAGATCAAGGGGCTCGAGAAGTCCTTCGGACGTGCTCGGGCGCTCGACGGGCTCGACCTGACCGTCGGCACCGGGGAGGTGCACGGGTTCCTCGGCCCCAACGGCGCGGGCAAGACCACCACGCTGCGGCTGCTGCTCGGCCTGCTGCGCGCCGACGGCGGGGAGCTGCGCCTGCTGGGTGGCGATCCCTGGCGTGACGCGGTGTCGCTGCACCGGCGGCTGGCCTACGTGCCCGGCGAGGTGTCGCTGTGGCCCAACCTCACCGGCGGCGAGGTCATCGACCTGCTCGGCCGGCTGCGCGGCGGGCTGGACCCGAAGCGCCGCAAGCGTTATCTCGAGCTGTTCGAGCTGGACCCGCACACCAAGGGCCGAGCCTACTCGAAGGGCAACCGGCAGAAAGTGGCCGTCGTCGCCGCGCTCGCGTCCGACGTCGAACTGCTGCTGCTCGACGAGCCGACCAGCGGGCTCGACCCGCTGATGGAGCAGATCTTCCGTGCGTGCGTCCGCGAGGAGCGGGAGCGGGGCCGCACGATCCTGCTGTCCAGCCACATCCTGTCCGAGGCGGAGGCGCTGTGCGACCGGGTCAGCATCATCCGTGCCGGGCGCCTGGTCGACTCGGGCAGCCTCGACGAGCTGCGCCATCTCACCCGCACGACTATCACCGCGCAGATCTCCGGCAGCTCGGACGGCCTGGCGCACCTGGCCGGGGTGCACGACCACACCGTCGATGGCGACCGCGTGCGGCTGACCGTCGACAACACCGAGCTGGCCGCTGTGCTGGGCTTGCTGAGCCGCTCCGGGGTCCGGAGCCTGACCAGCAATCCGCCGACGCTGGAGGAGCTGTTCCTGCGGCACTACCGCACGGGGGGCACGCGTGAGGCGGTGCCGGCATGAGCTCGCTGACCGGCACCGGCACGCTGGTCCGGCTGGCGCTGCGCCGGGACCGCGTCCGGCTGCCGGTGTGGACCGTGGTGTTCGCCGCGGTCGCGGCGTCCTCGGCGGCGGCGACCGCCGCGATCTACCCGGCCACCGGAGACCGGCAGGGCGCGGCCGACAGCATCAACTCGGTCCCGGCCCTGGTGGCGCTCTACGGGCCGGTGTACGAACCGACGCTGGGCGCGACGTCGGTCTTCAAGCTCACCGCGTTCGGCGCGGCGTTGATCGCGCTGCTGATGATCTTCACCGCGGTCCGGCACACCCGGGCCGAGGAGGAGGCCGGACGGCGGGAACTGCTCGGCTCCGCCGTGGTCGGCCGCTACGCCGGCTTGGCGGCGGGCCTCATCGTGACGGCGGTATCCAGCCTGGCCCTCGGCCTCTTCAGCGGGGCCGGGCTCACCGCGGCGGGCTTGCCGGTGGCGGGCTCGCTGGCGTTCGGCCTCGGCTGGGCGTCCGCCGGTCTTGTCTTCGGCGGGGTCGCCGCGGTGACCGCCCAGCTGACCAAGAGCGCGCGAGCCGCTTCGGGGCTCGCCGTAGTCGCCCTGCTCGCCGCGTACCTCCTGCGGGCGGTCGGTGACTCCGCGGGCCCGCACTGGTTGTCGTGGGCCTCACCGATCGGCTGGACTCAGCAGGTCCGGCCCTTCGCGGGTGACGTCTGGTGGGTCCTGATCGTCCCGCTGCTCGCCGCGGCCGTACTGACCGTGGTGGCCGTCGTGCTGGCCGGCGTCCGCGACCTCGACGCCGGGCTGCTGCCGGACCGGGCGGGTCCGGCCCACGCCGGCCGCTCGCTGAGCGGCGCGTGGGGCCTGACGTGGCGGCTCAACCGCGCGAACCTGACCGCCTGGCTGGCGGGCTACGTCCTGCTGGGACCGGTCTTGGGCGGCCTCGCGGGCAACGTCGGGAAGATGCTCGACAGCGCGGGAGCCCGGGCGCTGATCACCGCGCTCGGCGGTGAGCAAGCCATGGAGAACGCTTTCCTCGCGGCCGAATTCTCGATGGCGGCCGTGATCACCTCGGCGTACGCGATCACCGTCCTGGTCCGGCTGCGGGCGGAGGAACGGGCGTCGCGCGTCGATCCACTGCTGGCCACCGCGCTCGACCGCCGCCGGCTGCTGGCCGGGTACCTGCTGCTCGCCGCGGCCGCACCGGTGGTGCTGCTGACGGCACTGGGCCTCACGGCCGGGCTGGCGCACGGGAGCCGCACCGGCCACCCCGGTACCGAGGTCGCCCGGCTCGTCGGCGCGGGATTGGCGCAGCTGCCCGCGGTCTGGGTCCTGACCGGGCTCGCCGCGGCGCTGTTCGGCTTCGCCGCGCGGGCCGTCACGCTCGCCTGGGCGGCGCTGGCGACCTTCCTGCTGCTCGGCGAGTTCGGCACGCTGCTGAAGCTCGACCAGTGGGCACTCGACCTCTCACCGTTCACCCACCTGCCCCGGCTCCCGGGCTCGGTGGTGCACGCGACGCCGTTGCTCTGGCTCACGGCTTTGAGTGCCGCCCTGATCACGGCGGGCGTCCTCGGATTCCGGCGCCGCGACATCGTGGCCTGAGCCCACCAGACCAGGAGGTCCCTGCCCGGCTCCGGCAATGGATCCCGGGCCGCATGAATGTCCACTTCGGACAGCAGGCCCAGCGGATTGCCGTCTGGTGAGCTCCCGTCGGCCGCGGGACTGCGACGATGCGGCCCGGACGCGGCGGGGGACAGGGTCTCAAGTCACCGGCCGCCGGCCGGAGGACCCGCGATCGAGCCGGCGCGGTCCCGGCCGCTGGGGTCCAACGCCTCTTCGACCGAAGGGCCGGAGCGCCCATCCTGGATGTGGACCAGTTCCGGGCCGGAAAGCGAGAGCCATGAACACGTGGAACCGCATCGCGCGGATGTGGTACGTCGTCCTGCCCCGCCGCGGTTCGGTGGCGCGCCCCTCGGACCGCGTCCAGGGCGGCCTGCTGGCCCTGGCCGTCCTGCTGGGGCTCGCGCTGCTGCCGTTCGCGGCCGGCCTGGGATCGGAAACCTATGTGCGCCAGAGCAGCCAGTCGGCCGAGCAGGTCCGCGCCCGCACGCCGTCCACCGCGACGCTCCTGGTCGACGGCCCGCCGCTCGAGGCGAACACGCGCAGCGGCGTCGTCGGCGCCGGCGAACCCACCGACGCGACCTGGACCCCGGCGGACGGCACCCGCCACGTGGGCAAAGTCGTCGCCGGCCAGGGCACGATCAAGGGCGAGCAGCTGCCGATCTGGGTGGACCGGGCGGGCAACCTCACCGAACCGCCGTTGAGCGGCGCCGGGGTCCTCATCGACGCGGTCGGCGTCGCGCTCGGCCTGTGGCTCGGCGTCCTGGTGCTGCTGACGTTCGGCTATCGCCTGACCGCGTACGCCTTCGACCGCTACCGCTACGCCCGCTGGCAGCAGGAGTGGTTCCAGGAACAAGACCGCGAAACCCATTCGTGAGGAAGAGGAGAAGGTGATCACCATGACCACGGAACCCGCACGCGATATCGTCGTCGGCGTCGACCATTCGGCGGTCAGCGTGGCCGCTCTGCGCTGGGCGGTCGTCGAGGCCGCAGCGAGCGGCCGCCGGGTCGTCGCGCTGCGGGCGTGGACGTTCGAACCGGTCTACGATCTGGGCGCGGGCATCGCAGTCTCGCCGCAGGAGGCCGAAGAGATCCAGCGGTACCAGCTCGACGACGTCATCACGCCGGTGAGGGCGGATCACCCGGAGGTGGAAATCCAGCCCGAACTTGTCGAGCGTTCACCGTCGGCCGCGCTCACCGAGGCGTCGAAGACCGCGGCGATGGTCGTGCTCGGCAGCCACGGCCGCGGCCGCATGCTGAGCATGCTCGTCGGCTCCGTCGCCGAGCACTGCCTGCGTGAGGCGAGCTGCCCGGTAGTGGTCATCCCGGCGCGGACCGTCCCGGAGCCAGCGCAGACTCTGGTCACCGCGGAGCCGGAGGGCACGTACTACCCGGGACCGCTGCTGTGAAGGAGATCAGGATGCCGAGCCGTCGCAAGGTGGGCGCGGTCATGACGACCGACGTCGTCACGGTCACCCCGGGCACTCCGTTCAAGGCCGTTGCCATGCTGCTGGCGTCGTGGAACTTCAGCGGGGCGCCGGTGGTCGACGTCGGCCGGCACGTGCTGGGCGTGGTGACTCAGGGCGACCTGCTCGAGCACGAGGCCCCGCACGGCCGCCTGGGTTCGCGCCAGGCCAAGCGGAAGGCGAGTGCGGCGTTCACCGCCGACCTGATGACGGCGCCGGCGTTCACCGTGCACGCGGACGACGACGTCAGCGTGGCCGCGAAGCTGCTGGAGGAGCACCACTTCCACCGGCTGCCCGTGGTCGACGAGGACAACGTGCTCGTCGGGATCGTGTCGCGCTCGGATCTGCTGCGGGTGTTCCTGCGCACCGACCAGGAGATCCGGGAAGAGGTCCGCGACGAGGTGATCCTGCGGGAGATGTCGATCGAACCGGGTTCGCTCTACGTCGCCGTGCACAACGGCATCGTGACGCTCAGCGGCGTGGTCGAGCGGACCAGCGTGATCGCGGTGCTGGTGGCGTTGATCCGCCGGGTCGACGGGGTGGTCGAGGTGCGCCAGACCCTCACGGCCCACTTCGACGACCGCGAGGTGTCTCCGGTCCCGCCGGGTCCGGTGGGGGTGCTGAGCCCGCACAAGCCGCACAACTGAACCGGTACCACGAAAGCGGCCACCGTCCGAATCGGACAGTGGCCGCTTTCGACGTCGTTCAGCCGCGGAACAGGGCGACCTTCAGCGCGTTGCTGTCCTGCGGGTGCGCGAACACGTCGTAGGCCTCGTCCATCTCCTCGAGGCCGAACCGGTGCGTGACGAACCGGCTCGTGTCGAGCCGCCCGGCGGCGAGCATCCGCAGCAGCATCGGCGTGCTGGACGTGTCCACCAGGCCGGTGCTGATCGTGACGTTGCGGGTCCACAGGTCCTCGAGGTGCAGCGTCACCGGTGTGCCGTGCACCCCGACGTTGGCGACGTGCCCGCCGGGGCGGACCAGCTGCGTGCACAGCTCGAAGGTCTCGGGAACACCGACCGCCTCGATCACCACGTCCGCGCCGAGCCCGCCACTGGCTTCGGCGACCGCGGCAGCGGCTTCGCCGGGCTGAACGAGCACGTCGGCTCCGAACGCCTTCGCCGCGTCCAGGCGGGCGGGTTCCTTGTCGACCACGATGATCAAGCTGGGGCTGAACAGCTGCGCGTTGACGATCGCGGCCAGCCCGATCGGCCCGGCGCCGACGATCGCGACGGTGTCGCCCGGCTTGACCGTGCCGTTGCGCACGCCGACCTCGAACGACGTCGGCATGATGTCGGTCAGCATCAGCGCGGACTCGTCGCTGACCCCGGCCGGCAGCAGGTAGGTCGAGGTGTCCGCGAACGGGATCCGCGCGAGCTCGGCCTGCACGCCGTCGATGCGGTGGCCGAGGATCCAGCCCCCGCCGCCGAGGCACTGGCCGTAAGCCGCCACACGGCAGTATTCGCAGCGGCCGCAGGCGCTGATGCACGAGACCAGCACCCGGTCGCCGGGCTTGACGGTGGTCACGGCGGTGCCGGTCTCGACGATGGTGCCGATCGCCTCGTGGCCGAGGATCCGGCCGCGGTCCACTGTGGGCACGTCACCTTTGAGGATGTGCAGGTCGGTGCCGCAGATGGTGACGGCGTCGATCCGGACGATGGCGTCGGTCGGGGCGGTGAGTGCGGGGTCGGCGTGGTCGGTCCAGCTGCGGCGGCCGGGGCCGTCGTACACGAGTGCCTTCATCTGATTTCTCCTTTGGTTCTTCGGAACAGCGCGAAAGGGCGCCCGCCGGGATGGCGGGCGCCCGGGGACGCGGGGATCAGCGCAGCCACTTGCGGTCGCCGGTGAGGTCGGCCCAGCGGCGGCCGAGGCCCCAGGTGTTCCCGCCCGCTGCCGCGGCCACCACGATGAGGATCAGCGCGTAGATGATGTGGTAGTCGATGATCGGGTTGCTCGAGTGCGTCGCTTCGCCGGTGCTCATGCTCTGTGCGAACGGCCATTCAGCGCTCCACATCATCAGCATCATGAGCGAGCCGGCGATCGCGCCGAGCCGCAGGCCGACTCCGGCGATGACGGCGATGCCGACGCCGGCCAGGCCGAGCATGAACAGCGTGTCGGCCCACCAGGTGCCGGCCCAGGCGTGGAACATCGACTCGAAGGGGCCGATGTGCACGCTGCTCAGGAAGCCCTTGGTGGGAGAACCGCCGCTGATCCAGGCGCCCTTCGCCGGGGTCGCGTAGCCCAGGCCGAACAGCTTGTCGAGGAACGCCCACAGGAACACGAACCCGGTGACGATCCGCAGGACGGCCAGGATCTTCCCGGCGGTCGGGGAACCGGCGACGAAATCGGGGAACGACGTCGGCTGGGCGGATCGCTGGGCAGGGACGTGGGCGGTGTTCTCGTGCGGCTTGAGGGACATGGTAGGACTCCGTTCGTTGTGTGTTGGGAGCAGTCTGTGCTGGTGCCGCAAGGGTTTCTGGGGCCGAAGGTCCCCGGCTGGAAGGTCCTTGGGTGCCTGTTCGCCGGACGGGGGAGCCATGTCCTACGCGCTCTGCCCGGTGGTGGCCGCCCGCGGCGGCACCCGACCGGCGGTGAAGTAGGCGATCGGGCCGATGAAGTTCACCGCGATCACGCAGGCCCACGACCACTTCGGCCCGCGCACCCGATCGGCGGGTCGCCGGGCCAGGTCCCACCAGGCGCTCGCGGCGAGGACGGTCTGGACCGCACCGGCGGCGGCGATCGCGGTGCGTTGCGACCAGGGCAGGTCACGCCACTTGCGGTGGGTCATGGTGTGCTCCTCTTTCCCGCGGGATCCTCCCGGCGGTTTGCTTCGTCATTCCGAGGGACGAGTGCCCGCCGGGTCAGGGCACCGGCGGGCACGCGAGGCACGGTTTCCGGTCACGCCAGGGAGCGCCCGATCAGCTCGACGAGTTCGATGGTGCGCGCGGCGTAGGCCCATTCGTTGTCGTACCAGCCGAAGACCTTCGCGAGGTGCGAGTCGGCTTTGGTCAGCGGTGCGTCGAACACGCACGAGGCGGGGTCGCCGATGATGTCGCGGGACACGAGCGGGGCCTCGCTGTAGCGCAGAATCCCCTTGAGGTCGCCGTCGGCCGCTTCGGCGAAGGCGTGGTTGACCTGCTCGGTGGTCACCGGGTGTTCCAGTTCCACGGTGAGGTCACTGAGCGAGCCGTCCTCGACCGGGACGCGGATCGCGACGCCGTCGAGCTTGCCGGCCAGCTCCGGCAGCACCAGCCCGATCGCCTTGGCCGCGCCGGTACTGGTCGGCACCATGTTGACGGCGGCGGAGCGGGCGCGGCGCGGGTCCTTGTGCGGCCGGTCGAGCAGGGCCTGGTCGCCGGTGTAGCTGTGGATGGTGGTGAGCAGGCCGCGGCGGATGCCGAACGCCGAGTGCAGCACCTTCACCATCGGCGCGACGCAGTTGGTGGTACACGAGGCGTTGGAGATCACGTCGTGGCGCCGCGAGTCGTAGGCGTCCTCGTTGACCCCGAGCACGATCGTGGCGTCGACGTCCTTCCCCGGTGCGGAGATGACGACCTTCCGCGCGCCCGCGGCCAGGTGCGCGGCAGCGGCTTCGCGGGTGCGGAACTTGCCGGTCGACTCGATGACGATGTCGACGCCGTACTCGGCCCAGGGCAGCTGGGCGGGGTCGGTCTGGGCGGTGACCTGGATCAGCTGGTCGCCGACCCGCAGCGCCTCGCCGTCGACGACCTCGACCGGGGTGTGCAGCCGGCCGTAGGTCGAGTCGAACGCCAGCAGGTGCGCGAGCATCTCCGGCGAGGTGATGTCGTTGACCGCGATCACTTCCAGCGGGCTGTCGGGCGTCTGGAGGATGCTGCGGAGGACGTCCCGCCCGATCCTGCCGAAACCGTTGATCCCGATCCGTACCGTCATGGGCTTCTCCCTGTCGTCGTGCGTACCTTCGATGGTTCGCACCACAGGCGGGCCTTCATAGGGACCAAGTTCCTCGCGGCTCGGGTACAACGCCAGGTTCGTCGTGCGGTCCTCGGGTGTTGTCTGGAAAGCGAAGGGATTCGACCGAAAGGAATGGCGATGACGGAAGTATCCGCACGGATCGTGGTGGGTGTGGACGGCTCGGACGCCAGTACCGCGGCGCTGGTCTGGGCACTCGACCAGGCCACCGCGAGCGGGGCCGAGGTGGACGCCGTGACGGTCTGGACCCATGACGCCATGCTCGATGACGCATCGGCGGGGCGGACGCTCGAAGAGGCTCGCGAGGTGCACGTCCACGAGCTCGAGACGCTCGTCGCCGCGGTCACGAAGGACCGGCCCGCGGTCGAGGTGCGTTGTTCGGCTCCGGACGGCGACCCGGCCGACACGCTGATCGAGCGGACCGGCGAGGCGACCGTGCTGGTCGTCGGCAGCCACGGCCGGGGCCGGTTGCGCGACGTGCTCGCGGGATCGGTGAGCAGTGCCTGCCTGCGGCACGCGACGTGTCCGGTCGTCGTGATCCCGCCGCTCGCCCGGACGCCGGAGAACGGCCTCGGTCAGCGCGTCGCGAAGGTCATGTGACCCGGTCCCGGGCGGATCCCGTGGAGCCCGACGCCGCTGGACCTGTGCGACGGCCGGGTGGGTCGGCTCACCTCCCGGTGTGATGACGGTGCCTGCGGTGCCGCGCAGCATCGCGGCGGGGGAGTCGAGCGCGCCGATGGCCGCGATGTGGCCGGTGAGTTCGACGAAGCGGCAGGCGGCGTCGACCTTGGGGCCCATCGAGCCGGCCGGGAAGTCCCGGGAGCGCAGCTGCGCCGGTGTGGTGGATCGGAGCGGCGTGCCGGGTGCAGCACGCCGAGAGAGCTGGGGAGAGCAGCACCGAGGTCTGGGGCACCAAGAGTCAGCGAGCCGCGGCCACACGGGTGGCCGGTCGGCGTTCGGTCCGGTCGTCACGGCCGGGTTCCCTCTGAATCGGCCGTCTCACGCAGTGTCACCGCACTACTCGTGGCCGAATCGACGACTCGCGACACCGGCTCGAAATTCGTTGTGCCATTTCTGTCAGCGAACCCTCCGTCGCTCCCGTGACTTTCGGGACTTTCGTCCGCGGCATTGCCGCCATCCGGCACTCCCCGTGTGCTGCTTTCCTGATGAGACTGGAGCAGCCGATCGAGAGGGCCGTGACGACGGCGACGATCTGTAAGCCGGGAATCAACAATCCGAATCGAGTCACAAAAGATCATGAATCGATCCATCGCTGTTCGATCGAAGATCTTGATTTTTCTCGCCCTGTTTCTCACGACCACCTTGCTCGGCGTACTCGGACCGTCGACCGCCAACGCGGCCGTCCAAACGGTTCCGCTTGGCTCGGCCGCCGATTTCGCGGTACTTGCCGGTTCAACGGTCACCAGCACCGGAGCCACGGTGGCTACCGGGGATCTCGGGCTGAGCCCCGGTGCTTCGGTGACCGGCTTTCCGCCCGGTGTCGTGAACGGGACCATCCACGCCGCCGACGCTGTCGCGGCGCAGGCCAAACTCGACTTGGACACCGCCTACAACGACGCCGCGAGCCGTCCGTCCACCGCCACAGTGCCGGTGGAACTGGGCGGGACGACCAAGACTCCTGGCGTCTACACATCACCCGCCGGGACGTTCGGGATCACGGGCACGGTGACCCTGGACGCCCAGGGCGACCCGAACGCCGTGTTCATCTTCAAGGCCGCCTCCACCCTCATCACGGCGTCGGCGAGCAACGTGGTTCTCGTCAACGGAGCCCGTTCGGCCGAGGTCTTCTGGCTGGTCGGCAGTTCCGCGACCCTGGGCACCTATTCGGTCCTGCGCGGAAACCTCATGGCGCTCGCCTCGATCACCGCCACCACCGGCGTGCTGGTGGACGGCCGTGCCATGGCCAGGACCGCCGCGGTGACGTTGGACACCACCACGATCACCCGCCCGACCGGGGTTCAGCAGCCCGTCGCCACCACCACGAGGCTGACCTCTTCGGTCAATCCCACTGTGGCCGGTCAGCCGGTCACCTTCACCGCTGTGGTCACCGCGGTGACCGGCGGTGCCGTTCCGACCGGCATGGTCGTATTCAGTGACCGGCGGACGCCGATCGCTGTGGCGAGCCTCGACGGCACCGGGCACGCGGTGTTCACCACGTCCACCCTGGCCGTCGGCCGGCACCCGATGATCGCCACCTATGTCGGCACGAAGCAGTTCACCGGCAGCACGTCACCCAACCTCGTCCAGGTGGTGCGCGCTTGAGCTCCACGCGACGACCGGGAGCATCCCACCGCGGTCGGAGTGCCTGAGGTCCTGGGCATCGGTGACTTCCGGACATAGCCGAGTCGAGGCCCGGAAGCTTGACTCGGGAGTACGGCCGCCGGATGGCGGTCCTCCACCTGCGCTCCGGGACCAGACCGTGTCGCACCGCCTGCACCTGCGCTCCTGGGTGAAGCGGATTCCACCTCTCAATGGGAGACTTGTCATGAATGGCTGGATCATCGTCGCGATCGTCGTGGTCGTCCTGCTTGTGCTGAGCTTGTCGATCAGGATCGTGAAGCAGTACGAGAAGGGTGTGTTGTTCCGGCTCGGCCGGGTCATCGGCGTTCGCGAGCCAGGGCTGCGGTTGATCATCCCGGTCGTCGACGTCCTGCGGCAGGTGCCGCTGCGGATCGTGACGATGCCGATCCAGTCGCAGGGGATCATCACGCGGGACAACGTGAGCGTCGACGTCTCGGCCGTCGCGTACTTCCGGGTGGTCGACGCGACCAAATCGGTGGTCGCGATCGAGAACGTCTACGCGGCGATAGACCAGATCGCCCAGACAACCCTGCGGAAGGTCGTCGGGCAGCACACTCTCGACGAGACACTGTCCGAAACGGACTCCATCAACTCCGACATACGCCAGATCCTCGACGTCACGACGGCCGACTGGGGTGTGGAGGTCACGTTGGTGGAGCTGAAGGACATCCAGCTGCCGGAGTCGATGAAGCGGGCGATGGCCAGGCAGGCGGAGGCCGAGCGGGAGAAGCGCGCCAAGATCATCAACGCCGAAGGCGAGTCGCAGGCCGCAGCGGCGCTGGGCGAGGCGTCGGACATGATGATGGCGCACCCGCTGGCGTTGCAGCTGCGGAACCTGCAGAGCCTGGTGGAGATCGGCGTGGACAAGAACACCACGGTGGTGTTCCCGGCGCCGTTGATGAGCACCATCGGCGAGCTCGGGTCGTTCCTCGCCCGAGAAGCCGCGTCGGCCACCGCGTCGGTTCCGCCTCTGCCTGATGCCGCTGTCCCCGCTCCGGCCCCGGTTGTCCCCCGGCAGGAAGCGCCGACCAACGGCGGACCCGTTCCGGCCTCGGTCTAGACACCTCGGCCGGCTCGGGTGGACAGGGGCATCGGTGCACCGGGATGTGTGCTCGGCACTCCTTCCCGGTGCACCTGTGCAGACGATTGGCTGAATGGAACCAGGTCTTTCTTCAGGAGATGACGATGGCCACGAACATCGAACCCCGTGCGGTGCGGAGCGGCGGCTCGCCGCGTCCGCCGGTCGCGTCCCGCAGATCCGCGCTCAAAGTCTTCGGCGCCGGCGCGGCCACGGTCCTCGTGGCGGGGACCGGCGTCGTCAGCTACCGGGCGTTCGACAACGGTGTCCTCGACCCCGGCGCGGGCGCTCCCTATGACGCGTGGTCACGGTGGCAGGACGACGACAGTCCGATGGGGGCGGTCGGGGCGGCGATCCTCGCCGCGAACCCGCACAACACCCAGCCCTGGCTCTTCCACGTCACGGCCACCAGTGTCGACCTGTTCGCCGACCCGGCGCGGGACATGCCCTTCGTGGATCCACTGCGCCGTGAACACCACGTCGGTCTCGGGTGCGCCGTGGAGAACCTCGTCCTCGCGCTGGTCGCCCGCGGACACCGGCCGACCGTGAACCTGATGCCCGATCCCGCCGACCAGTCCCATGTCGCATCGCTGGTGCTGGTGCGGGCACCGGCGAGTACGTCGCCGCTGTACGACGCGATCGGCGCGCGTCACAGCAACCGCGGACCGTATCTCGCCCAGAACGTCCCCGCCGCCGTGCTCGACGAACTGACCGATCACGTCACGGACCTGCCCGGAATCGGGACACGCTGGTTCACCTCGACCGCCGAGAAGGCAGCGCTCAGCGCGGTGATCATCGCCGCGACGGAAGCGTTCATCGCCGACCCGCGGCAGTCGCAGGACGCGTTCGGCTGGTTCCGGAACAACCGCGACGACATCGACGAACACCGCGACGGGCCGACACTCGATGCGCAGGGCCTCAGTCCCGTCACGTTGACCCTGGCCAAACTGCTCCCCGCGTCCTCACGGACGGCCGGCGACGCGTTCTGGCTGGACCAGACCCGAACCGTGCACACCGCGACCGCGGCCGCCTACGGCGTCATCACCGTCGCCGACACCGACGACCCGGCCACGCGGCTGAACGCCGGACGAGCACTGCAACGCATCCACCTCGCGGCCACGACTCTCGATCTCGGCCTGCAGCACATGAACCAGATCACCGAACGCGTCGACCGCGAACGCCGGCTGGGCTTGCCCGCCACCTTCGAGCCACGGCTGCGGGATCTTCTCGCCCAGCCCGGCAGAAAGCCCTTGGTGACCTTCCGTCTCGGCTACCCGGTCCGCGCCGCCCGGCCGAGCCCTCGCCGGCCGCTCGCCGCGGTGATCCGATGACCACGCGCACTCACCTGCTACCGGTAGCGGCGATGCTGGGACTGATCGGTGGCTCCCTGGGGGTGATCGCGGGTGTCGTCCAGGCGGCCGCAGGGGTGCACATCCCGGAATGGAGCGGGAGCAAGGCCGACCCGCTCGCGCTCGGAGCGTTGACGGTCGTGCTCAGCGGTCTCAGTCTGTTCTGTGCCACCAGACTTCGTGGTCCGAGATCGCTGTCATCGGCCGGCCGCGTGGCCGTGTCGGTCGGCATGCTCGTAACCGGGGGTCTCTGTTTCAGTACCGTCGGTGCGCTGTGGTACCTGCCCGGGGCCCTGCTGCTCGCGGCGACGGCGCTCGTGCTCGGCAGCGGACACGCGCGAGAAACCGGGCAGGTCTTCGCCGACAACTGGCTGCGGGGTCTTCTCGCTGCGCTGGGTGGCTTCGAACTGCTGATGGCGGTCAGCGCCGGCGAGCCCGCGATCGTCGCGGTCGGTGTGGTCGGCGGGCTCGCGTTGCTGGTCGCTCCCTGGACGCCGGCGGTGCGCCTGCGTGTGGTGCTCCTGCTGATCGGGACTCTGCCGTTCGCGGCGCTGACCTGGTGGAGCCTGGTGAGTCCGCTGCTGGCGGTAGTGGCGTTCGTCCTCGGACTCGTCACCTTGGGGCGTCCCAGGCGGCATCTCTCACCGCAGAGCACGGCGACCGGGTAGCACCACAGGTGTGGCCGTCGATGACGATGTGGCGTTCCGCGGTCTGCCGATGGCCGGTGGTCGGGTCCGGGTGACGATCCAATTTCGATCGAGGGAGGTCAGCTTGTCGATCGACCGAACTGTCGTTCTTGATGGCGTTGCCGCTGGTTGGGTAGCTGCGTCATCGCGCACGCCGAACGCCATCCGGGCGACTTGCGCTTGGCGCGGGGACCGTCCCGCTGTCGGCCTCGTCCACAGGCGACGATGCCCCGGTCACCGTGACCAGTGAAAGCCTGGACGCGCCGAGTCGTCTCCTGCGCGTGCGAGGCGACACGGCCGAGCCGGTGCAAGCGGGGCCGAATCCACGCCGTCGAACTGCTCGGCAGCGAACAGCCGCCGTGGACGTCGAGCGGGACGGCGGTCGGGCGATCCGGATCGTGGAACTGGCGACCGGGCGGACACGACACGTGACGGCGATGTCCCGAACCTCTCAAGTGAGTTCGATCGACGCGACCTATTCCATCCACAGCAGGGAATGCGGGTGTCGAGGCCCTGTGGCCTCGGTAAACCCTGTCCGGCCGGGTCAAATCCCGCGTTGACCAAAGCGATATTGGAGCTGCGCGACGTGCGGGGTGAAGTGCTGCCTGAACTGGCAGGACACAATCTTGACAATTTCGTGCAAGTCGGGACCTTGTCCCCTTTGCTGAAGAGTCCTGCAGATCGACAATTGATCTTGCGGTCAATGGGTCTTAGTGTACCGACGGCAATAACTGCCGGGTGCTCGGCGCGCGCAGAGTCCGTTTGAATCTACGATGGGATGAGACGCAGTGAAGGACCTTCGATTCCTGGTTCCAGTCACGATTGTGCTCGCGGCGTCTGTCAGTTGCGGCACGCCCGCAGGCGAGAGTGCCGCCGGTACGGCGAACTGCTCGGATCCGAATCTCTCTCAATCCGATTGGACAACCTACTGTGCATCTGTTGCTCCGGCCTCGTCGAACATCGAGACCCAGCAGCATACCGCGCCCCCCTTGCAGTTCACTCAAATGTACAAGGGGCAACGTGCCACCGTAACCGTGACGAAGCCGCGGCCGTACAGTCCCAGTGCTTCAGCTGCAATCGGACACGATGACAAGCGTGCGATCATCGTCTCGATCACTGTCTCCAACATCTCTGGTGATGTGCTGCACAGCTATGACTGGATCACCAAGGTCACTGCGGACGGAATGGCAGGCGATGAGGTGTTCGACTCTGGCAGCGCGGGCGGGCCCAGCACACCGCCAGACATCCTGCCGGGCAAAACCGGCTCGTGGCGGGTCGTGCTTGGCCTCCCAGTAGCAGGCGCAGCTGATGTGGTGCTATCGCTGAGTTGGGGGATGGCAGAGCCGATCTACTGGGAAGGGCAAGCCTGAGGGGCGGAACCACCCCTCGACGCCTCTGGTCGCGCGTTCCTGCTGCGGGCTCATTTCGCAGCTTGCCGTCCTTGATGATCGTCACGGACTCGCACAGCTGCTCGGCCTCGGCGAGGATGTGGCTCGACAGCAGGGCCGTCCGGCCCGCGGCAGCTGCTTTCCTCACACAGCTTTGGAAAACCTCCTCCATGAGCGGATCGAGACCGGACGTCGGCTCGTCCGGCACGAGCAGTTCGGTCGGGGCGGCGAAGGCGGCGACGAGGATCACCTTCTGCCGGTCGCCCTTGGAGTAGGTGCGGACCAGCCTGTGCGTGTCCAGCGCGAACTCGGCCACGAGCCGTCGTTCGGCCGCGAGGTCGCGGGTCCCGCGCAGCCCGGCCAGCGCGTCGAGGATCTCCTGGCCGGTGAGGTTCGGCCAGAGGTCCACTTCTCCAAGCGACAACTGCTGCGGGATCTGCGTCGCGGAGTGTCCTTGTGGCGCCATCGAAATGGTCCCCGAAGAATCCTGACCCGCAAGCCGGTCCGGCTTGATCACCGAGGAGTGAGCGCATGCGTATCGTCATCGTCTTCGAGTCGATGTTCGGCGGCACCGAGAAGGTGGCGCGGGCCATCGCCGACGGGATCTCCGGCGCGGAGATCGTGAACGTCGACGACGCGCCTTCGGATCTCACGGGCGTCGAGCTGCTCGTCGTCGGCGGGCCCACCCACGCGCACGGCATGAGCCGTGCCGCGACCCGGAGCTCGGCCGCGCAGCAAGTGGACCACCCGAGCCGGTCGCGCACGGGGGTGCGCGAGTGGCTGGACTCCGTCGGTCCGGTCCCCCAGGGGCTCGCGGTCGCGGCGTTCGACACCCGGATGGACCAGTCGCGCGTGCTCACCGGTGCCGCTTCGCTCGGCGTCGCAAAGCGGTTGCGCCGGCTCGGGTGCCTGCCGGCAGTGCCTGCCGAGAGCTTCTTCGTCGACACGGTCCCGGTCGACGCCGGGCCCAAGGCCGGCGAGCCGGACCGGGCCGAGGCCTGGGGCGCGGCGCTCGGCGCGACCGTACGCCGGACCGTTTCCTGAGCCGCGTCGAAGCCTTGCCCGCGGTGTGGCACGCCCTTCTGAAGGACCTTTGTTCGCCGTGACGCCGCCGTTCGACGGGGTTTTGACATGGGCGGCAACCGAGTCCCGTAGGTGCCTACTGGGCGACGTCGAGGGAGGGCGCCGCGGTGAGATCGACCGTGGGCAAGGCCGCGAAGTCCGCCGGGCGGTGCGTCACCACCAGCGTCGAGCGGCCCTCCGTCGTGGCCAGGACGTCTGCCGCCAAGGCCGCGGCCGTCGGGGCGTCCAGGTGGGCCGTCGGCTCGTCCAGGAGCAGGATCGGGCGGTCCGACAGCAGGGCCCTGGTCACGCCGATCCGCTGGCGCTCGCCGCCGGAGACCGGGGTGCCGTGAGCGCCGAGTGCGGTGTCCAGGCCCTCGGGCAGCCGGTCCAGCCACGCGCCCAGCCTGGCGAGCCCGAGCGCCGCCCGCAGGTCGTCGTCCGTGGCGCCGGGACGGGCCAGCCGCAGGTTCTCCCGCAGGGTGCTGTCGAACAAGTGCGCCTCCGGACCGCACCACGCGATCCGGTTCCGCACCGCGCTCCCGGCGTGGTGCCGGGTGTCGACGTCGTCGAGCAGGACCCGGCCGGCGGCCGGGTCGAGGTAGCGCATCAGCGCCGCGATCACGGTGCTCTTGCCCGCGCCGGAGCGGCCGGTGAGGGTCAGGCGGCGGCCGTGGCCGATCCGGAGGTTCACGTCCTGGACCGCGTCGCGCCGGGCGTCTGGCCAGCGGACCGACAGGTGCTCGGCCACCAGGTCGCCGGCCGCCGGTACGGGTTCGGCGACGGCGGGTTCGGTCTGCGGGGCCGGGACGGCGTCCAGGTTCGCGAGCCGGTGTGCGGCGTGCCCGGCGCCGAGCAGGCGTTGCGCGGCTTCGGGCAGGCCCGCGACCAGTTCGGCGGTGGCCAGTGGAGTCAGGGCCAGGACGACCAGCGCCGGGCCGGAGACGGCGCCCGCGCGCACTGCGAGAATGCCCAGTGCGAGGCAGGTCAGGGAGGTCAGGCCGACCCCGAGCGTCGCGATCCCGGTGCCCAGTCCGCGCCGCACCGCGGACCGGCGGGCCAGTGCGGTGAGTCCGGCGTCGAGTTCGCGCAGGCGGGAGTGGCGGCGGCCCGCCGCGTCGTGCGCGATCAGGTCGGCCGAGGCCTGCAGCAGCTCGACGGTGCCCGCGACCAGATCGGTGCGCAGCCGGGCCGTGTCACGCTGGGCCTGCCGGGTCGTCAGGGCGGCGACGAGCGGGGCGAGCACTCCGGCGGTGAGCAGGCCGGCGGCGGCCGCGAGTCCGGCGCCGGGCAGGATCACGCCGAGGGTGACCGCCGTCCCGGCGAGGACCGCGAACGTCGAGAGCCCGGGGACCAGGCCGCGGACCAGCACGTCCTGCTGACTGTCCACATCGGATATCAGCCGGTGCAGCAGATCCCCGCGGCGCAGCCGGGCCGTGCGGGCCGGACCGATCCGGATCAGCTGGGCCCACACCCGCACCCGCAGCTCGGTCAGCGCGCGCAGGGCGACATCGTGCGACAGCAACCGCTCGAGGTAGCGCAGGATGCCCTTGGCCAGACCGAACGTGCGCACCGCGACGATCGCGACCATGAGGCTCAGCACCGGCGGGTGCAGGGCCGCACTGGCGATGAGCCACGACGACGTCGCCGTCAGCGCGACTCCGCAGCCGAGTGCCGCCGTGGCGGCGAGGCAGGCGAGGGCGAGGCGCCACCGGTGCGGGCGTACGGCGTCGCGCAGCGGCCGCCACTTCGATCGCGTTCCCTCCACAGTGGACAATTCGACGACCGGCGCGACGGCGACCGGGCGAGCCGGCGCGGACGACGCCGGGACCGTGTCGCGCGCAGGTGCCGGAGCCGGGCCGCCGAGGGTGACGACCCGGTCGCACCCGGCCAGCACCGCGGGGTGGTGACTGATGATCACCGCGGTCCGCCCGGCGAGGACCTGGGGCAGGCGGTCCAGGATGGCGGCCTCGGTCCCGGCATCGACGCCCTCGGTGGGCTCGTCGAGCAGGATCAGCGGCCGGTCGAGCAGGACCGCGCGGGCCAGCGCGACACGACGGCGTTGCCCGGTCGAGAGCCCGGCGCCCAGCTCGCCGATCGCGGCGTCCGAGGCGAGGTCGAGCGCGGCGTCGTCGGCGGCCGCGTGGACGTCGTCGTCGGTCGCGTCCGGAGAGCCCAGCCGGATGTTCTCCGCCACGGTCCCGGCGACGAGGTGCGGCTGCTGCGGCACCCAGGCGATGCGGCGGTGCCAGGTCGCGCGGCCGACGTCGGCGAGATCGACGTCCCCGAGCACGACCCGGCCGGAGTCGGGCCGCCGCCAGCCGAGCAGGACGTCGAGCAGCGTCGACTTGCCCGCCCCGCTCGGCCCGGTCACCCCGACCACCTCGCCGGGTGACACGCGCATGCTGAACCCGTCGAGGATCGGCCCGGACCGGCCCTCGACCGTGACGTCCTCGCAGCGCAAGGCCACGCGGGTGAGGTCGGGAACGGTGCGGGTACCGGTGGTACCGGTAGGTGTGTCGGCGAGCGCGATGATCTCCTCGGCCGCGGCCAGGCCCTCGGCGCTGTCGTGGAACCGGGCGCCGACCGCACGCAGCGGCAGGTAGACCTCCGGGGCGAGGATCAGCACGACCAATGCGGTGTGCAGGTCGAGGTCGCCGGCCAGCAGGCGGAGGCCGATGGAAACGGCGACGACCGCGACCGACAGCGTCGCCAGCAGCTCGAGGGCGAGCGCCGACAGGAACGCGACACGCAGCGTCTTCAAGGTCTGCGTCCGGTACTTCTCGGTGATCTCCCGCAGCGAACGCAGCTGGGCGCGGGCCCGGCCGAACGCCGTCAGCTCGGCCAGCCCGGCGACCAGGTCGAGGAAGTGGTTGCCCAACACCGAAAGCGTCTTCCACTGCCGCCGGACGTCGCGCTGGGTGTAGCGGCCGATGAGGATCATGAACAGCGGGATCAAGGGCACCGTGAACCCCACGATCACCGCGGCCACCCAGTCGGCCACCAGGATCCGCACCCCGACCACCAGCGGCACGACCGAGGCGATCAGCAGCTGCGGCAGGTACCGCGCGAAGTAGCCCTCCAGCCGGTCGACGCCGTGCGTCGCCAGCGACGCGACCTCGGCGGGGGAGCGGTCCGCCTGCCGGGGCCCGATGCGCAGCGCGGCGCTGATGACCGTCTCGCGCAGCTGGGAGAGCGCGAGGGCGGCGGCGCGGTGCGCGGTCGTTTCCGACAGCCACGCGATCCCGGCTCTGGCCAGCACCACCAGCAGGAGCATCCCCAAGGGGACCAGCAGGCCGGGAAGGGCCGCGCCGTCGAGGAAAGCCCGCGTGATCGTCGTCGCCAGCAGCTCCGCCTGGGCGAGCACCAGCAGCGCGGTCAGCCCGCCCAGGGCGGCGCACGCGAGGACGAACGGCCGGACCGCACTCGCGTGGCGGAGCAGCCGCGGATCGAGAGGCCTCATCCGCGGGCCGCGGGGAGCCCGCCGCCGGCCGGGATCGAGTCCCGGCCGAGGCGCTTGCGGAACACCCAGTACGTCCACGTCTGGTAGGCCAGCACGATCGGGGTGAACGCGACGGCGACCCAGGTCATGATCTGCAGGGTGTAGTGCGTCGAGGACGCGTTCGTGGTGGTCAGGCCGAACGCCGGGTCGGTCGTCGAGGGCAGCACATTCGGGTACAGCGACCAGAACAGCGTCACGGTGACGGCGACGATCGCGGCGGCCGTGCTCGCGAAGGCGTACCCGTCGCGGTCACCCGCCGCGAACAACACGCCCGCGACCAGGAACGCGGCGGCGATCAGCGACGTGGGCCACGCCCAGCCGCCGTGCTCGATCGCGGTCCAGCCGAGGAAGACGCCGCCGAACACGATCGCCGCGCCGCTGAGCACGCGGCCCAGCGTCCGGGCTCGGCCGCGGATCTCGCCGGTGGTCTTCAGCGTCAGGAAGACCGCGCCGTGGAAGGCGAACAGGGTGAGCGTGGCCAGCCCGCCGAGCAGCGCGTACGGGTTGAGCAGGGTGAAGAACGTGCCGGTGAAGTGGTGCTTCGCGTCGAGCGGGACGCCGTGCACGATGTTGCCGAAGGCGACACCCCACAGCAGCGCCGGGCCGCCCGAGGCGAAGACGATGATCCAGTCCCAGGTGCTGCGCCAGCGCGGGCTGTCGATCTTGCCGCGGAACTCGAACGCCACCCCGCGCAGGATGAGCGCCACCAGCACCAGCAGCAGGGCCAGGTAGAACCCGGAGAACAGGCTCGAGTACCAGAGCGGGAACGCGGCGAAGGTGGCGCCGCCGGCGACGAGCAGCCAGACCTCGTTGCCGTCCCAGACCGGGCCGATCGTGTTGATCAGCACCCGCCGGTCGGTGTCGTCGCGGCCGAGGATCCGCAGCAGCATGCCGACGCCGAAGTCGAAGCCTTCGAGGACGAAGTAGCCGGTCCAGAGGACCGCGATGAGCAGGAACCAGATGTCGGTGAGGGCCATGACGGGTCTCCGGCGCTTAGTAGGCGAAGGCCGCGGGCCGCGGCTCGTCGGAATCGGCGGTGTCTTCGGGCGCCTCCGGCGGCGGGGGACCGGCCTTGGCGTAGCGGACCATCAGAACGCCGTCGACGACCGCGAGCACGCCGTAGAGCAGGGTGAACACGATCAGCGACGTCAGGACGCTGCCCGCGGGCACCGTGGGCGACACCGAGTCGGCGGTCTTCAGCACGCCGAACACCGACCACGGCTGGCGCCCCATCTCGGTGAAGATCCAGCCGACGCTGTTGGCCAGGAACGGCAGGGCGATCGCCGCGGTGGCGGCGGGGAAGAACCAGCGGCCGCGCGGAGTGCGGCCGCGGCGGAACAGCCACAGCCCGGCCAGCGACAGCAGTAAGCAGAGGAAGCCGAAGCCGATCATCAGGCGGAACGTCCAGTAGGTGACGGGGACGTCGGGCCGGTACTCGCCGGGGCCGTAGGCCTGCTGTTCGGCGGCCTGCAGATCGTTGATGCCTTCGACCCGGCCGTCGAAGGTGCCGGTGGCCATGAACGACAGCACTCCGGGGACGCGGATGGAGAATTTCTCCTGCGAGCCGTCCAGCGAACCGATCGTGAGCAGGGAGAACGACGCCGGTGCGACGGTGTCGTAGAGCGCTTCGGCGGCGGCCATCTTCATCGGCTGCTGCTCGGTCATCAGCCGGGCCTGCAGGTCACCCGTGACGATGACACCGAGGCTGGCGATCATGACGGTGACCAGCGCGAGCTTCATCGACGGCCGGAACACGTCGGCGTTGCGGTTCTTCCGAAGCTGCCACGCGCTGATCCCGACCACGAACATGCCGCCGGTGAGGAAGCACGCCGTGATGGTGTGGGCGAACGCGCCGACGGCGGTCGAGTTGGTGAGCACGGCGCCGAAATCCTTCAGCTCCGCGCGGCCGGTGGCGGGGTTGACCGTGGAGCCGACCGGGTGCTGCATCCAGGAGTTGGCGGCGAGGATGAAGTACGCCGAGAGCAGCGTGCCGATCGCGGCGATCCAGATCGTGGCCAGGTGGAGTCGCTTCGAGAGCTTGTCCCAGCCGAAGATCCACAGGCCGAGGAACGTCGACTCGAGGAAGAACGCCAGCAGGCCTTCGATGGCCAGTGGCGCACCGAAGATGTCGCCGACGAACGTGCTGTAGTCCGACCAGTTCATGCCGAACTGGAACTCCTGCACGATCCCGGTCGCCACGCCCATGGCGAAGTTGATGAGGAACAGTTTTCCCCAGAACTTCGTCATCCGGCGGTACTTGTCGTTGCCGGTGCGCACCCACGCGGTCTGCATCCCGGCGACCAGGAAGGACAGCCCGATGGTCAGCGGAACGAAGATGAAGTGGTAGACGGTGGTGATCCCGAACTGCCACCGCGCCAGGTCGAGGGTGCTCATCCGGATCTCCTGCTCGCCGGGGTCTTACTGACCCACGCAGCATCCGATCCTCGGGGCGCCCACCGTGAGGGTCCTTGGTCACTTTCTGGACGGTCACCGGTCCCCAGGCACCTCGACCAGCGAATCAGGCGGCAGTGAGGTGGTGCGCGGCCTCGGGGGTGACGACGACAACCGGGCAGCGGGAGAAGCGCACGCATTCGCTCCCGACGCCGCCCAGCACCAGGTCCGCCATCGCGCCGCTGTGGTGGCTGCCGAGAACCAGCAGGTCCGCGTCGACCGAGGCGATGACCAGCTCGGTCGCCGGGTCTCCGCGTACGGTGCGGGTCTCGATCTCCCGGCCCACCTCCAGGCCGGCGACGTGGTCTTCCAGGGAGTACTCCCGCTCCGGGACGCGGCCGTGCGGCTGGATCGCGAATGACGTGCCCGGCAGGAATGTGTCCCGGGATCGGACGAGGATCGCGCGGACGGTGTCCCCGGCGTGCGCGCCCACCTCGAGCGCCCAGCGCAGGGCCGCGTCCCCGCGAGCGGAGCCGTCCATGCCGACGACGATGATGCGACCGGTGTGGGGGTGCGGCGAGACCATGACTGCCTTCTTCCTGTTCCGGCGATCATGCGCCGCCCGGCCCGCACGCGGGTAGGGGAGGAGGTCCCCGCCAGGTGGGGGGCAGGCGGACGAATTCCGCTGTGGCAGAGGACTTTGTGCTCCGTTGCCGGCACCCGCCGAGGGCGCACGATGACTCGAGCGGGGCGCCCGACCCCGCGCACGGGAGTGACCGCGATGACCACCGCAGCACCGGCAGCACTGAACTCCGAGCAGATCGGCATGCTCGCCCGCGCGGTGAACCGCGCGCCCTCGGTGCACAACAGCCAGCCGTGGCAGCTGCTCGTCCGCGGTACCGAGGTGGACCTGCTGGAACGTCGCAGTGTTGTGCTGCGCCGGCAGGACCCGTTCGGCCGGGACCGGATGATGTCGTGCGGCGCCGCGCTCACCAACCTCGAACTCGCGTTGCGCGTGCTCGGGCGGGACTGCCACGTCGCGTTCCGGGACGACGAAGACGTCGCGGCCACGGTGACCATCGGTCGTCCGCGTGCGGTCTCCGAACGGGACTTCGCGCTCTACCAGGCCATCGGCCGCCGCCGCAGTCATCGGCACGAGTTCTCCCACGGCCGGGTAGCGGCGACGGTGCACACGGCGCTGGTCGCGGCCGGGGAGACGACCGGCGTGCATCTGGTGGTGCCCGAGCACCTGGACAGGTTCGCCCAGCTGCTCGGGTTCGCGACCCGGGTGCTCCGCGAGGATCGTGGTTACCAGCGTGAGCTCGCGATGTGGACCGCCTGCACCACAAGTCCGCCGGCGGCCGGGGACGGCGTCCCCGAGGACGCGCTGAGCCCGGAAGCCCTGCCGGTCGCCGGGCTGGTGCGTGCCGACACCCCGGTGCCCGACGACGCCGTGCTCGCCGACCGGCTGGCCGCGGAGAACCTGCTGGTCGTCTGTACCGATGGCGACACCAGAGCCGAACACCTGGCCGCCGGGATGGCGCTGCAGCGCGTCTGGCTGACCGCGACGGCGAAATCCCTCGTCGGATCGGTGATCACCCAGCCCCTGCACCTGACCGGATTTCGCGCCCGGCTGGTGTCGGAGCTGGTCCTGCCGGGAGTGCCGCAGGCGATCTTCCGGTTCGGCTACCCCGACGTCCCCTCGGCTCCCTCGCCGAGGCTGCCCCTCGGCGAGCTGTTTCCCGGCGGACACGCGGGAGGAATCCGATGACCACCGCGATCGAGACCAAGGTCGGGTTCCGTTACCGCGCCATCGTGGCCTGAGCCCCACACCCAGGAGAGCACCATGACCAGTTCTGGCAACGGATCCCGGATCACCACGCTGACCGAGGCTCCCCGACCCGCACTCGTGCGCCGCCGGGTCTGCTCGGCGCTGACGTTCCTCGGCGGCGCCGGGACGTCGACCGGCGCGCGCTACCTCGTCGAAACGCCCGGCGCCCGGGTCCTCGTCGGCTGTGGCGCGTTCGCCGGGCCCGCGGACCTCGCCCGGCGCAACTGGTCGCCGATCCCGGACGCGTTGCGCTCGCTGGACGCCGTCGTGCTCACCGGCGCCGACCCGGCGCACAGCGGGTTCCTCCCGCAGCTGGTCGCGGAGGGGTTCACCGGGCCGGTCTTCGCGACTCCCGGCACTGCGGCACTGCTTCCGATCACCCTGTCGGAGGCAGCCGAGCAGTTCGCCGAAGTAGAAGCCGGTGACTGGCCGGAGTACTTCGCGACACCACCGTTCCGGCCGGCGGACGTCGACCGGGCGGTCGCCCTGTTGCGTCCGGTCGTCCCCGGCGCGGAGACCGGGTTCCGGGATGTCGGACTGGTGCTCGGCCGGGCCGGTGGGCAGCCGGGCGCCTCGTGGGCGCGACTGCGGGCGGGCGACCGGTCGGTGCTGGTCACCGCCCCGCTCGGCGGCGCGAACCATCCGCTGCTGCCCGGTCCGGAGCCACGGCTCGACGCGTCGACGCTCGTCCTCCCGGTGGCCGGCCACGCCACCGGCCACGAAACCGGCCGCCTGGCCGCCGCGGTGCACCGCGCGGTCCACCGCGGGGGCAGCGTGCTGATCCCCGCGCCGGCCACCGGCCGCGCCGCCGTGGTGCTGGCGCTGCTGCGCGATCTGATGGACGCCAATGAGATCCCGGTATTGCCGGTGCACGTCGACAGCCCGGCCGGGCTGTCCGCCATCGACGGGTACCGGTGGGACGGCGAGCCGCGGCTGCCCGAGGACCTCGTGGAACACCGCCGGCCGGGGGATACGGCCTGGTGGGACGCCGGCCCGTCGATCGTCCTCGCCGGGCCGGAGACGGCCGGGCCCGGGCGGGTGCTGGACCACCTCGCCCGGCTGCTGCCGGACGCGCGCAACGCCGTCGTCGTCGCCGGCCCGGTCGTCCCCGGGACGCGGGCGGCGCACCTGGCGAAACAACCGCGGCAGGTGAAGATCCGCGGCCGCTACGTACCCGTGCGCGCCGAGATCACCCCGTTGGCGGACTTCCGCGAGTACGCCGACGACGCGGCGCTCCGGGCGTGGGCGACGGCCGCCGCACCGCCCGAGACGGCGTTCGTCGTCGAGGGAGAGACCGAACCCGCTCGTGCACTGGCGAAGGCGCTGCACGCCGAAGCGGGCTGGTGCGCGGTCGTGCCCGCCGACGGGGAGCGCGTGCTGCTCTGATCGTGGGGCCTTTGGTCACCTCGGCTCGTGACACGCGACCGTCGTCGCGGCCGGGCCACGCGGTGATGCTGAGGGGGATCGTCACCCCCGAGCCCGGAGCCACCGATGAGCCGACCACTTCCGACCGTGTTCGACCAGGCCCTCGCCGCGGCCGTGCGCGCGCCGTCCCCGCACAACACCCAGCCCTGGCGGTTCGTCGTGGAAGGGGATGTGATCGAGGTCTGGCTGGACCGGGAGCGCGTGCTGGCCGTCGCGGACCCGCACCGGCGCGAAGCCCGGCTGGCCTGCGGTGCGGCCGCGTTCAACCTCGTCATCAGCCTGCGGGCGAACGGCCTCGCGGTGGTGGTGCGGACGCTGCCCGACCCGGCCGAGCCGGACCTGGTGGCGGTGCTCCGCCTCGACGGCAACCAGAAGGCCGCCCAGGCCGAGCGACGGCTCGCCGAAGCCGTCTTCCGGCGGCACACCAACCGGCGTCCGTTCCTGGACAAGGAAGTGCCGCCAGGAGTGCGTACCGCGTTGAAGTCCGCGGCTTTGGCGGAGGGCGGCCAGGTCGAATACCTCGACGCGTCGGGCCGGTACACGGCGGTGGCGTCGCTGGTCCGGCAAGCCGAGTCACTGCAGGAAGACGACCGGGCTTTCCGGACGGAGACGGCCTTCTGGACCCACCGCCCGCCGGAGAGCCCGGACGGGGTGCCCAAGACGGCGGACGGTCCGCCTCCGGACCACCACGGCGTGGTCACGTTGCGCGCCTCGCACGAAAACGCGGCTTTGCCGGCCCGCGAGTACGAGCAGCAACCGCTCCTCGCGGCGGTGCTCACCCGGGACCGGGGTCCGCACGCGGAAGTCCGGGCCGGGATGGCGATGCAGCGGGTGCTGCTCACCGCGACGGCCGAGGGCCTCGCGGCGTCGTTCCTGTCGCAGCCGTTCGAGACGCCGCGGACCCGGGAGTCCCTGGACCGTCTCTTCACCGGGCGGGGCCAGCCGCACACGCTGCTGCGCATCGGCTACGGCTACCCCACCCGGCTGACGGCCCGGCGCGCGGTCGCCGACGTGCTGACCCACCGCGCCCGACCGGACGTGCCGGCCGGCTGAGCGTCAGCTCGCGCCGAGAGTGCGCAGCACGTCCTGGAAGGTCACCATGCCCACGACCCGGCCGTCCAGCAGCACCGGCAGCGCCCGCACGCCCGCGTCGGTCATCTGCTCGGCGAGCGCGGTCACCTCGGTGTCGGGATTCGCCTCGACGCCCGGTGCGCGCATCGCCGCGCCGGCGGTGCGCACCTGCCGGTCGATCATCACGCCGGAGTCCGGGTCCGCCGGACCACGCGGCGCCTGCACGATGTCGGTTTCGGACAGCAGACCGAGCAGCCGGCCGTCCGTGGCGACCACGGGCAGCGTGGTGAACCCGTGCGCCGCCATCACCTCGGCGGCGTCTTCGAGGGTCGCCGAGGGCGTGACGGCGATGGTGCGGGTGGTCATGATGTCGCGGGTTCGCATGGTGTCTCCGGTCCGATCGCGGGATTCCGACGATGCGACGGGGACGCGGCGCAGGACAGAGTCCTTGGTCCCCAACCCCTCGCCGGAGGGCCCTCCATCGCGCCGGATCCGGGCCGCCGTAGGGCCCGAGTTCCCCAGGGCAGGGGCCGAACGTCGGCGACCGGTGACTTACGGCCCTTGGGCGGGGTCCGCGTCCCTCGCAGAGTGGAGACCAGCGGGGACGAGGAGCGTGGACATGGCAGCGCGGAATCTTGCGGGGCCGCACCGGCGGATGCCGGCCCAGGACGGCCTGTGGCTGCACCTGGACCGGCCGGAGAACCTGATGGTCGTGACGTCGGTGCTGTGGACCCGCACCCCGGTCGATCCCGCGCGGCTGCGGTCGGTGGTGTCCGACCGGCTGCTCGCGCGGTACCCGGTGTACCTCCAGAAAGCCGTGCGCCACGGCAGTGATTTCAGCTGGGAGACCGATCGCGGCTTCGACCTCGCCCAGCACCTGGTGGTGCTGGATCTCCCGGCTCCCGGGACCCGGGCGGTGCTCGAGGAATTCGTCGCCGCGCGACGCGGTGAGCCGCTCGACCCGAATCGTCCACTGTGGATGATCGACCTGCTGCAGGGCTACGACGGCGGCAGCGCGCTCGTCGTCCGGACCCACCACTCGTTGGCCGACGGGATCCGGCTGACCCAGGTGCTGTTCAGCCTCCTCGACCCCGCCGACGGCGAAGAGACGTCGCCGCCCGCGAAGGTCGGTGGCGCCGGTCCGCATCGCGACGCCGTCGCCCAGCCGGTGGTCCGGCTCGCCGCGGAGGCGTTGCGTGCGCTCGGCGGTGCCGGGGCGAAGGCCCAGCGGCAGGCGGCCCGCGTGCATCCGCTGCTCGAGACGGCCGTCGCCCTTCCCGTGCTCGGCGCGACCGCGGCGGTGGGCGTGACCGGCGCAGTCGCCGGGTTCGTGTCCTCGGCCCTGAGCGCCGGCCCGCGACACGTCGTCGACACCGTCGCCGGTGCCGCCACGACCGTCTGGCACAGTGCCACCGGCGTGGGCGAGCTGATGGGACGCTCGAGCGCGACCGGGCTGTGGGACGGCGAAGTCGGCGTCGAGAAGACCGCCGCGTGGGGCGACCCCGTCCCGCTCGCCGACCTGGCCCGGATCGGCCACGACACCGGCACGACCGTCAACGACGTCTGCACCGCGCTCGTCGCCGGCGCTCTCGACCGGTACTTCGCCGCGCACGCCGCCGCCCGTCCCGGTCCGAGCGACCTCGGCTGGCTGATCCCGGTCAGCCTGTCCTCCTTCGACGACGAGCTGCCCGCGACGCTGGGCAACCACTTCTCGCTCGTGCTGGCGCAGCTGCCGCTCGGGCGCCGGAGCTTCGCCGAACGCCTGGCCGCGGTGCACCGTCGCATCGCCCGGATCCGCGACTCCTACGAGCCGGTGCTGACCTTCGGTATGCAGTACGTCATCGCGCGGAGCCCGGCGCCGCTGGGCCTGGCGTTGAGCCGCTACTTCGCCGGGAAGGCGGTCGGGGTGCTCACCAACGTGCCCGGCCCGCGGGCGCCGATGACGCTGGCCGGCGCGCCCGTCGAAGGCATCGTCGGCTGGGCGCCGTGCAGCGGGCATCAGGCGATCACGATCTGCGTGTTCAGCTACGCCGGGCAGGTGCGGTTCGGGTTCGGCACCGACCGCTCGGTGATCCCGGACCCGGGCGAGCTGGTGGCGGGGCTCGCCGCGGAGTTCGCGGCAGTCGGGTGAGCGGGTTCAGCACGCCGCGTCGCGCAGGATCAGGACTTCCCGTTCGATGGCCTTGGCCAGGAGATCGGTCTCCGGGACGGTGTCCGCGTCGGCGGTGATCCCGAACGACATCCGTCCGGCGTAGCTGAGCATCGCCACGCCGGTCCGGACCCGCAGGGCGATCGGGACGTAGGGATACATCGCGACGATCTCGCGTCCCAGCACCGAAAGCGGCTCCGCCGGCCCGGGCACGTTCGTCGTCACGGTGACGACGTTGCGCTGCGGCAGATGTGCCGCGGCGCGGATCGCCCAGGCGATCGGCGCGAACGGTTCGTGCGCGGCCGTCGCGGTGAGCATCGCGCCGGCGTCGGCCTCCTTGTCCGCCTTGAGGGCGTCCAGCCGCTCGTGCACGCGGACCAGCCGTTGCACCGGGTCGGGCACGTCGACGGGCAGCAGGGGCAACAGCAGCGAGACCTCGTTGTCCACTGTGGACCCAGTGCGCACGGAGACCGGCACGAGGGTGCGCACACTGTCCGCTGCCGGGTTCTCGCCGCGGTGCAGCAGCAGTTCCCGGAAGCCGCCGGTGACCGCGGCGAGCAGGACGTCGTTCATGGTGACGTCGAACTTGCGGGCCGCGGTCTTGACGTCGGCCAGCGCGACCGAGGCGATCGAGTACCGGCGGTCGTGGCCGAGCGGCCCGGTCAGCGGCGTCGGGGAGACGGGCAGGAGGGCCGTGCTCAGCGCGGCGAGGCCGCGGGCGGCGTCACTCACGCGGTGCGCCGACCGGTTCGGGTGCAACAGGCTCTTCGCGAGCACGCGCGCCTGGTGCCACGGGTTCCGCAGTACCGTGCCGACCGCGTCGAGCAGGAGCTTCGCGGCGCCGGGGTCGACCGCTTTTTCAAACCGGGCCGGCGGTCCGGACGGTGGATCCCCGAACAGGAGGCTCTGCAGTCCGGCCGCCGCCAGCCCGTCGGCCAGCGCGTGGTGCACCTTGGACAGGATCGCCCAGCGGCCGTCGGGCAGCCCCTCGATGACCCAGAACTCCCACAGCGGCCGGTCGCGTTCGAGTCGTTCACCCATGAGCAGCGCGACCAGGTCGCAGAGGGCCGCCTCGTCGTGCGGGGGCGGAACCGCGATGCGGCCGAAGTGCGCGGCGGGGTCGAACGCCGGGTCGTCGACCCAGGCCGGTGGCCCGAGGTCGAAGGGGACCGTGCGGACCTTCTGGTGGTAGCGCGGGATCCCGTCCAGCCGGGCCAGGACCGCGGCGATGAAGTCGTCCAGTGCAGGCACCGGTCCCTCGACGACGGCCACCGATGCGATGGCCAGCGACGAGCTGGGATCTTCGTCCTCGATTTCGAGGAATGCGGCGTCGAGCGGGCTGAGCCGGTCCATGACGTCCTCTCGTCGGATCAGGCCCCGGTCAGGGCGTCACGGCGGCGTTCGTAGTCCTCGTGGTCGATCTCTCCGCGCGCGAAACGCTCGTCGAGGATCTGCCGGGCGGTCCGGTCCGGGGTGGCCGGCTGCCACCGGCGCCGGAGGACGAGCGCGACGACGATCAACGCGGTCAACAGGAACAGCATCAGCACCAGCATGCCGAGTCCGCCGGCCCAGCCCATGGTTCCCATCTGGTTCCAGTACGGCATGGTGCGGTCCCTTCTAGTGGCTCTGGTAGTGGAAGTGGTCCCTCGGCGGCGCTTCCAGCGGCTGCAGGACATCGGCGAGCTCTCGCCGCGGGGTCGCGAGGAGCGGGTCGGCGTTGGCCGGGCCCCAGCCGGCGCGCAGCACCATCTGCGGGTACGAGCCACCGGTCACGTTCTCGGTGACGGACTCGCGGACTTCGGCGATCTCCAGCGGCTCGGTGAGCGGGCAGGTGGACAGGCCGAGAGCGGTGGCGGTCAGCAGGACCGCGCTGGTCGCCTCGCCCGCGCGCAGCCGCGACATCCGGTCGTCGGAGGCGGTGCTCAGCACCAGCAGCACGGTCGCGTCGTCCTCGGCCTTGGCGTCGGCCGGCTGGGTCAACATCGGGGCGGCGAACGGCCTGGCCCGAAGCGCGCCCGGGGTGTCGTCCGGTACCGGGGTGTTGCGGGACGGAACGCCGTCGAGTGCGAAGTGTCGCCCGCTCCAGGCCGCGAGTTCGGTGCGGTAAGCGGGGTCTTCGGCGTGGCGTTGGGACGCTTCGTCGATCGCGGCCGCCAGGTGGTAGCGGGCCGAGTTCTCGGCCACCTGGAGCACGGTGCCCTCCGAAGCGGCGGCCCGGGCCATCGCCTCGACGTGCCCGCCGGGCACCGCCCACGAGCTGAGGCGCCGGCGGTCGGTGCGCCGCCGCGGGATCGCCGCGGCCATCGCGACCTCGTCCGGTGACGGCTCGTGCCGGTGCAGGGTGACGGCCGCGAGGTGGTCGGGTTCGTCGGGGTTGGGGAACCGGCGTACTTCGGCGGCCCAGCCGAGCGCGGCCAGGCCCACCCGGAGGTGGTGCAGGGCGGCGCCGCAGCTGAGCATCAGGTCCCGGCCGTCCGGGTCGGTCTCGATCAGCTGCCGGTCCTGGTCGGCGTACAGGTGCAGCGTGCTGCTGCCGATCCGCCAGGACCAGGGCTGGGAGTTGTGCACGGACGGGGCGCGGATCGCCATGGCCACCGCGGTCTTGACGGTGAAGTCGTCCCAGAGTCCTCGGTCCATCATCAGCCTGCTTCGCGATCGGTGTGGAGTTCTTCCGACGACTCGACCCTCGCGTCGCCGGCGCTCTCGCCATCAGGGCCGGAATGCTTCCGGACTGGGGACTTTCGGTGTTCGGGCACCAGCCACGCCACCGCTCGCGTGATCGACTCCTGCGGGGTCCCGCTGGTGTCCAGCGGGTGCGCTTCGGGCCACGGGTCGGCGTCTTCGGTCATCCGGTGGGTGATCTCCGGCGTGGCGTCGGACGGGCCGGGCGGGCGTGCCGCGATGCGTTCCTTCGCCACGGCTTCCGGGATCTCACAGCGCACGGCCGGCATCGGGCTGCTCGCCGCTTCGGCGGCGTCGGCGGCGAA
This sequence comes from Amycolatopsis sp. cmx-8-4, assembly GCF_046548675.1. NCBI lineage: Bacteria > Bacillati > Actinomycetota > Actinomycetes > Pseudonocardiales > Pseudonocardiaceae > Amycolatopsis > Amycolatopsis sp. cmx-8-4. The sequence continues at coordinate 155,623 of NZ_JAEBDZ010000014.1, forward strand.
CCGGCGGTGACGGTCGGCGGACCAGGACGCGTCCAAGACGACGGTTTCGCCGAGCGCCAGCAGTTTCCCGGCGCGACGGGTGAGTTCGGCGTAGGTCGAGTCCGTGTGGGCGCTGTCGTACAGGCCTTGCCGGTAGCCCTCGGCTGGAAGCTGCACGGGCGTCAGCCCGGCCAGCTGCTTCCGCAGCCGATCGGACTGCAGGAGAGTGGCGCCGAGCCGGTCGGCCAGCCCGCCGGCGACCGTGGACTTGCCGGTGCCGGGCGCACCGCCGACGAGGAGCAGCCGGGCGCGGCCGAGCCGCAGGTTTCGCAGCGCGATGTCGGCGTACTCGCGGGCGAGTTCGGCGGTCTCGGAGTCGCCCTGTGCGGAGCGCAGGCACGCGACCTTGACCCGGACGAAGGCGCGGTAGGCGAGGTAGTGGTGCAGCAGCGCCGGGGGAGCGGGGTCACCGGCGAACTCGCGGTAGTCGGCGACGAACTGCGCGGCCAGGTGCGGGGCGCCGAGCCGTTCGAAGTCCATCGCGAGGAAGGCGACGTCGTCGAGGACGTCGACGTGGCGGAGGTGATCGTCGAACTCCAGGCAGTCGAGCACGCGCGGGCCGTCGTCGAGGCAGAAGATGTCGTCGGCGAGCAGATCGCCGTGGCCGTCGACGACGTGGCCTCCGGCGATCCGGCGGTCGAACAGTGCCTCGCGGCCGGCGAGGAACTCCTCGGCCAGTGCCTCGATCTCGATCGCCGTGGCCGCGTCGAGCACGGTGCCGTGGAAGGGCCGGACCTGCTCGAAGCTGTCGCGCCAGCGGGCCCGGACCGCGTCACGAGTCTCGTCCGCATCGATTTCGGGTCCGCGGTCGGCCTGCGCGTGGAACGCGGCGAGCTGCCGGGCGAGCTGCCGGATCGGCGCGGCCAAGGGCGCGTCCTGGCGGACCAGGGTGGAGAGGCGGCGGTCCTCGGGCATGCGGCGCATGACGATGAGGTGGTCGCACACCGAGCCGTCCGGCCCGGTGACGTCGGAGACGCCGAGGTAGACGTCCGGCGCGAGCCGCCGGTTGAGCTCGACCTCGCGGTGGCACACCCGTTCACGGGTCTCGCGGGCGGAGAAGTCGAGGAAGCCCAGGTCGACGGGCTTCTTGAGCTTGTAGGCGAGGTCTCCGACGAGGAAGACCACACCGATGTGGGTTTCGTGCACATCGGCCCAGGAGGGCAACGGAACGGCCATGTTCTTCAGCGTCGACCGGCCTGCGACACGCGTGAAGGGTGTTAGGTCCCCGATCGGGCGCCGGAAGTCCCGACGACGCGGACCGGTGCCGGCTCCGGCGCGGCGGCCAGGTGACGAAAGTCCCTCGGCAAGTGGCCGAACGCCGATATCCGGGCCGGCGGCGGAACCGTAGCGTCGGCGACGCGACTCGCTCCGGCAAGGACTTGCTGCGGCTGGCCGTTCTCGCGGCGAACCGACTGATCGGATCATCCATTGTGGAGGGAGCGGCGATGGCCGGGGACTGGATGAAGACCGAGATCGAGGTGCTCGTGCAGTCGATGACGCGGGCACCGTCGGTGCACAACCTCCAGCCGTGGCTGCTGGACATCGGACCGGACGAACTCGTCGTGCGTGAACGCACCGAGCTGCGCCTTCCGCACCACGACCCGCGCGGCCGCGATCGGGCCGCGTCGTGCGGTGCCGCCGTGGCCAACCTCGAACTCGCGATCCGGACGCTCGGCCGGGTGGCGGACGTCGAACTCTTGCCCGACCCGGCGCGGCCCGAGGTCGTGGCCCGCCTTGCCGCCGGGACCGCGGCGGCGCCCACCGTGGCGGACCTGCACCGGTTCTCCGCGATCGCCCGCCGTGCCAGTCACCGCGCACCCTTCGAGGACGCCCCGGTCCCGGCGGTCGCGCTGCGGCTGATCGGCGAGACGAGCGCGGCGCCGGGTGTCGAGGCCCGCCTGGTCCGGCCCGGCCGGGAGATCGCCGTGGTGGCCCGCCTGCTGCACGTCGCCGCGGAGCACTTCAAAGCCGACGGTGCCTATCAGCGGGAACTGTCGCTGTGGACGATCCGCGACGAACAAGCCCACCGGCACGGGGTCGGCCTTCCCGCGAGCCGGGTGCCGGCGGGATCGGTGCCCTGGGCCGGGCTGATCCGCCGCGCCACCGAGCTGCCCGACACCGCGGAGATCGAGGCGCGCTTGGCCGCGGAGTCCTTGCTGGTCTTCGTCACCGCCGGCGACACCCGCTCCGACCACGTCCGGGCCGGGTATGCGATGGAACGCGCCTGGCTGACCGCGGTCGACCTGGGGCTGGTGGCCGCCGTGCTCACGCAGCCGCTGCACTTGGCCGAGATCCGGTCCGCTCTGCGCCGGGACCTGACGTTGAGCGGGTTCCCGCAGGTCCTCATGCGCGTCGGGTACAGCAGCGAACCGGATCCGGCCGGGCCACGCCGGGCCGTGGAAGAGGTCCTGGGTCAGCCGTGAAAGTACGCGGACGGACCTGGCCGGAGCGGCAGACCGACTACGCCTCGCCGCGCCCGGTGCTCCCGTCCGGCGCGGTGCGGCCCACCACCGGGCTTCGGCGTTCGATCATGATGACGTCGCGCCAGCGGCCGTGGTGCTCACCGATCTGTTCGCGGGTGCCGATTTCGCGGAAGCCGGCCCGCTGGTGGAGGGCGCGGCTGGCGGTGTTCTCCGGGAAGATCCCGCTCTGGACGGTCCAGATCCCCGCGGCCTCGGTCGAGGTGAGGAGCGCGGCCAGCAGGGCGTCGCCGACGCGCCGGCCGCGATGGCCGGGGTGGACGTAGACGCTGTGCTCGACGACACCGGCGTAAACGCACCGCGAGAAAACCGTGCTGACGGCGGTCCAGCCGAGGACGCGCCCGGCGGGGTCCAGAGCCACCAGGCGGTGCGCGGAGAGGTGGGCGGCGTCCCAGGTCGCCCAGCCGGGTGCGGTGGTTTCGAAGCCGGCGTCTCCGGTGTCCAAACCGGACTGGTAGATCGCCAGGACCTGTTCCGCGTGCTCCGGCGTCATCGGGGCGACGTGGACCGGTTTCGCCGCGCGGATGATCGCCGAGTGCAGCCGGTCGCCGACTTCGTGCGTGAGCCGGACGTCGATGCCGAAGAGTCCGGCTTCGCGCAGCAGCGCCCGGTACCTGCCTGCGGTGAGCGCGCCGCCGACACATTCGACCGCGCCGGTGCGGGCCGCGCGTTCGGTGTCGGTGAGCGTGTCGCCGGCGACGATGTCGGTGACGCCGACGCGGCCGCCGGGGCGCAGGACGCGGGCGATTTCGGCGAAGACAGCGGGTTTGTCGGGGGAGAGGGCGATGACGCAGTTGGAAATGACGACGTCGACCGAGGCGTCCGGCAGCGGGATCCGCTCGATCGTGCCCTTGGCGAACTCGGCGTTGGTCACACCGGCCTCCGCCGCGTGCCGACGCGCCAGGGTGAGCATCTCGTCGGTCATGTCCAGGCCGATCACCCGGCCGGTGGGTCCGACCCGGCGGGCGGAGAGCAGCACGTCCAAACCGCCGCCGGAGCCGAGGTCGAGCACGGTCTCGCCGGGGTGGAGGTCGGCGACGGCGAGCGGGTTGCCGCAGCCGAGGCTGGTCGCGGTCACGTCCGCCGGGACGTCTTCGCCGGGGTAGTGGACGGCGCCGAGGCGGTCGGTGTCGTCGGGGCCGGTCAGCAGGCCGGTGCCTTCGCCGGCCAGCGCGCGCCGGGCCGCGGCGGTGTACCGGTCGCGGACGGCGTCGCGGTCCGGGTTCATCGGGCGGCCTCATCGGAGGTGAACGCGACGGCGTCACGGCCCATGACGACGTCGGCCGCGCTGGGAAAGCACGACACGCACGCCTGGTTGACCCGGTAGTGCCGGGCGGTGCCGCGGGGTTCGACGAGGACGAACCGGGTGTCGGTGAGGATCTTCAGGTGCGCCGAGACAGTGGACTGGCCGACGCTCACCTGCTCGACGATCTCGCCGACGCTCACCGGCTCGCAGGCGGCCGCGATCAGGTTGAGGATCTGCACCCGGGTGGGATCAGCGAGGGCCCGGAACCATCCGGCGTAGGTCTCGGCAGTGGCGCGATCCAGCACGGTGACCCCTTTCATCGTCTATCGACGATAGACGATGAAAGGCTCAGGCGGAAGGAGGGGCCAACTCGACGAGCAGGGTCCGGACGCGGCGGTCGATCTCGTCGCGGATCGGGCGGACCCGCTCGACCGGGAGGCCGGCGGGGTCGTCGAGCTGCCAGTCGAGGTAGCGCTTGCCGGGGAAGACCGGGCAGGCGTCGCCGCAACCCATGGTGATCACGACGTCGGCGGCTTCGACCGCGTCGGTCGTCAGGCGCTGGGGGAGTTCGCGGGAGACGTCGATGCCGAGTTCGGCCATGACCGCGACGACGGCCGGGTTGACCTCGTTCGCGGGGGTGGAGCCGGCAGAGTGGACGGTGACCCGGCCTGCGGCGTGGTGGTGCAGCAGCGCGGCGGCCATCCGGGAGCGGCCGGCGTTGTGGACGCAGACGAACAGGACTTCCGGGGTGTTCACGCGGCGACCTCCAGGCGCCGGCGGCGCAGAGTCAGGGATACGTGGACGAGGGCGACGAGTACGGGGACTTCGATCAGCGGCCCGACGACCCCGGCCAGCGCCTGTCCGCTCGTGGCCCCGAACGTCGCGATCGCGACCGCGATGGCGAGTTCGAAGTTGTTGCCCGCCGCGGTGAACGCCAGTGTCGTGGTGCGTTCGTAGGACAGGCCCACGGCGTTGCCGAACGCGTAGGAGCCGGCCCACATCAGTCCGAAGTAGACGAGCAGCGGCACCGCGATCCGGACGACGTCGAGCGGCCTCGCGGTGATCTGTTCCCCTTGCAGGGAAAAGAGAATCACGATGGTGAACAGCAGGCCGTAGAGCGCGATGGGGCCGATTTTCGGCAGGAACTTCGTCTCGTACCAGGCGCGCCCCTTGGCGCGCTCGCCGAGACGACGGGTCAGGTAGCCGGCGACCAGGGGGACGCCGAGGAAGATCAGGACGCTCTTGGCGATCTGCCACCCGGACACCGCGAGGTCGGCTTGCGGCAATCCCAGCCAGCCCGGCAGGACCGAGAGGTAGAACCAGCCGAGCAGGCCGAACGCGAGCACCTGGAACACCGAGTTCAGCGCGACCAGCACGGCGGCGGCTTCACGGTCGCCGCGGGCGAGGTCGTTCCAGATGATCACCATGGCGATGCAGCGGGCGAGGCCGACGATGATCAGCCCGGTCCGGTATTCGGGCAGGTCCGGCAGCAGCAGCCAGGCGAGGGCGAACATCAGCGCGGGACCGACAACCCAGTTCAGCGCCAGCGACGGCCACAGCAGCCGGCGATCGCGGGTGACGGTGCCGAGCCGGTCGTAGCGGACCTTGGCCAGCACGGGGTACATCATCACCAGCAGCCCGAGGGCGATCGGCAGGGAGATCCCGTCGACCTGTACCGCGGACAGCGCCGTGTTCAGGCCGGGCACCCAGCGGCCGGCGAGCAGCCCGGCGGCCATCGCGGCGGCGATCCAGGCGGGCAGGAACCGGTCCAGTGTGGACAGTCGACCGGGCGTCGTCATGCGGGGACGATCGCGTCGCCGGGGACCAGGACGGCCGCCAGCCGGGCCAGCACCTCGGGGTGGACGCGGTAGTAGACCCACGTGCCGCGGCGTTCGCCGGTGATCAGGCCGGACTCGCGCAGCACCTTCAGGTGGTGGGAGATCGTCGGGCCGGTCAGGTCGAACGCGTCGGTCAGGTCGCACACGCACGCCTCGCCGCCGGCGTGGGAGGCGATGAGCGACAGGAGACGCAGGCGCACCGGGTCGGCCATCGCCTTGAACAGCTTCGACAGCTCCACGGCCTGCGGCTCCGTCAGCGGCTCGCGGGCCAGCGGCGAGCAGCAGGCGTCCATCGCGACGATCGGCAGCTGTTTCGGCATGCGTCTATGTTGACACACGTCTATCTAGAGAGCAATCTAAGTCCCGTCGCTGTTTTGATGAACGTCTATCCAAGGAGACTGGGATGTCACGAGTACAGCTCGCGCTGCGGGTCGGGGACCTCGAAGGCTCGATCGATTTCTACTCGAAGCTGTTCGGCACCGAGCCCGCCAAGCTCCGGCCCGGCTACGCCAATTTCGCCATCGCCGAGCCCGCGCTCAAGCTCGTGCTCCTGGAGGGCGAGCCCGGCCAGGCGACGGTCATGGACCACCTCGGCGTCGAGGTCGAGACCACGGACCAGGTCGGCGAAGCCGCCAAGCGCCTGACCGGAGATGGGCTGGAGACGCTGACCGAGGACAACACCACCTGCTGCTACGCGGTCCAGGACAAGGTCTGGGTGCACGGCCCCGGCCAGGAACCCTGGGAGGTCTACACGGTGAAGGCCGACTCGCGGACCTTCGGCACGGACAGTGCGGCGCTCGCCACGCCGGCCACCTGCTGCACTCCTGATGCCGATACCGGCCGGGTCGACGAGGCGGCGCGGCCGGAAGGCTGTTGCTCCTGACCGCGCCGCCGGCGATGGCTCAGTGACCTGCGCCGCGGGGGGTGGGTGTGGCGCTGAACTGGTTCTGCCAGCTGGCCTGCGCACCGGAGTCGCCGATGCGGTAGATGTCGTAGAACGCCGCTCCCGCGGCCACGACCGCCAGCACGGAAAGCACCACGGTCACCGCGGTCGACGCCGGGGCGAGGAACGTGCGACGGCGCGTCGCGACCGCGCTCGAGTCCGTGTCGGCCGCCTGCGACGCGAGGCTTTCGCGGCGGCGCCACCACACCAGCAGGGCCAGGATCGCGACGGGGATCGCGACCCAGAGGGCGGTGTCGCCGAGCTCGGTGTGGGTGCGCACGGCCGGGGTCGAGGCGACGCGGCGTTCGAGCCATTCGCCGGCGTCGGTGGTGATCGGGACCAGGATCACCACCAGGACGGCCAGGATCGCGTTCGGGCCGGCGAGTTTGGCGCGGGCGGCGGGCCAGAGCGCGCTGAGCACCAGCAGCAGTGCGGCCAGCGGGAGCAGGACGACGATGGCGTGCACGAGCAGAACGTGGGCGGGCAGGCCGTTGACGGTGGTCATGGTGTCCTTTGTGGAGTGCGGATGGCGGAAGCTCGGGTGGGACGGGCTCAGGGCGCGCGGGCGAGGGCCGCGACTTCGTAGCCGGGCGCGAGCGCGGTGACCCACCGGGTGACGTTGCCGCCGCGGGCGAACGCCGCGGTGGCGAAGACGTCGGCCCACAGCAGCGTCGGGCCGGTGATCGTCACCGACAGCAGGTTGCTGGTGTGGCGGCCGGTGTGCGGGTCGACGATGTGGTCGCCGCGGGCGGCCGCGCCGGAGGTCGCGAGGCCGCCGGTGCGCAGGTCGAGAATGGCGAGGAAGGCGGACGGGTCGGTGGGGTCTTCGACGCCGACCCGCCACGGCTGGGTGCGCGTGGAGGCGGTGATGTCGCCGCCGGCGTTGAGGTAGTGGTCGTAGCCGCGCAGCCGGGCGAGGTGGGTGGCGGCGTTTTCGACGGCCCAGCCTTTCACGAGCCCGGAGGGGTCGAAGCCGCCGGGCAGCCGCCACGGGTCGAAGTAGCCATCGGTGCGTTCGCGGGCTTCTTCGCACAGGGCAACGACTTCGGTGACCCACGGGTGCCACTGGTCGCGGGGGAGTTCGTCGCGGCGGATCGCGGTGACCTGGCTGTCGGGCCGGTAGGTGCTGAACAGTTCGTCGGCGGCGCGCAGGTGCCCGAACACCGCGGCGACGGCCGGTTCGACGGCGGGGTCGGTGTCGACGCGGTGGCCGCGCAGGTGGAGGCTGACCTGGGTGCCCATGACGGCCCGGGTCCAGGACCGGCGTTGCCGGGGCGCGGTGCTCACCCGTGGGCCGCGTCGATCGCGGACTGCAGGGACTGCTGGTAGCCCTCGGAGGTGTAGGTGGCGCCGCTGACGGTGTCGATCTGCGCGCTCTGGGCCTGCAGCGTCTCCTGGTTCAGCTCGGGCACGGCGGCGGAGTTGATCCGGACGTCGCGGCCGCTTTCCTGGGGGTACTGGACGGCCTGGGCGTCGGTGATCTTGCCGCCCGCCACGGTGATCTGCACCTGGACCGGCCCGTAGCGGGTGTCGGCGGCGCTCCCCGTGAACGTGCCCCCGCCACCGGTCTGCGCCGGTGTGGCCGGGCTCGTGGTGCGGGTCGGCTGGGTCCCGGTGCCGAGGGGACGGCCGACGGCGACCGGGGTCGAATCGGTGCTGGTGCGGTAGCTGAACAGCAGCACCACGACCGAGACGGTCGCGGCGAAGGTGATGGCGATCCTGCGCATCGGAAGTCCTTTCCTACCAGCCGAATCTTTCGGAGTGGACGCGGTCGGCGGGGACGCCAGCGCGGCGTGCGGTGTCGAGCACGGCTTCGGTCCAGGCGTCCGGGCCGCAGACGTAGACGTCGTGCTCGGCGATGTCGGGGACGAGGTGGCGCAGCACCTGCTCGTCGGGGACGGGGGCGTAGTCCGCCGGGAGCCACGACGCGCGGTCGCGGGAGCGGCGGCCGAGCAGGTAGTGGATCCGGAGGCCGCGGCGCGCGGCGAGCTCGTCCAGTTCGCGCCGGAACAACAGGTCGGCGTGCCGCCCGGCCCGGTGGAACAGCACGGCTTCCCCGGGAAGGTAGGGCAGTTCGGCGAGCAGCGCGCGCAGCGGTGTGATCCCGATGCCGGAGGCGAACATCGCCAGCTTGGGTCCTTTGCGGACGGTCCCTGTGAGCCGGCCGTAGGGGCCTTCGAACAGGGCGCGGGTGCCGGGACGCAGCCGGGCCAGCCGGCGGCTGCCCGGTCCGAGGTCCTTGGCCGTGATCCGGAGCCGGTTGCCGTGGGTGTCCGGGACGGCCGAGAGGGAGAACGGCTTGCCGCGCGTCCAGCCCGGGCCGGACCGGAACCGCCAGACGAAGAACTGCCCTGCTGCCACGGGAAGCCGGTCGAGGCGGCGGCCGTGCAGGTAGACCGAGACGACGCCGGGCGCTTCGCGCACGACCTGGTCGACGACGAGGTGGTGGCGGGCGTTGAGCCAGATCGGCAGCCCGAGCCGGAACACCAGCACCGCGCCCGCGGCGGCCGCGTAGGCGGTCCACCAGAACGCCGTGGCCACCGGGGAGGCGGTGAAGTCGGCGCCGGTCCACAGCTGGTGCGGCAGCGCGAGCCCGGCGCCGAGGTAGGCGTAGAGGTGCAGCAGGTGCCAGGACTCGTACCGCAGCCGCCGCCGGGCGGCGCGCATCGACGTCACCGCGACCATGACGAGGGCGAGTGTCCCCGCGGTGGCCAGGAGCATGCCCGCGTAGGTGGTCACGAGCGTCCAGACCTCGCCGAGGAGGCCGGAGCGGTCGGTGGCGGCGTAGCCGAGGCTGTTCAGCACGATGTGCGCGGCCAGCAGCGTGATCGAGGTGAACCCGGTCAGCCGGTGGCGGCGGGCCAGCTCGTCCTGGCCGTAGCTGCGTTCCACCCAGGGGATCCGCGCCATCAGCAGCAGTTGCAGCAGCAGGAGATCCGCCGACACCAGGCCGGTCAGGCGGCCGGCCGAGGTGAAGAAGTCCGAGCCGAGGTCCTGCAGCCCGCGGCCGGACACCCACAGCGCGATCACGAACAGGACGCTCAGCCAGGTGGCCAGGCCCGCGGCGTCCCGCCACCACGCGCGGACCGGACGCCGGAGCGTGCTGCCGGGTGGTGCGAGGGTGGTCATCGGGGCTCCTGGGAGTGGTGATCCTTGTGGACCACCCTTCCGGCCCGCGGTTAGTCGCCGACGTGACGAGGGTGAGAATCCGGTAAGAGAAGATCGGCTCCGACAGTGAACCCGACCGCGGCCCCGCCTCCGGGCCGCGGCTCGGCGAACACGCTGCCGCCGTGGGCCAGCGCGATCTCCCGGACGATGGCCAGCCCGAGACCGGAACCGGGCAGGCCGCGGGCACCGTCGGCCCGGTGGAACCGGTCGAACACCCGCGCCGCGTCGTCGTCGCCGATGCCGGGACCGCGGTCGAGCACCTGCACCCGGCCGTCGCGCACCACGACGTCGATCACTCCTTCGGGGGCGAACTTCACGGCGTTTTCCAGCAGGTTCGACACCGCGCGTTCGAGGGCTTTCGCCTGGCCGGTGAGCGCGGTGGCGTCGACCTCGACGGTGATGGCGCGGCCGGTCCGTCGTCGGACGCGGTCGGCGGCGCGCTCGACGACCTCGCCCAGCGCGAGCGGAGCGGGCTCTTCCGTCTCGTACCGCCGGGTCGCCAGTTCGACCAGCTCGTCGATCAGGTGGGTCAGTTCACGGGCTTCGCCGTCGACGTCGTCGAGCAGCCGGGCCCGGTCGCCGGGGGCGAGCTCGGCGAAGCGGCGCAGGACGCTGGCGTTGGTGCGCAGGCTGGTCAGCGGCGTGCGTAGCTCGTGCGCGGCGTCCTGGACGAGGCGTTCCTGGTCGGCGCGGGCGTCGGCGAGGCGGCCGAGCATCCGGTCGAACGACGTCGCGAGCCGGCCGACCTCGTCGCGGCCGCCGCTCGGGACCGCGACGTCGGCGAGGCGGCCGTCGCTGACCTGCTCGGTGGCCTGGGTCAGCCGGACCAGCCGGCGGGTGATCTGCCGGGCGAGCAGCCAGCCGGCGAGCGCCGCCGCGACGAGGACGAGGGCGCTGACGCCGGTGATGCGGGTGGCCAGCTCGCTGAGCACGTGCCGGGACTCGTCGACGTCGATACCGAGCTGGAGCGCCCCGCGGCCGCCGCCGAGGGCCACGGTGATGACCCGGTAGTCGTCCGGCGGGACGGTGAAGTCCTGGTAGCGGCGGTCGCCGAAGGTGCCGGTCGCGGCCAGCGCCCGGTCTTCGTCGTCGACGTCGAGCCGGACGGGACGGCCGCCGACGGGCCGGACGGCGCCGTCCGGGGCGATCGCCTGAGCCACCATCGGCTGGGCTTCGTCGTGGTCGTCGTCATCGGGACCGCGGGTGACCGGGCTGGGCGCGAGGACCTGCGTCGCCCCGGCCGCCACCTCGGCCGACGTCGTCAGCAGGGAGCGGTCGAGTTCGGCGCTGATGCGCTGCGAGGCGGCCTGGTAGCTGAAGACGCCGACCAGGATGGCCGCCGCGGCCCCGACCCCGGCGAAGGCGATCGCGAGCTTGCTGCGCAGGTTCATGCCGGGCGCACCGAGTAACCGACACCGCGCACGGTGTGGATCAGTTCGGTCGCGCCGGCCAGCTCGAGTTTGCGGCGCAGGTAGCCGATGTAGACGGCGAGGTTCTTGGACTCGGAGCCGAATTCGTAGCCCCAGATCCGCTGGTAGATCGTGGTGCGGTCGAGGACGATCCCGGCGTTGCGCACCAGCAGTTCCAGCAGGTCGAACTCGGTCTTGGACAGGGTGATCTCGGTACTGCGCCACCAGACGCGCCGTGCGGCCGGGTCGACGGCGAGTTCGCCGAGGCGCAGCGTCCGCAGGGGTGCGGCCCCCGCGTCGGCGGAGGTGCGGCGCAGAAGGGCGCGCAGGCGGGCGAGGAGTTCGTCGAGTTCGAAGGGCTTGGGCAGGTAGTCGTCGGCGCCGGCGTCGAGCCCGGCGACCCGGTCGGCGGTTTCGACGCGGGCGGTGAGCATGAGGATCGGTGTCTGGTCGCCTTCGGCGCGTAGGACGCGGCAGACGCCGAGGCCGTCGACGCCGGGCATCATGACGTCGAGGATCAGCACGTCGAAGTCGTCTTTCCGGGCTGTGGCCAGCGCGGAGACGCCGTCCGTCACCTCGGTGACGTGGTAGCCCTCGAGGTCGAGGGCGCGCACGAGGGACTCCCGGATGGCGCGGTCGTCGTCGGCGAGCAGGACACGGTGCGGCATGGCGCCATCATGCCTGTGCGTGACGACCACGGCGTGCCAGGTTCCTGAGGTGCAGCACGATCGTCAGGATCACCAGGGGGACGTGGATGGCCGGCAGGTTCCTGGCGAGCCAGGGCGGTAGGTAGATGTCGGTGACCGAGCCGTGGTCGTCGCCCAGCGACTCGGCGACGTCGGTCAGGGGGCAGCGCAGCCCGTTGGCGACGAAGACCGTGCATTCGGTGACGACCACGGCTCCGGCGATCGCGGCGCGCCGGTCGCTGCGCTTCGCGAATCCCGCGTACAGCAGGTAGGCCACGCACGACTCGACGGACAGCCAGACGAGGGTGTGGACGACCTTGATCGCGATGAGTGCTCCGCTGGTCCGTGCGGGGCCGGTACGCCTCGGGTGTTCCCGGTTCCAGGTTGCCGGCATCGTTTCCCCTCGCCCGTGGTCGTCGTCGAGCGTGCGTGTCAGTGGCCGAGGGATTCGGCCTCGTGGAGGACATCGCGGACGCCCAGCGAGTCGTCGAGGACGAGCACGTCGGCTCGGTCGCCGGGGCGTAGGAGACCGATGCCGCGGTCGGGCACGAGCCCGGCGGGGGTCAGGGTCGCCGCGTTGACGGCGGTTTCCCAGCCAATCCCGGCGGCGCAGGCGGTGCGGACGGCTTCGATGAGGGTGATCGTCGTGCCCGCCAGGGTGCCGTCGCCGCGGCGGGCGACACCGCCGGTCACCGTGAACTCGACCGAGCCCATCCGGTAGGTCCCGTCCGGGCGCCCACCGGCGGCCAGGTCGTCGGTGACGAGGACGACCCGGCCACGTGCCGCCCGGAAGGCGAGCCGGATCGCCTCGGGCGAGAGGTGACTGGAATCGGCGATCACCCCGACCGCGACGTCGTCGCGGGTCAGTGCCGCGCCCACGATTCCCGGGTCGCGGTGGGTGAACGGCCGCATCGCGTCGAAGAGGTGGGTGACCAGCCGGGCGCCGCGGTCGAACGCGGCGTCCGCCTCGGCGGCCGTCGCGTCGCTGTGCCCGCAGGAGACGCGGACGCCGCTTCGCACCAGGAACACGACCAGCTCCAGCGCCCCGGGCAGCTCCGGCGCGAGCGTCACCTGAGTGACCGGTCCGGAAGCCAGGAGCCGGGTGGTCAACTCGATATCCGGCTTTCGCAGTAGTTCCACGGGGTGGGTTCCGGCGCGCTCGGGTGAGAGGAACGGCCCCTCCAGGTGGACGCCCAGGATCCGTGCGCCGCCCGGACACGACCGGGCCAGGTCCGCCGTCGCGATCGCGGCGACGGTCTGGTCCGGTTCACTCGTGATCAAGGTGGGCTGGTAGGCCACCACACCGGTGCGGGCGAGTGCGGCACCGGCGTGGCGGTAGGCGTCGACGTCCGCGGTGAGGAAGTCGACGCCGGCGAACCCGTTGACCTGCATGTCGATCAGGCCGGGCACAGCCAGCCCGGTTCCGGTGGCCGCGACCCCGATCGCGCTCACCCGCCCGGTTTCCCGGTCCACCTCGACGTCGCCCTTCCGGTACTCGCCACCGACCAGCGCACCCGCGACACCCAACCGCATGACATGTCCCCTTTCGAGAGTGTTCAGGTCGCGGTGCTGTGCGCGCGGTGGCCGGTCCAGACGAAGTCCATCCGGTTGCGGACGTCCACGACGCCGGCGACCGCGCGGGTCATGCGTTCCGCGGTCGCCACGTCGGCCTCGTACTCGAGCCGGCCGGTCAGCAGGACCACGCCGTGCTCGACGCTCGCGCGCACGTTGTTCCGGTCGGCGTGCAGGGCTTCGTCGAACACGGTGCGGTCGACGTCGGACCGCAGGTCGTCGTCGGTGCGCAGGAAGCTTCGGAGCACGTCGCGCCGAGCGATGACGCCGACCAGCTTTTCGTCCTGCAGCACGAACAACCGGCGGACGCCGCTCTGCGTGAGCAGCCGGGCGACCGCCGGCAAGGTGGCGGCGGGCGAGGTGATGTCGGATGCCGTGGACATCAGTGTCGCCGCGGTCTGACCGGCGGCCTTGCGCCAGTCCTCTTTGGTCAGATGACCGGCGAAGTGCGGGCAGCCGGCACCGGGTACGTCGTCTTCGTGTGCTTGACGGCAGAGCAGGTCCGCCTCGGTCACCACGCCGATCACGGCGCCGTCCGGGGTCACCACCGGCACGGCGCTGACGCCGTGGGTGACGATCACCTGGACGAGGTCCTTGAACGGCAGTTCCGGCGCGACGGTGATCACCTCGCGGGTCATCACGTCGCCGACCGTTGTCATGGCTTGCACGGTGTTCTCCTATGGTGTCGCGGTGTCCTTTGTGGATGAAACGGGTCGTGCTCAGCGGAGCCAGGGGGTGCGGCGGACGAGGTCGAGCCTTGCCCAGCGGCGGCCGAGGCCCCAGGTGTCACCCGCGGCGAAGGCGGCCAAGACGATGAGCACGACGAGGTACACGAGGTGGTAGTCGATCAGCGGGTTGGTCGACGACGTGGCCGTCCCGGCCGAGGTGGACTGGGCGAGCGGCCATTCGGCGATCCACATGAGCGCGAGCAGGACGGTGCCCGCGACGGCGGCCGGGCGCAGGGCCACGCCGAGCAGGACGGCGATGCCGAGGCCGAGCAGGGCCAGCATGAACAGCCAGTCGGCCCAGCCGGCGCCGGCCCAGCCGCGCAGCATCGACTGCATCGGGCCGACCTGGACGTGGCCGAGGAATCCCTTGGTCGGGGAGCCGCCGCTGATCCAGGCCTGCGCCGAGCTCGTGGAGTAGCCCAGCCCGAACAGCTTGTCGAGGAAGGCCCAGAGGAACGTCAGGCCCATCACGATGCGCAGGACGGCCAGTGCCGAGCCGCGGGCGGCGGAGCCCGGCTGGGGCCGCTCGGCTGTCCGCGCTGTCTGGCTGGGGATGAAGGGGGTGGTCAGGGACGGGCCGCGGTCCTGGACGGACATCGTGGGCTCCTTTTCGGTTGTGACCGGAGCATGGGCCGTCGGCCGGGCCGGGCACTGGTGCCGAAATCCCCGGATCTCGGTGACTTTGGTGCACAGCCCGGCCGGTCGCGCGCCGGAAAGCAGGGAAGAAAGTCACCGGGAGACGCGGTGGAATCCTCTAGTGCTCAGCTTTCCCGGAGGAACAGGCTCGGGTTCCACCAGTTCGCGACACTCGAGGAGTTCCTCTCATGGCCGACAACACAACCAGGCAGCAGATCATCGTCGGCGTGGACGGATCGGCTTCGGCGCTGCAAGCCGCGCGCTGGGCGGGAGACGAGGCCGCGCGCCGGCATCTGCCGGTGCGGGTCGTGCACGCCGTGTCGATGCCCGCGCTGTCCTACGGCGCCGGTGTCCGCCCACCGGACGGATTCTCCGAGGTACTGGAAACGCAGGGCCGCAAGTGGCTCGCCGACGCCGAGGCCGTCATCCGGTCGGCCCATCCCGACCTGGAGATCCACGCCGACCTGGCGACGGGCAGCCCGGTGACCGAACTGCTCGAGGCCTCGGCCGACGCGCACCTGGTCGCGCTCGGCTCCCGGGGGCTGGGCGGGTTCAGCGGCATGCTGACCGGCTCCACGGTGGTGGCGATGGTCGCACGAGGCCGGTGCCCGATCGTGGTGGTCCGCGGCGGCGGCCGTGAGAACGGCCCGGTGGTGCTCGGCATGGACGGCTCCCCGGCGAACGAGCCCGCGATCGCGGCGGCCTTCGACGAGGCGTCGTCGCGAGGAGCGGACCTGGTCGCCGTGCACAGCTGGCTGTCGGTCTCCGCGGGCACCGCGCACACCCTCGGCCAGCAGCTGCTCGACGACTTCGACGCCCTCGAAGCGAACGAACGCGAACTCCTGGCGGAACGGCTCGCCGGCTGGCAGGAGAAGTACCCGGACGTCACGGTTCGGCGCGTCGTCGCGCGGGACCACCCGGTGCGCTGCCTGCTCGACCACTCCGCCGACGCCCAGCTGCTCGTGGTCGGGAGCCGAGGTCTCGGTGGCTTCTCCGGCATGCTGACGGGGTCGACGAGCCAGGCGCTGATCCACCACGCCACCTGCCCGCTTCTGGTCGTCCAGTCACCTACGCCGTGAGCTGAGCGGACCTCGGCCGCCGCTCACCGCGTCGCCGCCGGAACCAGGGGTTCCGGCCGGCCGGCACGGTGGCGGCGGCCGGGGCGCCAGAGGAACTTGTCGAGCTCGGCGACCAGGAACGTGGTGACGGCGAGGCCGAGCACCAGCAGCCAGCCGCCGACGGTCAGCGGCGCGGTGTGGAACAGCTCGTTCATCAGCGGGAGGTAGAGGATCGACGCCTGCAGCGCGATCATGACGGCGACGCCGCCGAGCACCCAGGGGTTCCAGCCCGTCGGCCGGAACCGGTCGAGGGACCGGCAGCTGAACAGGTACGCGATCTGCGCGAACACGAACACGGTGATCGTGACCGACCGCGCGTCGGTGACGGACGCGCCGGCGCCCAGCTGCCAGGTGAACACCGCGAACGAACCCGCGACGAGGATGATCGACACGAGCGAGATCCGCCGGAGCAGGTCGGTGGTCATCAGCGCCTGCCCCGGTGGGCGGGGCCGGCGAGCCATGATGCCCGTTTCCTTCGGTTCGAAGGCCAGCGAGAGGCCGAGGAAGACCGCGGTGGTCATGTTGATCCACAGCACCTGGACCGGGAGCATCGGCAGCTGGGCGCCGAGCACGATCGCGACCAGGATGACCAGTCCTTCGGCGATGTTGGTCGGCAGCGTCCAGGCCATGAACTTGCGGATGTTGTCGAACACGGCCCGGCCTTCTTCGACGGCGGCCTCGATGGTCGCGAAGTCGTCGTTCGCCAGCACCATGTCGGCGGCTTCCTTCGCGACCTCGGTTCCGCTGCGCCCCATCGCGATCCCGATGTCGGCCTTGCGCAGCGCGGGCGCGTCGTTGACCCCGTCGCCGGTCATCGCGACCACGTTGCCGCGCTCCTGCAGCAGGGTGACCAGCCGCAGTTTCTGTTCCGGGGAAACGCGGGCGAACACGTCCACGCCGGCGAGGGCGTCGTCCGGTGTCCCGGCGATTTCCGCGCCGGTGAGCACCGCCGGCTCCCCGTCGGCCAGCGCGAAGGTCCGGGCGATCGCCCGGGCGGTTTCGCCGTGGTCGCCGGTGATCATCTTGACCGTGATCCCGGCTCCGCGGCACGCCGCCACGGCGGCCACCGCGGCCGGGCGCGGCGGGTCGTGCATGGCCTGGAAACCGACGAGGGTCAGCCCTTCCGGCGACGCCGCGCCGGGAAAGGCGTCGACGCGCGCGGGGGTGAACGTCGCGAAGGCCAGTACCCGCAAACCTCGGCGGGCGAGGGTTTCCGCGGTCTCGCGTTGCGCGCTCGTCGCCAGCGGCTCGGCGATCCCGTCTTCCCGCAGCTGATCGTGGCACAGTGCGAGGACTGTTTCGGGAGCCCCCTTCAGATATCCGGTCAACCGGCCGTCGGCAGTTCGGTGCACCGTCGCCATGAGGTTCCGCCCGGACTCGAAGGGCAGCACGTCGACGCGCGGCCGGGCGGACCGCTCGGCACCGACGTCCAGCCCGGCTTCCCGCGCCGCGGTGAGCAGGGCGGTTTCGGTCGGATCGCCGATGGCCGCGGCGGTGCCGTCGGCCGGTTGCGCCTCGTTGC
The DNA here is from genome assembly GCF_046548675.1 of Amycolatopsis sp. cmx-8-4. NCBI lineage: Bacteria > Bacillati > Actinomycetota > Actinomycetes > Pseudonocardiales > Pseudonocardiaceae > Amycolatopsis > Amycolatopsis sp. cmx-8-4. Next base: position 173,008 of record NZ_JAEBDZ010000014.1, read on the forward strand.
ACAGCACCCCGGTGAGCAGGCACTCCCGCAACACCGGTGGGAGCGGGTCGCCGCCGGCCCACTCGTGGGTGCGGCCGCCGGCGACCACGGTGGTCACGGTCATCCGGTTGGTGGTGAGGGTGCCGGTCTTGTCGGTGCAGATGACGGTGGTGCCGCCCAGCGTCTCCACCGAAGGCAGCCGCCGGACGATCGCGCCGCGCCGGGCCATCCGGACGACGCCGATCGCCAGCACGATGGACACCGCGGCCGGCAGGCCTTCCGGGATCGCGCCGACCGCCATCGTCACCGCCGCGGTGAACATCTCCCCGGCTCGGTAGCCCCGCAGCAGCCCGATGACGAACAGGAGGACCGCCAGCGCCACGATGCCGGCCGAGAGCCGGCGGCTGAACCCGGACAGCTTGCGCGTCAACGGCGTGGTCGGCACGCCGGTGGCGGTCATCAGCTGGTTGATCAGCCCCAGCTCGGTGGCCGCACCGATCGCCACGACGACGGCCGTGCCCTCGCCCCGCGTGACCACGGTGCCCGCGTGCGCGATGTTCCGCCGATCGGCGAGCGCGGTGGCTTCGGGCCGCGCGCCGGGCGTCTTCGTGACGGGCGCGGCCTCGCCGGTCAGCGCGGATTCGTCGATCTGCAGCTCGTGTGCCGACAGCAGCAGGTAGTCGGCCGCGACCTTGTCCCCGGGCGCGGAGGTGGACGAGATCTCCGGCGGCCAGCTGTTCGGCTCGTATCCGGATGGGGACACCATCGCGCACCACCCGGACTTCGGTGGTCACCATGCCGGCCAGCGCGGCGAGGGCGTGCTCGGCCCGCGATTCCTGGAGGAGTCCGACGACCGCGTTGAGCAGCACGACGGCGAAGATCACGCTCGAGTCGACGAACTGGCCGAGACTCAGGGTCACGCCGGCCGAGACGAGCAGGACGTAGACGAGCGGATCGTTGAACTGGCGGAAGAACCGGCCGAGCGCGCTGGTGGCCCGGCCGGTCGGGAGCACGTTCAGTCCGTTGTGGACATTCCGGGCGACGGCCTCGGCTTCGGTCAGGCCGGTTCGTCCGTCCGTCCCGAGGAGGGCGACCGTCTCGGCCGCCTCGAGCGCGTAGGCCGGTGTCCGGAGACTGGTGTCGGTCACTGCTCACCCGGACGGACCGGAGCCGGCACTCGCATGATCGTGTCCCATCGACGGCGTGGCGGACAATTCATCCCGATTGTCCGGGGCGCCGGGTTGCCGGGCACAGGGCCGAACTGCTCCGCAGCCGAGGACCGAAGACCTCGCGTTCCTCCTCCCACGCAGGAAAGGACCGGGAGACCCGCTCCCGAGGGACCAAGGACTCTTCAGGAAGCAGGGTGTGCGGTCGCAGAGTTCGGTTATGACACTCGCCGAACGCCGGGGTACCCGGACCGGCACGTCGCACGGGCCGGTCCTGCTCCACCCCGCCCGCGCGGCCTACCTCTGCTCCGGTGCGCTCGCCGTCGTGGCCACGACGGTCGCCGTGCTGAGCTTGACGTTGCCTTCGCTGCTGTCGGGCGTCGAGGCCGCCAAAGGGAGCCTGCGGGGCACGGCGTTGGTCATGGTCTGCGTCGCCGTCCCGGTGCTCGTCGTCGCGATGTCGCTGACCGCGCGGGGGTCCGCGCGCGGGCTCGTGGTCTGGCTCGGAGCGGCGGCCTACCTGCTCTACCAAGCGGTGCTCTTCTGCTTCGCGACCCCGCTGAACACCCTGTTCCTCCTCTACGTCGCTTACCTCGGGCTGGCTCTGTGGAGCCTGGTCACCGTGCTTCACGCCGCGGATCTGCCGGCGTTCGGCGCGCGGCTGGCGCCGTCGATGGCGGTGCGGTGGATCACGGGGTTCGCGCTCGTCCTGGTCTTGCTGAACGCCGGCGCGTGGCTCGTCCGGATCGTTCCCGCGGTCTTCAGCCGGAACCCGGCGTCCCTGCTCGAGGGCACAGGGCTGCTGACGAACCCCGTCTTCGTCCAGGACCTGGCGGTCTGGCTGCCGCTCCTAGCCGCGGCCGCGCTCGCCGGCCGTCGTCGTGCGAGCTGGGGCTTGCTGGTCACCGGCGCGATGCTGGCGATGTTCGTGCTGGAGGGGATCGGGGTCGCCACGGACCAGTGGTTCGGTTCGCGCGCCGATCCCGCGTCCGGAATCGCCTCGAGTTCGATGGTGCCCGTGTTCGCCGCGGTCGCGCTGATCGTCGCGGTGCCACTGGCCTGCTATCTGCGCAACGTCGACCGGGATCCGCACGCTGCCGAAGGAGACGACCGTGACGCGTCATCCTCACGATGACTCGGTGACGCCGAGGAACGCCCGGCTGTGGATGGCCGGCGCGTTCGGCGTGTTCGTCCTCGCGGCGGTCGCCGCGCGGAAGTGGCAGCTGCGCTGGGGCGCCGACCCTCGCGAAGTCACCGCGGACCTGGCCGGGGACGAGCTCATCACCGAGCCCGATCTCGTGGCGACCCGCGCCATCACGATCTCCGCACCCGCGTCGGAAGTGTGGCCGTGGCTCGCCCAGCTGGGCCAGGCGCGTGGCGGCTTCTACAGCTACGACGCCTGGGAAAACCTGGTGGGCTGCGATATCCACAGCGCCGACCGCGTCGTCGCGGAATGGCAGCACGTCGAGGTGGGCAACGAGGTGAAGCTCCATCCGGACGTCTCGATGGCCGTGGCCGGCCTCGACGAAGGCCGGGCCTTGGTGCTGCGCGGTGCTGTGCCAATGGGGAACGCGGCCGCACCCTACGACTGCACCTGGGCCTTCGTCCTGCGTGACCGGCCGGACGGGTCGACGCGGCTGGTGATGCGCGAACGGTACGGCTACACCCGTCGCTGGGCGGGCTTGCTGATCGAGCCGGTCGAGGCGGTCAGCTTCGTGATGAGCCGGAAGATGCTCATGGGGGTCCGGGACCGCGCCGAAGCCGGGCGCGCTCAGCACCGAACGACGAGAACAGGAGGCCGGCATGCGGGCACATGACGACGAGAGCTGGCGACGGAGCACCCTGATCACCCATCACATGGATCACCCGCCTCAGGTCAAGGCGCTCGTCGACGAGCTGTACGAGACGCTGGCCGCGTCTGGGCGCGGCGGTTACGAGGCCATGATCACGGGGGAGTACGCCGAGCCCGGCGAACAGGTCACCTACAGCCAGTGCGGTGGCGGCGTCCTCGCCACGATCGCCATGCCCGAGCGCGGGCGAAGGACGTTGCGCTTGACTCGTCTGGTCTACGGCGGCTGCACCACCCACGAGATCCGGCAGGACCTGGTGGCTCGTGGCTTGGGCTCGCTGGCCATCACCTGGGTGTACCCACCGGACGCGGTCATCGACGCCGAAGACCCCTCGTAACCGCCGGGTGCGGCGTCATCCGCCTGCGGTGAGGTAGCGCTGGGGGTCCCCGCCCGCGCGGGCACCACTGGCCGGCCAGCGGGCGAAGCCGTCGCGATTGCGAGCCTGGAGCTCGTCGAGGTACTCCTCGCGCCGTTGCACCACGCCGCGCCGCACGGTCTCGCTGTCGGCCTTCTGCAGTTGCCAGGCACAGCTCCGTGGTGGACATGCTCGCCGCAGCCGGCTGCAGTGCCGGTGTCGAGACGGGCCACGGGACCGTTCGAACGGCCGCCAGCCGGGTGACGGACGTGCGCTGAACGCGCGGGGACTTCGGTCCCTTGATCGAGGGCTCATGGTTCTTGCCGCAAGCGATGAACGGGGCTCACTGTGGCGACGTGGCGGAGAAGAAGCCACCGTTGACGCCCCGGCGCCCGGGCCGGATCGCGGTGCGGAATTGACCGGAGAAGCGGGGATCGTGTTCGGCTTCGCGGCCGCGCTGCTCGCGGCGGTCTTCGACGGCGTCGCAACGGTCCTGCAGGCGACCGCGGCGCAGCACACCGGGTCCTCGCTGCCGGTGCGGGCCGCGCTCTACGGCGCCGGGCTGCTCGTCGACGTTCTCGGCTGGGGACTCGCCGTCTTCGCGCTGCGGTTCTTGCCGGTGTTCGCCGTCCAGTCGATCGTCGCCGGGCAGACCGCGATCGCCGTCCTGCTGGCTCACGTGGTGCTGCGGTCGGCACTGCACGCAGTCGATCTGCTGTCCGTCGCCGCGGCCGGGATCGGACTCGGCCTGCTGGCCGCGGGCGCGGCCGGTACCACCGGCTGGACCGCACCGCAGCCGGTGGTTCTCGCCGTTCTGCTGGTTCTGTTCGTCGTGCTGCTGGTCGCCGGGTTGTCCGCCGTCCGGCGCGGGACGGTCGCTCGCTCGGTCGTCGCCGGATGCGCTTATGGGGGCTCTGTCCTCGCGGTCCGTGCGCTGCTGCTGCAGCCGGGTGCCACCTCGAGCATCGACGCGCTCCTGGCTCATCCGCTCACCTACGTGACGATCGGGTTCGCCGCCCTCGGCATCCCGCTGTACGCCGCGGCACTGCGCCGGAGCACCCCGACCGTGCCCAGCGCGATCGTCACCATGACCGAGGTCGTGCTCCCCGGATCGCTGGCCATGATCCTGCTCGGCGACCGGATCCGGCCCGGCTGGTGGTGGGTGTCCGGCATCGGCCTGATCGTCGCCGCACTCGGGGTGACCGCCCTGGTCGTCCGGGACGCCCACGCCGGTGGGGACACCCGGCAACCCGGTCGTCACAGTCGCGTTCCCTTACCTGGAGGAACGGCGTAGGTTGAGGACGTGGCCGGTCCACCGGCCCACCGGTCCCCACAGTGCTGGTGACGTCGGTCCGGACCCTGCTGACGCCAGATCATCAACGGGATGCGAGCAGGACATGACCGAGATTCCGCGCGCCGGTCCGCAGAACGGTCAGCGGCTCGACGACTTCGGCCCGCTGGCGTTGCCGTTCCCGGATCTGCCGCGGCTGGAGCTGGAGAAGCTCCTCGGCGATGTCGCGGCTCGCGCGCAGGACGTGCTCGCCACCCAGGGGAGGCTGCGCGCGTTGCTGCGCGCCCACGCCATGGTGGCCGGCGATCTGAGCTTGCAGGTCGTGCTGCAGCACATCGTGACCGCGGCCAGGGACCTGGTGAACTCCCGCTACGCGGCGCTGGGCGTGCTCGGTGAGCACGGGCTGCTCGACGAGTTCGTCCACACCGGGATGGACGCCGACCTGATCGAACGCATCGGTGATCTGCCCCGGGGCCGGGGGATCCTCGGCCTGCTGACCCACCGGCCGACGCCGATCCGGTTGACCGATCTGAACAGCCATCCCGATGCGGCGGGATTCCCGCCGAACCACCCGCCGATGGACAGCTTCCTTGGCGTGCCGGTCCGGATCCGCGATCGGATCTTCGGCAACCTCTACCTCACCGGCAGCATGAACGGGGAGTTCAGCGAAGAGGACGAGCAGCTGGCCGTCGCGCTGGCGGCCACCGCTGGCGTCGCGATCGACAACGCGCGGCGCTTCGACGAATCCGAGCGACGGCGCCGGTGGCTGACCGCCTCCACCGAAATCACCCAGCGGCTGTTCGCCGGTGCCGACGACCACCCGCTCGAGCTGGTCCTGCGTCATGCCCAGCAAGGCGCGTCCGCCGACTTCGCGACGCTCGCCCTGCTCACGGACACCGGACGGCTGGAGGTCACCGCGGCCCTCGGCGTGCTGGCCGAGCACGTGCTCGGCATGACGGTGGACCTGGAAGGCAGCCTCGCCGGACAGGTCGTGCGCTCCGGTTTGCCCAGCCTGACCGACGACTACGCCGCCGCGGGCTTCGCCGAACTTCCCGTGCCGATCGGGTCCGTCGTCGTGGTCCCGCTGGTCGCCGGCGACCGGGCCATCGGCGCGCTGAGCGTGGGGCGGCTGGCCGGGCAGCGGCGGTTCACCCAGGCGGACATGGGTCATCTCGCCGGGTTCGCCAGCCACGCCGGGGTCGCGATCGAGCTCGGCCGGGCCCGTGCCGACCAGCAGGCGCTGCGCATCCTCGACGAGCACGACCGGATCGGATCGTCGCTGCACGAGCACGTGACCGGAAAGCTGTTCGCCGTAGCCACCGGCCTGCAGGGCCTGGCCAGCGCGAGCACCCGTCCCGAGGTGCGTGACCGCCTCAAGTCCTACATCGCCGTCCTCGACGACACGATCGGTCGCATCCAGTCGACCGTTTACAACCTGGATCCCCGCCCGCAGGCGATCCCGAATCTGCGTGAACGCCTCCTGACCGTGCTGGACACGGCGGCTCCGGCGCTCGGGTTCGCCGTGCAGACCAGCTTCACCGGGAACCTGGCGCCGTCGGTCCCGGCCGATATCGCCGATGACGCGGTGGCGACCGTCGAGAACGCCCTGTCCGTGATCACCCGGCAGGAGTGCGCCACCACCGTCGAGATCCAGATCAGCATGTTGCCGGACCTGCTCACCGTCGAGGTCATCGACAACGGCGCGGCGATGACGTCCCCCGGCGGCGGGGCCGCACCCGCGCCGAGCCGGCGTCAGGCCGGCGTCGGTGCCGTCGCGCACAGCACGAGCACGGACGGCAGCACCCACCTGACCTGGACCGCTTCTCTGATGCCCCGCGTTTGACCAGGTGGATCCCGTCGCCGCCGGAGTGGCCGAGGTCCTCGTCAACGGTCGCCGACCCACAAGCGGCCCGCGCCGGTCCGGCGGCAAGATCGTCTGGGCCGTGCTCGCCACCGGTCGGCGCCATCCGTGATTGGGCCGAAGGCGGTACACGGCCGTTCGGCCGGGATAGCGTCGGCCCATGATCGACACTCGACGACCTGGTGGTCCGCCTCCCGGCGGGACGGCGATCACCGCGCTGGTACTCGCCCTGGTGTGTGTTCTGTGGACGGTGTGGGGGATCGGGCAGAACCTGTACCTGCTCGTCGCCGTGCCCGACCGCACGTTCGACTGGGCACTGGTCGTGTACGCGATGTTCTGCGCCATCGAATTGGCCGTGCTGGGGCTGGGTGCCGGGTTGCTGGTGGCGCGCCGGGGTGCGGGGCGGTGGCTGGTCCTGGTCGGCGGGGTGCTGATCGCCGTCCAGGCGGCGGTCAGCGTGCTGATCTTCTTCATGCTCAACGGCGGCTTCGACTGGGACGCGCGGGGTGCGGTCACTTTTCTCGTTTTCGGGCCGGTGATGGTGGTCCCGGCGGTGGCCGCCGCGGTGTTCGCGGCGCTGCCGGGCACGGGCCGGTGGTGCGCGAGCCGTTCCCTCCCGGTCACGGCGCCGCCGCAGCGGGTGTGGTGACCCGCGGGTCGTGTCGCGATGGTGACAACGATCGCCGAACCGGCGTCAGCCGGTCTTGTGAGTCCTTTCCCGATCGGGCCGGCGGTGCGACGGTCCTGCTGAGGCGGGTGGAAGACGTCCCTGTCGCTCAGGCGCACCGCTTCGCGCGTGTTGTTTCCGACGCGCACCGGCTGCCCGGAAAGCTGGTGCTCACCGCGTCACTCCAGGACTCCGCACCGCGGTGAAGTCGGTGCTCGACGACCTCACGCCGGTCGAGCGCATCCAGCGGCCGGCACACCGTGTCGCCGGCGGCGTCGGCCGGACGCGACGCCGTCGTCAAAGCCCTGGATACCGCCAAGGGCAACAAGTCCGTGGCCGCGGCACTGCTCGGTATCGGCCGCACGACGCGGTACCGGCGGCTGCGGGAGTTCGGGCTCGACGACGACGAAAGCTCACTCTGAGCCGCGCAGCGCCAGCAGCTCGTCCAAGACCGCTCGCAACGCGGGACTGCGGTCGTCGCGCCGCCAGGCCGCTCGCAAGTCGACGTTCTGAGGTGGGGCGTCGAGCGGGACGAACACGACGTGCGGATCGGTGACGTTGCGGGCCACGGAGGCCAGGGTGAGATGGCAGCCGACCTGGGCGCTCACGAGAGCGAGCGCGGTCTGGGTGTCCGGCGCGACCTGCACCACGTTCGCGACGAAACCCGCGGCGTGGGCCAGGCGCCGCAGCCGGTCGGGCAGGACGGCGCCTTCGTGGGGTGGCAGCGACACGAAGCCGTCCCCGGCCAGCTGGTCGAGCTTCAGCTTGCGGGCCCCGGCGAGCGCGTGGGTGTCGGGGACGGCGAGTGCGAGCTCGTCGGCCATGACGATCTCGGCGGCCACCTCGCCGGGGATGACGTCCCAGCGGCCGAGCGCGATGTCGGTGTCGCCCTGGGCGAGCTTCTTCATGGCCGGCTGAGCGAAGTTCTGGCTCGACAGCTCCAGCTGGATGCCCGGCCGCCTCGCTCGCACCGCGCGGGCGAGCCGGGCGACCAGCGAGTGGGTCGAGACGCCGGCGAACGCGATCCGGACCAGCCCGGCCTCGCCGTCGCCCGCCGATCGCACGGTGTCTTCGGCGCGGCGCAACGCCTCGAGGACTTCCTTGGCCGGGGCGATGAGGGCCTGGCCGCCGACGGTCAGGCGCACCGACCGGGTGTTGCGCTCGAACAGCTGGGTCCCCAGCTCGTGTTCCAGCTGCTTGATGGTGCGGCTCAGCGGCGGCTGGGCGAGGTGCAGCCGCTTGGCGGCCCGGCCGAAGTGCAGTTCTTCGGCGACCGCGAGGAACGCGCGGATCTGCTGGACGTCCATAATTATCAGAATAGTATCACTGGCTGCTGGATTAGGTATTGGACAGAACCTAATCGGCGTTCGATAGTGAGGGTCATGTACACCGGCAACCCCGAGGTCCCCGACGACGTCTTCGCGGACGTCCTGGCCCAGATCAACGACTTCGTGCGCACCCGCGTCATGCCTCGCGAGCTGGAGATCATGACCACGGACGCCATCCCCGCCGACCTGCGCGCGCAGGCCGCCGAGATGGGGTTGTTCGGGTACGCGATCCCCCAGGACTGGGGCGGGCTCGGCCTCGACCTCGTCCAGGACGTCGAGGTCGCCATGGCCCTGGGCTACACGTCGCTGTCGCTGCGGTCGATGTTCGGCACGAACAACGGCATCGCCGGGCAGGTCCTGGTCGGCTTCGGCACCGAGGAACAGCGGTCCCGGTGGCTGCCCGGCATCGCCTCCGGTGAGGTCGTCGCGTCGTTCGCGCTCACCGAACCGGGTGCCGGTTCCAACCCGGCGGGCCTGCGGACCAGCGCGAAACCGGACGGCGAGGGCTGGGTCATCGACGGCGGCAAGCAGTTCATCACCAACGCCACCGAGGCCGGGTTGTTCGTGGTGTTCGCCCGCACCCGGCCCGCGTCGGAATCCGGCACCGGCATCGCGGTGTTCCTCGTCCCGGCGGACGCGCCGGGCATCACGGTCGGCGCCAAGGACGCCAAGATGGGCCAGGAAGGCTCCCGCACCGCCGACGTCACCTTCTCCCAGGTCCGCGTCGGGCCGGAGGCGCTGGTCGGCGGCGACGGCGAAGTCGGCTACAAGGCCGCGATGACGTCGCTGGCCCGCGGCCGGATCCACATGGCAGGGCTGGCTGTGGGCGCGGCGCAGCGGGCGCTGGACGAGTCGGTCTCCTACGCCGCCACGGCAACGCAGGGCGGCACGCCGATCGGGGATTTCCAGCTGGTGCAGGCGATGCTCGCCGACCAGCAGACCGGCGTGCTCGCCGGGCGTGCGCTGGCCCGCGAGGCCGCGCGGCTGTACGTGACGGGGGAGGACCGGCGGATCGCGCCGTCGGCGGCGAAGCTGTTCTGCACGGAGATGGCCGGCAAGGCCGCCGACCTCGCGGTCCAGGTCCACGGTGGGTCCGGTTACATCCGCGAGGTCCCGGTCGAGCGCATCTACCGCGACGTCCGCCTGATGCGGCTTTACGAAGGCACCAGCGAGATCCAGCGCCTGATCATCGGTGGCGGGCTCGTGCGGGCCGAAAAGAAGAAGCAGTCGTGACGCGCCCGCTCGAGGGGGTCACCGTCGTCGCCGTCGAGCAGGCCGTCGCCGCGCCCCTGGCCACCCGCAACCTCGCCGACCTCGGCGCCCGGGTGATCAAGGTCGAGCGCGTCGAGGGTGGCGACTTCGCCCGCGGCTATGACCACGTCGTGCACGGCACGGGTGCGCACTTCGTCTGGCTCAACCGCGGCAAGGAATCTCTGGCTGTCGACCTCAAGACCGCCGAGGGCCGCGATGTCGTGCGCCGGCTGATCGCTCGCGCGGACGTCTTCCTGCAGAACCTCGCGCCCGGCGCTGCCGACCGCCTCGGTCTCGGCAACCTCCGCGCCGAGCACCCGGAGCTGGTGGAGGTGAACCTGTCCGGGTTCGGTGCGGGCGGGCCGATGGAACAGCGCAAGGCCTACGACATGCTGATCCAAGCCGAGGCCGGGCTGATCGCCATCACCGGCAGTGCCGAAGCGCCGGCGAAGACCGGCATCCCGACGGCCGATATCGCGTCCGGCATGTACTGCGCGCAGGCGATCCTGGCGGCGCTGCTGCGGCGCTGGCGGACCGGTGAGGGCGCGACGATCGAGGTCTCGATGCTGGAAGCCACGGTCGAGTGGATGGGCTACGCGCTCTACACGCAGATGTACGCCGGGACCCAGCCCGCGCGGATGGGGCTGAGCCACAGCTCGATCGCCCCGTACGACGCGTTCCCGACCCGCGACGGGCAGCTGCTGATCGGCGTCCAGAACGACACGGGCTGGCGCACGCTCGTTACCTCCGTGCTCGAAGCACCCGCTCTCGCCGACGATCCGCGGTTCACCACCAACGTGGCCCGGGTTGCCCATCGCGCGGAGTGCGACGCCGAGGTCGCGGCCCGCACGTCCCGCTGGTCCAACGCCGAACTCGACGCCCGCCTCGCCGCGGCCGGTGTCCCCGCGGCCCAGCTGAAGGAGGTCGACCAGGTCGTCGACCACCCCCAGCTGCGGGCCCGGGACCGCTGGCGCACGGTCGGCACCGAGCACGCCCAGGTCGACGCGCTCTTGCCGCCGGCGACGTTCGCCGACGTCGAAGCTGTCATGGGTGACGTCCCCGCCCTCGGCCGGCACACCCGGGCCCTGCTCGTCGAGTCCGGAGTGGACGCCGACGACTTCCTCCGTCGCGGCATCGCCAGGGAGAGCGCGTGAAGACGGAGATGCCCGGGACCGTCGGGGTGATCGGTGGCGGCCGCATGGGCGCCGGGATCGCCCAGGTCTTCACCGCGGCGGGCGCGGAAGTCGCCGTGGTCGAGACCGGCGATGGGGCAGCAGCCCGGGCCCGGATCGCCGACGGCCTGGCCAAAGCGGCCGGACCTCAAGATCGACGTCCTGACCAACCAGCTCGCTGTCCGGTTCCGGCGTCGAAGCTGGTCGAGGTCGTCACCACCCCGGAGACGGCGCCCGAGGTCGTCGAGCAGGTCCGCGGCTGGGTCCGTGCCGCAAAACCGGCCAGGGCTTCCACCGCTGGGCCTGACCCCAGGCCATCGTGAGACAGCGCCGGCGCCGGGATCGTCCGGTCAGTCGGTGGTGACGTCGAGCCGGGGGTTGTGCCGCCGGGTGGCGACCACGCAGACGGCGGCCATGGCCGCGGCGGCGAGACCGAGCACGCCGATGGCCGGGCGCAGACCGCCGGCGCCGGCGCCGATCGCGGCGATCAGCAGCGGGCACAGGAACTCGCCGATGAACAGCGCGGCGGTCCACACGCCGGTACCCCGGCCGCGCTGCTCGAAGTCCAGCCCGTTGACCGCCCAGGTCAGCAGCGTGGGCAGGAGCATGCCGGTGCCGAACCCGGCGACGGCGGCACCGGCGGAGATCACCGGGATCGAACCGGTCGCGAACACGAGAGCGAAGCCGATCGCCGACAGCCCGAACTCCACCGGAAGCAGCGCTCGCGGTGTCCGGTGGGACAGCCGGGCGAACACGACGCACCCGGCGGCGGTGGCCACGGACATCAGGGCGCTGATGCCGCCGATCGCCGCCGTCGAGCCGAGTCCGGCTTCGGTGAGCACAAAGGACAGTTCCACGATCAGGGTGTAGAACACGATGCCGCCGATGAAGGTGACCAGGCACGGCGTCAGCAAGGCACGCCACGGCAGCGGCGCCAGACGCCGGCCCGCGGTGGCCTTCCCGTCCGGCTGCCAGATGAGTTTCGCGGTCAGCGGGACGAGCACGACCGCGACCGCGTACACCCAGAACGGCGTCCGCCAGCTGTGCGCGCCCAGCGCACCGCCCAAGGCCAGGAACACCGTCGCGGACAACGACGCGACGAGCGTCTGCAGGCTCAGGTAGCGGCTGCGGCGCGCCCCGGACCAGTAGTCACCGATCAGCGTCGTGGCACAGGTCATGATCGCCGCTTCGCACACGCCGACCAGGACGCGGCTGGCCAGGATGGCCGGCAGGGAAGGCAGATACAGTGGCGCGGTGCCGGTGATCGCGTAGCACACCAAGGCGATCAGCAGCAGCCGCTTGCGGTCGACCTTGTCGACGATCAGGCCCGCGAACGGCGCGGTGAGCCCGATCAGCAGCGCGGGAACCGTGAGCACCACCGGCGCGAGGACCTCGGCGCCGGGCACTCCGGCGAAAGCGTCCTGCAGCTGGGGCAGCACCGGCGCGATGAGCACGGCGCCGAGTACCGACAAACAGCTGGCGGACAACAGGATCAGCAGCTGAGCCGGTCCCGGCCGGCGGCCACCCGTCGAGGCCGTGGCCGGGCGGGAACTCGCGAGTTGATCGGACATGGCGCCTCCGGCCTGCGGGCGGCCGGTCTCCGCTGATCGGCAACGCTTGCGCAAAGTGTCGGGAACGCGGCGCCGGAGCGGAAATCACTTCTCCCGAAGGCCGGTATCAGCCGGGGTGATGCCGATCATCGCCGCGACGGCCCGCTGGACCACGTCGCGCAGGTACCGGTGCTCGGGGTCGTCGTCGTACATCGGGTGCCACCACATCGCCTCCACGAGCGGGGTCGCGTCGAAGGGACACGGCAGGGCCCGTACGCCGAGCTCGGCCGGGATCCCGTCCGCGAGCCGGCGTTGCACCAGCGCCACGCGACCGGAGCCCGCGACGAGTCCGGGAACGGTCAGGAACGTCTCGGTGACCACCTGGATGTGCGGCTCGATCCCGAGCATGCGCATCTGCCGCGCGGCCGGCGTCGACGCCGTCGGCCCGTGGTAGGTCACGACCCACGGCATGGTCTCCAGCTGCCGGACGGTCAGGGCGTCCCCGACGGCGGTGTTGCCCGCGGCCACCAGGCACACCCATTCGTCGCGGTAGAGGTCCTGGTGCGGCAGGTCGTCGACGAACCCGTGCGGGATCACCAGCAGGTCGGTGTGGACCAGCTCCTGAGCTGCCGCGTCGACCATCCGAGGTGTGTTGGCGGGGAACCGCAGCCGGGTGCCCGGGGCCTCGTCGGCGAGGCGGCCCGCGATGCCGGGGCCGAGCATGGCCACCCCGTAGTCGCTCATGAGCATCGAGAACTCGCGCGCCGAGGAGGCCGGGTCGAAGTCGGGCTCCGCGGCGAACACCCGCTCGGCTCCGGAGAGGGCCACGCGCACGCGTTCCTTGAGCTGCACGGCCAGCGGGGTGAGCCGGTACTGGTTCCCCGACCGGGTGAGCAGGTCGTCGTGGAAGTGCCGGCGCAGCCGGGCCAGCTGGGCCGACACCGCGGGCTGGCCGAGGCCCATTCGCGCCGCCGCGCGCGTCACGCTGCGCTCCTGCAGCAGCGCATCGAGGGCCACCAGCAGGTTCAGGTCCAGCCGAGCCAGGTTCACAGCGAGTCACGGTATCAACGCTGTCGATACTCTGCATCACCGATCTGCTCTTCCCTGATATCCCGTCCGGCCCGACAGTGAGGGGGTGGACCGAATCGATCCCGAAGGCGCGATCGCAGCAGCCGCCCGGCGCTGCTCCAACTGGGGCCGCTGGGGCGACGACGACGTACTGGGCACGCTGAACTTCCTCGACGACGCCAAGCGCCGGGAAGGCGCCGCGCTCGTCCGGCGCGGGGCCGGCTTCTCGCTGGCGCAGCGCTTCGACGCGGAAGGCCCGCAGAAGGGCTGGCGACGCCGCACCAACCCGATCCACACGATGCTCGACACCGGCCTCGACGCCGAGCGCGGGCAGGGTTTCCCGCACGGGCTCGGCGGCGCCGACGACGTCGTCTTCATGCCCCTGCAGGCCTCGACGCAGTGGGACGGCCTCGGCCACATCTTCGACCACGGCATCGCCTGGAACGGCCGGCGCGCCGGAGACGTCGTGACCAGCGAAGGCGACCAGGTCACCGGAATCGAGACCGTGGCCGGTCGGATCGCCGGCCGCGGCGTGCTTCTCGACGTCGGCCGGGTGATCGGCGACGACGGCGAACTGCCCGACGGGTTCGCGATCACCGTCGACCACCTCGAGGCCACGATCGCCGCCCACGGCGACACCGCGCGCGTCGGCCGCGGTGACCTCCTGCTGGTGCGGACCGGCCGGCTCGCCCGCGCCCGCCGCGAAGGCTGGGGCGACTACGCGGGCGGCCCGGCCCCGGGCCTGTCGTTCACCACGGCGGACTGGCTGCACCGCAGCGAAATCGCCGCCATCGCCACCGACACTTGGGGCTTCGAAGTCCGGCCCAACGAGTTCGACGACGCCTTCCAGCCGTTGCACCAGGTCGCCATTCCGCACCTCGGGCTGTTCCTCGGTGAGATGTGGGACCTCGACGCCCTCGCGGCCGACTGCGCCGCCGACGGGACGTACGAGTTCTGGCTGACCGCCGACCCGCTGCCCGTGACCGGCGCCGTCGGCGCCCCGGTCGCCCCGATCGCCGTCAAGTGAGGACCGCCATGCCCGCCGTCACCACCGTCCTCGTCGTCGGCAGCGGTCTCGCCGGCACGGCCACCGCGATCCACCTCGCCAAGGCCGGAGTCGCCGTCGACCTCGTCGAAGCCGAGCCCGGCGTCGCCGCCATCGGCTCCGGGATCACCTTGCAGGGCAACGCCTTGCGCGAGCTGCGCGCCCTCGGCGTCTGGGAGGAGGTCCGGGCGAAGGGGTACGGGTTCGACAGCCTGGGGCTGCGTGCGCCCGATCCCGCCGGAACCCTCCTGGTCGAGCTGCCGGACGCCCGCACCGGCGGCCCGGACCTGCCCGCCGCCCTGGGCATGCCGCGTCCCGACCTCGCCCGGATCCTGCACGACCGCGCGGCCGCGACCGGCGCGAAGATCCGGTTCGGGCTCACCGTCGCCGCACTGGCTCAGCAGGCCGATCACGTCGAAGTCGCCTTCTCCGACGGCACCGCTGCCCGCTACGACCTGGTCGTCGGCGCCGACGGGATCCGCTCGGCGATCCGGCGGATGCTCGGCATCGACCTGACGACCCGTGCGACCGGCATGGGTATCTGGCGCGCCTTCGGCCCTCGGCCGGCGTCGGTGACCCGCACGGACCTCTTCTACGGAGGTCCCTGCTACATCGCGGGGTACTGCCCGACCGGGGAGAACTCGCTCTACGCCTACGTCGTCGAGGACGCGCGGGACCGCAGTTCCCTGACCCCGCACCAGCGGCTCGCGACCATGCGCGAACTCGCCTCGGCCTACCACGGGCCGTGGGACGACATCCTCGCCACGCTGGACGATCCCTCCCACGTCAACTACACCTGGTTCGAGACCCACGTGCTGCCCGCGCCGTGGCACCGCGGCCGCGTGGTGCTGATCGGCGACGCCGTCCACGCCTGCCCGCCGACCCTGGCCCAGGGCGGCGCTCAGGCGCTCGAGGACGCGACCGTCCTCAGTGAACTCCTGCTCGGCGCCGAAACCCTCGACGACAGGGTGTGGAGTGCTTTCACCGAACGGCGCGTCGCCCGGGCGACGGCCGTCGTCGAGGCGTCGAACCAGCTCGGCCAGTGGCTCCTCGACCGCGAACCGGGCGACGTCCCCGGCCTGATGGGCGCCGTCGCCGCCCTCGTCGCCCAGCCCGCCTGACCCTTCCGGAGGAACGCCATGACCGACGGCCTGATCACCCACCTGCGGCACGTCGACCTCGCCGTGCCCGACCTCGCCCGCCAGCAGGACTTCTACACCGGCGCGTGGGGGCTGACCACCGAGCACACCGACACCGGGATCGCCTTCCTCGCCGCGGAAGGCTCGCCCGAGCAATACATCGTGCGGCTGCGCCAGGCAACGGACAAGCGCATCGACCTGATCGCGTTCGGCGTGGCCACCGCGGCCGACGTCGACACCCTGGCCGCCCGCCTGGCGACCGCCGGCGTCACGCTGGTCCACGAACCCCGCACCCTGCGGACTCCCGGCGGGGGATACGGGTTCCGGTTCTTCGACAACGAAGGCCGCACCATCGAGATCAGCGCCGACGTCGCGGTCCGCGCCCACCGGAAGATCGAAGCGGGCGAGGCGATCCCGGTCCGGCTGTCCCACGCGGTGATCAACTCCGCCGACCCCGAAGGCACCCGGCGGTTCTACGAGCGGCACCTCGGGTTCAAGCTGTCCGACACCCTGACGCACCCGCGGATGGGCGGGATGATGTGGTTCCTGCGCATCAACGCCTGGCACCACAGCCTGGCCATCGCCCGCGGCCCGCACCCGTCACTGCACCACGCGTCCTTCGAGATGCGCGGGATCGACGAGTACATGCGGGGGACCGGGCGGCTGTTGCGGGCCGGCGTCGAGAAGATCTGGGGCCCCGGACGGCACCTGGCCGGCAACAACACCTTCAGCTACTTCCTCGACCCGCACGGCAACACCGTCGAGTACACCACGGAGCTGGAGCTGATCGACGAGGACGCCTGGCACCCGCACCTCTACGACTTCACCCGGCCCGAGGTGTCCGACCAGTGGGGCACGGCCAACGCGATGAACGAGTTCGTCGCCGCCCGCTCCTTCAACGACCCCGACAAGGGCCTGTTCGTGGCCCCGCCGGTCTGATGCGCCTCGCCACCTACGAGTACGGCGGAACCGTGCACAC
Source organism: Amycolatopsis sp. cmx-8-4 (assembly GCF_046548675.1). NCBI lineage: Bacteria > Bacillati > Actinomycetota > Actinomycetes > Pseudonocardiales > Pseudonocardiaceae > Amycolatopsis > Amycolatopsis sp. cmx-8-4. The sequence goes on from NZ_JAEBDZ010000014.1 coordinate 189,709, forward strand.
GGGCGTGGTCTCGGGCGCCGGCGTCCACGCGTTCGCGGCCGGGGTCACCTTTCTCGACCTGGTCCGCCGAGGCCTGCCCGCCGCCCTCGAAGCCGGGGCGGCCGCGCTCGGCGGGCCGGCCGTGGCCCTGGCCGAGGTGCGGCTGCTACCGCCGCTCGAGCCACCGAGCGTCCGCGACTTCGTCGCCTTCGAAGAGCACGTCGAGGGCATGGTCGCGCCGGGGTCCGTGCCGCCGGAGTGGTACGAGGCGCCGACGTTCTACTTCACCAACCCCGCCGCCCTGGTCGGCGCGCACGACGACGTGCCGGTCCCGCCGGGCTCGCGGTCGTTCGACTTCGAGCTGGAGGTCGCCGCCGTGCTGGGGCCGGACGCGATCTTCGGCTACACGATCATGAACGACTGGTCGGCCCGCGACCTGCAACGCCGCGAGATGCGGGTCAACCTCGGCCCGGCCAAGGGCAAGGACTCCGCCACCACGCTGGGGCCGTGGCTCGTGACCGCCGACGAACTGGAGCCGTACCGGGACGCGGACGGCTTCCTCGCGCTGGGCATGCGCGTCACGGTCAACGGCGTCGAAGTGGGCCAGGACCTGCTGTCCAACATGGGCTGGCCGTTCGAGGAACTCGTCGCCTACGCCGGTCGCGGCACCCGGGTGCGGGCCGGGGACGTCCTGGGCTCGGGCACGTGCGGCAACGGCGGCTGCCTGGCCGAGCTGTGGGGCCGGCGCGGCGAACAGCAGCCACCGCCGCTGAAGCCCGGCGACGTCGTCGAGATGACCGTCGAAGGCATCGGGACCATCCGCAACACCGTCGTGCCCGGGCTGGTGCTGCCGCCGGTGCGTCCGGCGCGGCGACGGCCCCGGAACCGGCTCCACCCCGAAAGGATCTGACCTTGTTCGAGTACTTCCCCGGAAACTACGTCTGGAACCTCGGCGTGGTCGCCGCGCTCAACTCCGGCGGTCTGATCGACGAGATCGACCGCGCTTGCCGCCCGATCCGCGAGGCCGCCGCGCGGGGCTCCGACGCCGGCACCCCGGATTTCCTGCGCGCCTGGACCGCTTTGACCGACCAGCTCGTCGCCCAGGCCGAAGCAGCGGAGAAAGCCGGGCACGAGCGCACCGCCGGTCAGCTGTACTTCCGCGCCACCAACTATCTGTGCCAGGCCGAGCGCATGCTCGCGCACTCGAACCCCGACCGGCTGCCCACCTATCGCCGTGTCCTGGCCCTGGCGCGGAAGGCGTTCGACCTGCGCGACCCGCGCGTGTCCCGGGTGGCGATCCCGTACGAGGGGACGACCCTGCCCGCCTACTTCAGCGCGGCACCGGCCACGAGCGACGGTCCGGCGCCGGTGGTGATCCTGGTCAACGGGCTGGACTCGACCAAGGAGCACATGTACGGGTCGGCGCACTGGGAGGAGCTGGCCGCCCGCGGCATCTCGTGCCTCATGCTCGACCAGCCCGGCACCGGCGAAGCGTTGCGGCTACAGGGAATCACGGCCCGGATCGACAGCGAGGTGTGGGCCGGCGCCGCCGTGGACTGGCTCGAACAGCGCGACGACGTCGACCCGGCGCGGATCGGGATCGTCGGCTGGTCGCTCGGCGGCTACTTCGCCCCCAGGGCCGCGGCCTTCGAGAAGCGGTTCGCGCTGTGCGTCGCGTGGGGCGCCAACCACAACTGGGGCGCGGTGCAGCGCCGCCGCCTCGAACGTGAGGGCGAGCGTCCGGTACCGCACTACTGGGAGCACGTGCTGTGGGTGTGGGGCCACGACGACCTCGACACGTTCATCACCTTCGCCGACGACGTCCACCTCGACGGTGTCGTCGAGAAGATCACCGTGCCGTTCCTCATCGCCCACGGCGAGAAGGACCGCCAGATCCCCCTCGAGTACGCCCACCGCTCCTACTCGCAGGCGGTCAACTCACCACGGCGCGAACTGCGCGTGTTCACCCCGGAAGAGGGCGCGACCGAGCACATCGGACTCGACCACCTCCCGCACGTGAGTGCCTATGTCGCCGACTGGGTGGCCGACACTTTCGCCACGATCCGCAGGTGAAGTTGGCGCCGTGATACCCACCAGAACGGTGGTACTGAAACACGAGTACCGGACGTCGTCCTGAAGTGACCTCGGTAGTGTTGCGAAGCCGGTGCCGTAGGCGCCTGAATTCGCGCCGGTTCAGCCGCGGCGGTGTGCGCGTTGCGCCGGTTCCACAGTGGATTCTTGGTACCTCGTGATCGTGGCGCTGATCCGCCAGGAGTTCCGGAGCTACTGGCGCACGCAGCCTTTCGTCGCCGCCGGCCTCGGATTCCGGCCGTACCGGTAGAGCGGGTTCCGTAGGTCGTGGCCAGCGAGACGCTCGCATCGATCTTCACCCGGCTGTCCGCCCGCCCCGCGTCCGTGCCGCACTCGCCGCCGCGGTAGGTCACGACGAGCGCGTCCGCCGAGACGGGTCGCGCTGCGGTGAGCGTCGTTGTCTCCCGGCGACGAGGAGGCTTGCGCCATCACTATTCAGTGATACTATCTACCGGTAGTCAGCATCACTGAGTAGGTGAAGGGTGGCCCATGGGCAAGCAGGTGACGGAGATGCTCAAGGGAACGCTGGAGGGCATCGTTCTCGCGATCCTGTTCGGGCGGTCCGCCTACGGCTACGAGATCACCGCGTGGCTGCGGGACCAGGGCTTCACCGACATCGCCGAGGGCACCGTCTACGCCCTGCTCGTGCGGATCGAGCAGCGCGGGTTCGTCGACGTCGAAAAGGTCCCGTCCGAGAAGGGGCCGCCGCGCAAGGTGTATTCGCTCAACGATCGGGGACGGGAACACCTCGACGAGTTCTGGAGGACGTGGAGCTTCCTCTCGGAACGGCTGGAACAGCTTCGCAAGGGAGGAAATCGACCGTGAAGATTTCGGATATCACCACCAAGGTGATCGGCGACAAGCGCAGGTGGCGGGCGTACAAGGCGCGCACCCGGCAGCTTCCCGCGAACTACCGCGCGGCGGTCGAGGCGCTGGAACGGTACTTGATGTTCTTCGGCGGAGCGGACGGTGACACCGCGGCGTCGATGTTCGAGGACCTGATCGACCTGTTCGAGCAGGCCGCGGCGGACGGAACGCCCATCCGTGAGATCGTCGGAGCGGATCCCGTGGACTTCGTCGATGCCTTCATCCAGAACTACACGAAGGGCGGCTGGGTCACCCGTGAACGCGAACGGCTGACCAACGGCATCGAACGCGCCGAAGGACTGGACGAGGAGAAACGCTCGTGACGGCGCCGACGGCAGCCGCGCCCGAGATCCGCGTGCAGGGCCTGGAGAAGGCGTACAAGGACCTGACGGTCCTGCGCGGTGTGGACTTCGACGTGGCGCGGGGCAGCATCTTCGCCCTGCTCGGCTCGAACGGCGCGGGTAAGACCACGGTCGTGAAAATCCTGTCCACCCTGCTGAAAGCCGACAGGGGATCCGCGAGCGTCCACGGCTTCGACGTCGCCACGCAAGCGGACAACGTGCGAGAGTCCTTCAGCCTCACCGGGCAGTTCGCGGCCGTCGACGAAATCCTCAGCGGGCGCGAGAACCTCGTGCTGGTCGCCCGGCTGAGGCACCTCAAGGGCGCGGCCAAGATCGCCGACGACCTGCTCCGGCGCTTCTCGCTGACCGACGCGGCCGAGCGAAAGGTGGCGACGTACTCGGGTGGCATGCGCCGCCGTCTCGACATCGCAATGAGCCTCATCGGGGACCCGCCGGTCGTCTTCCTCGACGAACCGACGACCGGGCTCGACCCCCAGGCGCGCCTCGAGGTCTGGCGCGCGGTCAAGGAACTCGCCGAGCACGGCACGACGGTGCTGCTCACGACGCAGTACCTGGACGAAGCCGAACACCTCGCCGACCGGATCGCGATCCTGCACGAGGGCCGGATCATCGTGAACGGCACCCTCGCCGAGCTCAAGCGGCTCCTGCCGCCGGCCAAGGTCGAATACGTCGAGAAGCAGCCGACTCTCGAAGACGTCTTCCTCACCCTCGTCGGCACCGACGCGAGTGAGGAACAGTCATGACCAAGCACTTCCTCGGCGACACCGCCGTCCTGTTGGGACGGTCCCTGCGGCACGTCACGCGCAGCGCGGACACCATCATCACGACCGCGATCATGCCGATCGCCATGCTGCTGCTGTTCGTCTACGTGTTCGGCGGCGCGATCAAAGCGGGTTCGGATTCGTACGTGAACTACCTGCTGCCGGGCATCCTGCTCATCACCGTCGCCTCGGGCATCTCCTACACCGCGTTCCGGCTCTTCCTGGACATGAAGAACGGCATCTTCGAACGGTTCCAGTCCATGCCGATCGCGCGCTCGGCCGTGCTGTGGGCGCACGTGCTCACCTCGCTGGTCGCCAACCTGATCTCGCTCGTGGTCGTCGTGGGTGTCGCCCTGCTCATGGGCTTCCGCTCGGGGGCGGGCGTGTCGGCGTGGCTCGCGGTGCTGGGCGTGCTGCTTCTGTTCACCTTGGCGTTGACGTGGCTCGCCGTCATCCCGGGCCTCACGGCGAAGTCGGTCGACGGTGCGAGCGCGTTCTCCTACCCGCTGATCTTCCTGCCGTTCCTCAGCTCGGCGTTCGTGCCCACCGGCACCATGCCCGGCCCGGTGCGCGCCTTCGCCGAGCACCAGCCGGTGACCTCCATCGTCAACGCCCTGCGCAGCCTGTTCACCGAGCAGCCGGTCGGTTCCGACATCTGGATCGCGCTCGCCTGGTGCGTCGGCATCCTCGTCGTCGCGTACTTCTTCGCCACGCTCACCTACCGCCGGAAGATCTCGTGAGCTTCCGGCGGGCCGGGGCGCTGCTGTCGGCCGTCGCGCTGCTGACCGGCGTGACCGTGCCGACGGCCGCCGCGGAGCCGGGACGACCGGAGCTGCGGCGAACGATCCAGGCGATCGTCGACTCCGGGTTCACCGGGGTGCAGCTGCGCGTGCACGACCAGCGGGGTGACTGGACCGGCAGCGCCGGGGTCCGCGAGCTGGGCGAGGCCGGGACGCCGCCGACGGACGGGCGGTTCCGGATCGGCAGCACCACCAAGACGTTCACCGCGACCGTGGTGCTGCAGCTGGTGGCCGAGGGCCGAGTCGCGCTGGACACTCCGGTGGCCGGCTACCTGCCCGGGTACGGCTTCGACCCGCGGATCACCCCACGGATGCTGCTGCAGCACACCAGCGGGCTGTTCAACTACACCGGCGAGTACTACGACGACGGGACGGTCGTCCCGGGTATCCCGTGGTCGGGCGGGGAATGGGTGGACAACCGGTTCCACACCTACCGGCCGGCGGACCTGGTGCGGTACGCGTTGTCCAAGCCGGCGCGGTTCGCCCCGGGCACGGGCTGGAGCTACGCCAACACCAACTACGTCGTGGCCAGGCTGCTGATCGAGAAGGTCACCGGCCGCTCGTACGCCGATCAGGTGCAGCGGCGGATCCTGTGGCCGCTCGGGCTGCGCGACACCTTCGCCCCGGGTACTTCGCCGGACGTCCCCGGGCCGCACGCCCACGCCTACTACCGGTACCAGGACACCGCCGGGCAACCGAAGACGGTCGACGTCACCCGGCAGAACCCGTCGTGGATCTCCAGTGCCGGCGAGCTGATTTCGACGACGAAGGACCTCGGCACGTTCTATTCCGCGCTACTGGGCGGAAAACTGCTCCCGGCCCCGCTGCTGGCCGAGATGGTGAAGCCGCACCCGACGCCCGACCCGACGAGCGACTACGGCCTCGGGCTGTTCGAGCTGCACGCCGACGCGAACTGCAGCGGCGGTGTGCTCGTCAACCACAACGGCGGCGTGCAGGGCTACGGGACGTTGGCGTACAGCACCTTGGACGGCAGCAAGACTCTGGAGGCCTCGATCACCTACGTCGACACCGGTGTCGCTCCCGCCGCGGCTTACCAGCGGGCAGTGCGGAGCCTCATCCAGAACGTCTTCTGCGTCAGGAAGAAGTGATCGCATGACGAAGAACGCAACGTCCACGACCACCACGAAATGGACCGGCATGGTGCCGGTCGACGACACGGCCCTGGCCGTCACCGACACCCGTGGTCCCGGCGTTCCCGTGATCTACTGCAACGGCCAGTTCGCCACCCAGGGATACTGGCGGCGAGTCCTCGCCGAACTCGGCGTCGGCTTCCGGCAGGTCCTACGGGGCGTTCGTCGCCGCGCACTGGGCCGGCCGGAATCCCGAGCGTGCTCTCGGCGCGGTTTTCGTCGAGGGCGCCGAACCCTACGACTGGCTCGACGAGGCCATGGAGCGGCGGATCCGGAAGCTGTTCAAGCGGATGGGCTGGTTCCTGCCGCTGCTGCGCCCGACGGGGCTGGCGCCGCGGATGGCTGCCGGGCAGCAGGCCGACAGCAACATCGAACTCGGCAGGATCTCCCGTGAGCGCGAGCTCGGCCCGGTGCTGGACGCCATCGAGGTCCCGGCGCGGTACGTGCTGGGTTCCGGGACGTCGTTCGGAAGCAAGGGTGACGAGCAGGACCGGGTCCGAGCCGCTGTCGGCGCGGTGATCGCCCGGAACCCGAACATCGAGGTGAGCGCGAAGGTCGCGAGCAACCACGGCGCGATCCTGCGCAAGGACTTCCGCGCCGTCGCCGATGCGGTGCGCGAGGTCGCCGGCACACCTCGCTGAGGGACTGCTCAGAGCCAGTCTTTGCGCTTGAACAACACGTAGAGCCCGGCGGAGAACACGACGATGGCCGCCGTGGACACCCAGAAGCCCCACGGCTGGTCGACACCCGGGTAAGGGATGTTCTGGCCGTAGAAACCGGTGATCGCCGTGGGCACCGCGATGATCGCCGCCCAGCCGGTCACCTTCTTCATGATCGTGTTGAGGCGGTTCGCCTGCAGGTTCAGCTGGGTTTCGCGGATCGTGGTGACGAGATCGCGCAGGGACTCCGTCCATTCCGACGCGCGCAGCACGTGGTCGTAGACGTCCTGGTAGTACGGCATCAGCTCGCTGTCGCAGACGTGGTGATCGCGGCGCATGAGCGAGTTGACGACCTCACGCATCGGCAGCACGACCCGCCGGAGCCGGACCAGGCTCTTGCGCAAGTGCAGGGAGCGGCGGTGCATCTCGCGGTGGTCGACGTCGTCGTCGAAGACGAGGTCTTCGAGGGCCTCGATCTGTTCGTCGAGGGATTGCACGGCCTCGAAGTGGCTGTCGACGACGTAGTCGAGCAGCCCGTGCAGTAGGTAGCCGACGCCGCTCTTGGCGAGCTCCGCCGTTTCGTCCCACCGGCTGAGGACCTCGCCGATGTCGAAGTGGTCGTTCTCCCGGACGGTCACGAGGGCGCGTTCGGTGATGAACGCGTCCATCTCGATCGCGTCGAGGGTGCCGCTCTCGACGTCGAGGCGCACCGCGTAGGCGGTGAGGAAGGAGTGGGTGTCGTAGCGGTCCAGTTTCGGCCGTTGGTGGTCCTGTACGACGTCCTCGACGGCGAGCTTGTGCAGGCTCAGCTCCTCGCTGATCGTGGCGAGGTCTTCTTCGGTGGGGGAGCACAGGTCGAGCCAGACGGTGGCGCCCGGGTCGGCCAGGTGGTCGGAGACGTCCGCGGCGGGGAAGTCCTCGGCGACGAGGACGCCGTCGCGGTAGAGGCGGGTGCGGGCCATGCCGTGGAGACTAACGGCGCCGGGTGGTGACACCGCGGCGGATGTCACCGGGGAGCGGGCGGACGCGCTGGAGGTCGCGGCGGCTGGTGGAGTGCAGCTGCCAGGGGACGCTCGTGACCATGACGCCGGGTTCGAACAGCAGCCGTCCCTTCAGCCGCAGTGAGCTCTGGTTGTGGAGCACGTTCTCCCACCAATGACCGACGACGTACTCGGGGATGTAGATGCAGACGACGTCCCGCGGGCTGCTGCGCCGCAGGTTCTTGACGTACTGCACGACCGGACGGGTGATCTCGCGGTACGGGGACTCGATGACCTTCAGCGGGATCTTCATCCCCCGTCGTTCCCACGTGCGCCGCAGCTCCTGGGTGTCGGCGTCGTCGACGTTGACGGTGATGGCGGCGAGGGAGTCGGGACGGGTGGCGCGGGCGAACGCGATCGCGCGCTGGCTCGGTTTGTGCAACGTGGACACCAGCACGATCGCGTGGACCCGGCTGGGGAGCAGCTCGCTCTCGTCGTCCGGTTCGAGCTCTTCGCGGACGTGCGTGTAGTGCCGGTGGATCGAGCGCATGAAGACGTACAGCAACGGGATGGCGATGACGACCAGGTACGCGCCGTGGGTGAACTTCGTGATCAGCACGACGACGAGCACGACCGCGGTCAGGACCGCGCCGAGGGCGTTGATCAGCCGGGACCGCTGGGCGGACCGTCGTTCCCGGGGGTCGGTGGTGTCGGCGAGGATCCGGTTCCAGTGCCGGACCATCCCGGCCTGGCACAGCGTGAACGAGGTGAACACGCCGAGGATGTAGAGCTGGATGAGCCGGGTCGTGGAGCCGTCGAAGGCGAAGATCAGGATCGCGGCGACGACCGACAGCGCGATGATCCCGTTGGAGAACGCCAGCCGGTCGCCGCGGGTGTGCAGCTGCCGGGGCAGGAACCGGTCCTGCGCCAGGATCGAGGCCAGCAACGGGAAGCCGTTGAACGCGGTGTTCGCCGCCAGGATCAGGATGAGGGCCGTGGCGGCCTGCAGGACGTAGAACAGCACGGCGTGGTCGCCGCCGAACACGGCCGCGCCGATCTGGCTGATGACGGTGCGCTGGGGATCGGTCGCGCAGTTGCCGGCGAACCCGGCGAGGTCGCACGTGTTTTCGGCGATGTGCACCCGGGTGATCAGCGCGAGGGCCGTGATGCCGCCGAACATGACGACCGCGACGGCGCCCATGGCGGTCATCGTGCGGGCGGCGTTGAGTGCCTTGGGCTTCCGGAACGCCGGGACGCCGTTCGAGATGGCTTCGACGCCCGTGAGCGCCGTGCAGCCCGAGGAGAACGACCGCAGCAGCAGGAACACCAGCGCGAGGCCGGTCAGCCCGACCTGCTCGGGGTGCACCTCGTAGCCCGCGCTTTCGGAGACCGGCGGGTGCCCGGTGAGGACGCGCGCGAAGCCGACCACGATCATCAGCACGACGGTGGCGATGAACAGGTAGGTCGGCGCGGCGAAGGTGCGTCCCGACTCCCGGATGCCGCGCAGGTTCATCGCCATGAGCACGACGATGAATCCGACGTCCAGCAGGATCCGCTCGTCGTTGAGCTGCGGGACCGCGGAGATGATGTTGTCCACGCCGGAGGAGACGGACACGGCCACCGTCATGATGTAGTCGACCATCAGCGCGCCGGCGACCACCAGGCCCGCGCGGCTCCCGAGGTTGCGGGAGGCGACCTCGTACGAGCCGCCGCCGCTGGGGTAGGCGCGCACCACCTGCCGGTAGGAGATCACCACGACGGTGAGCAGCACGGCGACGGCCAAGCCGATCCACGGCGCCAGGCTGAAGTAGGCGAGACCGCCGATCGACAGGATCAGCAGGATCTCCTGGGTCGCGTAGGCGACCGACGACAGCGGGTCGCTCGCGAAGATCGGGAGCGCGAGCCACTTGGGCAGCAGGGTGTCGCCGAGGGTGTCGCTGCGGAACGGCCGGCCGACGACCAGCCGTTTGAGTGATGACGTGGGTGCCGGCACGTAGGGAGCGTGCCTTCCGCGCCGGGCGGCCGGCGTAGGGAAAGTATCAAGATTCGGGTGTCGGCGTAGAGATCGCGTAAACGTCTTCCGGCTGCTCGTCAGAGTCTCGTCAACGGCCGTGGCCGGCTCCGGCCGCGTGCCTACGGTGCCCGGGCACGTCGTTCCCGGGAGTTGCCATGACCGAAGCCGTCCTGACGCGCGTGATCTCCTGCCCCGGTGCGGCAGAGCTGCTCGACGAACTCGCCTCCGGCGGCCGGGTGTTCGCCGACCTTCGTCGGCGCTTCCCGCGTCGTGTCCTGGATCCCGCGTTGCGGGTGCTGGCGGCCGAGGGAGCGCTCCGGCGGTCGGAAGCGGGTACCTGGGACGAGAAATCCGGCCGCGACGTGGTGCTGTCCCTCACCGGCACCGGGCAGCGGATCGTCGAAGACTTGTCCGATTTGGACGTTTGGGTCGCGGTGTACGAACGCTACCTCAACGGGTAGCGGGTCCCAGGTCGAACAGGGCCTGGGCGGCATGGATGCATTCGAGGATGTCGCGCGCCAGCTGCGCCGCCGGGCGCGTGGTCGCGGTGTCGGCCAGCTGCAGGTCGCGCACCTGGCCGTCGAGCGTCACGATCACCGAGATCGCGCCGTCGTGGCTGCTGTGGCTCGCCTGGACGGTGCTCCGGCGGGGAACGGACGTGCGGAGATCGGGGTCGGCTGCCAAGGGGACTCCCGGGGAGTGAGATCCGGTTCGGGCTGCTGTGGCCGTGATCGTTCAAGACTGGCCCCGAACTCCCGCCGAGGCGAGCCGTTCACACCGCCGAGGCCGAGTTGTGACCAAGTCCGGAATGGACACACGGAGTGTGTCGTGGCGCCGGTCGATTCCTGACCGATTACCCCGATCGAGTGGTGATCATTTCGCTGCGTAGTCATCCGCGTCAAGAACGCGTCAACGCGGCTCGAAGCCGCGTCAAGACTCTGTCAGGTGACATCCGGTCAGGAACTCCGGGAGGCACGCTTCCGCCAGCCGGGTCACCATTCGGTCGACCCCAGCCCGATGTGCGTGAGAAGGGAGCAGTCGTATGGCCGATCTGGCCTATGTGCTGCTGGCGATCGTCGTGTTCGCCGTGCTGGCCTTGACCCTGCGTGGAATGGAGCGGTTGTGAGCGGCACCGGCGTGTTCGCCAACGTCGTCGGCGGCGTGCTGGCGCTGGCCCTGATCGTCTACCTGTTCATCGCGCTGATCAAACCGGAGAAGTTCTGATGTCCTCGACGTGGGCCGGCCTTGGACAGGTCGGCCTCCTCCTGCTCGCCCTGGCGGTGGTGTACCGGCCACTGGGCGACTACATGTACCGCGTGTTCACGAGCACGAAGCACTGGCGGCTCGAAAAGGCCGTCTACAAGGTCGTGCGCGCGGACCCGGAGTCCGAGCAGCACTGGAAGACCTACGCCTCGGGCGTGCTGGCCTTCTCGTTCGTTTCGGTGCTGTTCCTCTACCTGCTGCAGCGGATCCAGCCGCTGCTGCCGCTGAACTTCGGCCGCACGGTCGACCCCGGGGTCGCGTTCAACACCGCGATCAGCTTCGTGACCAACACGAACTGGCAGTCCTACATCCCCGAGAGCGTCATGGGCCACGTGGTCCAGATGGCCGGCCTGACCGTGCAGAACTTCGTCTCCGCCGGTGTCGGTCTTGCTGTGGCGATCGCGCTCACCCGCGCGTTCGTCCGCTCGAAGTCCGATCGGCTGGGCAACTTCTGGGTCGACCTGACCCGCGGCACGATCCGCGTGCTGCTGCCGATCTCGTTCGTGTTCGCGATCGTGCTGGTCGCGCTCGGCGTCGTGCAGAGCCTCAAGTCCGGCGTCTCGGTGCTCAACCCGGACGGCTCGGGCAGCACGATCGCGCTGGCACCGGCGGCGAGCCAGGAGGCCATCAAGGAACTGGGGACCAACGGCGGCGGCATCTACAACGCCAACTCCGCCCACCCGTTCGAGAACCCGAACTCCTGGTCCAACCTGATCGAGATCTTCCTGCTCCTGGTCATTCCGGTCAGCCTGACCCGGACGTTCGGCAAGCTCGTCGGCAACACCAAGCAGGGTTACGTCCTGCTCAGCGTCATGGGCGTGCTGTGGGCCGGGATGCTCACGGTCATCTGGTGGGGCGAGACGCACGCGAACGGCGCGGCCGCCCGGCTGGCGGGTGCGGCCATGGAAGGCAAGGAGACCCGGTTCGGGCTCGCGGCGTCGGCGTTGTTCGCCGACTCGACGACCGGCACGTCCACCGGCGCGGTGAACTCGATGCACGACAGCTACTCCGGCCTCGGCGGGTTCGGCACGCTGATCAACATGATGTTCGGCGAGCTCTCTCCCGGCGGCGTCGGCACCGGGCTCTACAGCATCCTGGTGATGGCGATCATCGCGATGTTCCTGGCCGGCCTGATGGTCGGGCGGACGCCGGAGTACCTGGGCAAGAAGCTCGGCAAACGCGAGGTCACTTGCGCCTCGATCGCCATGCTCGCGATGCCCGCCGTCGTGCTGATCGGCGCGGGTGCGGCGCTGCTGATCCCCGGGAACACCGACGCGTTCAACAATCCGGGCGCGCACGGCTTTTCCGAACTGCTCTACGCCTACACCTCGGCCAGCAACAACAACGGCAGTGCGTTCGCCGGCATCACGGTGACCAACGACTGGTACCAGGCGACGCTCGGCGTCTGCATGGCGCTGGGCCGGTTCATCCCGATCCTGGCCGTGCTCTGCCTGGCCGGTTCGCTGGCGGCGCAGAAGAAGACGCCGGAAACCGCGGGCACGTTGCCGACCACCAGCCCGCTGTTCGCCACCATGCTCGGCGGCACCGTGGTGCTGGTCGCCGCCCTGACCTTCATCCCCGCCCTCGCTCTCGGTCCCATCGCGGAGGCCCTCGCATGACCATCACCACCCAGCGTTCCCCCGAGGAAACCACCGAGCACCACGCCGAAAACGTGGGCCGGATCGGGGCGGGCGTCTTCAACCCCCGTCAGCTCTGGACGTCCCTGCCGGACGCCTTCCGCAAGTTCAGCCCGCGCCACCAGCTGCGCAACCCCGTCATGTTCGTGGTGTGGGTCGGCTCCGTGCTGGTCACCGTCTTCGCGATCACCGACCCCGGCGTGTTCAACATCGGCGTCGCGCTGTGGCTGTGGTTCACGGTGCTGTTCGCCAACCTCGCCGAAGCCGTCGCCGAAGGCCGCGGCAAGGCCCAGGCGGAAAGCCTGCGGCGGACCAAGAAGGAAACCGTCGCCCGCCGGCTGCGGGCCGACGGCAGTGAAGAAAGCGTGCCGGGTGTCGAGCTGAAGATCGGCGACCGGGTCGTGGTCGAGGCCGGCGAGGTGATCCCCGGCGACGGCGACGTCGTCGAGGGCATCGCGACCGTCGACGAGTCGGCCATCACCGGCGAGTCCGCCCCGGTCATCCGCGAGTCCGGCGGCGACCGCTCGGCCGTCACGGGCGGCACGACGGTGCTGAGCGACCGGATCGTCGTGGAGATCAGGACCAAGCCGGGTGAGTCCTTTGTGGACCGCATGATCGCTCTCGTGGAAGGCGCGTCGCGGCAGAAGACGCCGAACGAGATCGCGCTGACCATCCTGCTCGCGGTGCTGACGATCATCTTCGTGCTGGCCGTCGTCGCCCTGCAGCCGATGGCCGGCTATTCGGGTGGGCTCGTGTCGGTGATCGTGCTGACCGCGCTGCTGGTCTGCCTGATCCCGACGACGATCGGCGCGCTCCTGTCCGCGATCGGTATCGCGGGCATGGACCGCCTGGTCCAGCGCAACGTGCTCGCCACGTCGGGGCGCGCGGTGGAGGCCGCCGGCGACGTCTCGACGCTGCTGCTCGACAAGACCGGCACCATCACCTTCGGCAACCGGCAGGCGACCGAGCTGCTGCACGTCGGGTCGTCGTCCATCGACGACCTGGCGATCGCGGCCCGGCTGTCCAGCCTCGCCGACGGCACACCGGAGGGGCGCAGCATCATCGACCTGTGCACCCGCGAGCACGTCCTGCCGACCGAGGCGAGCGAGGCCGAGAAGTCCGGCGAGTTCGTCCCGTTCACCGCCCAGACCCGGATGAGCGGCATCGACCTGAACGGCCGGGTCGTCCGCAAGGGCGCCGCCAGCGCGGTGCGCGCCTGGGTCGCCGAACACGGCGGCACTATTCCGGACCAAGTGCACAGCGTCGTCGACACGATCAGCGCCGAAGGCGGCACGCCGCTCGTCGTCGCCGAGCAGGTCGAGGGCGTCGCGATCGTGCGAGGCGTGATCCGGCTGTCCGACGTCGTCAAGCCGGGCATGCGGGAGCGGTTCGCCGAGCTGCGCGCGATGGGCATCAAGACGGTGATGATCACCGGCGACAACCCGCTCACCGCCAAGGCGATCGCCGACGAGTCCGGGGTGGACGACTTCCTCGCCGAAGCCAAGCCCGAAGACAAGATGGCGCTGATCAAGAAGGAGCAGGAAGGCGGCCGGCTGGTCGCGATGACCGGTGACGGCACCAACGACGCTCCCGCCCTGGCGCAGGCGGACGTCGGGGTGGCGATGAACACCGGGACCATGGCGGCCAAGGAGGCCGGCAACATGGTCGACCTCGACTCGAACCCGACGAAGCTCATCGAGATCGTGGAGATCGGCAAGCAGCTGCTCATCACGCGCGGCGCGCTGACGACGTTCTCCATCGCCAACGACCTGGCGAAGTACTTCGCGATCCTGCCCGCCATGTTCGCCGCGATCTACCCGCAGCTGGGCGGGCTCAACATCATGGGCCTGCACTCGCCGAACTCGGCGATCATGTCCGCGGTGATCTTCAACGCGCTGATCATCGTGGCGCTGATCCCGCTCGCCCTGCGCGGCGTCCGGTACCGGCCCTCGAGCGCGAAGTCGCTGCTGCGGCGCAACCTGCTGATCTACGGACTCGGCGGCATCGTGACGCCGTTCGCCGGGATCTGGCTGATCGACCTGCTCGTCCGACTGATTCCGGGAATGTGACCATGAAGGTGCTGTACAAGCAGAGCATCGCCGGCCTCAAGATGCTGCTGGTGCTGACCGTGTTGCTCGGTGTCGTCTACCCCCTCGCCGTGTGGGCGGTGGCGCGGATCCCGGGCCTGTCGGACAACGCCGAGGGCTCGATCGTCACGCAGAACGGGCAGGCCGTCGGGTCGTCGCTGATCGGGGTCGACCCGGTGGCGAAGGATCCGGCGCACGACCCGTTCTTCCACAACCGGCCCTCGGCCGGGTCGAAGGACCCGCTCGGGCCGGGTGACCCGTCGACGTCGGGTGCCTCGAACAAGGGCACCGCCAACGAGGATCTCCTGGCCACGGTGAAACAGCGGCAGGACCTGATCGCCAAGCGTGAAGGTGTCGACGCCTCGAAGGTGCCGGCGGACGCGGTCACCGCGTCGGCGTCCGGGCTCGACCCGCAGATCAGCCCGGCCTTCGCCGAGCTGCAGGTGCCGCGGGTCGCGCGGGAGACCGGGCTGAGCGAGGACGCGGTCCGCACGATCGTCGCGGACAACACGACCGGCCGCGGCATCGGGGTGCTCGGTGACCCGGCGGTCGACGTCCTGGGGATGAACCTGGCGGTCGCGGCGGCCAGGCACTGACCGTGACGACGGAAGACGCGAGACCGCCCGGCGGCGACCACAAACGCCGCCGCGGCGAGCTGCGGATCTACCTCGGGGCCGCCCCGGGCGTGGGGAAGACCTTCGCCATGCTCGGGGAGGCCCGCCGCCGGCTCGACCGCGGCACCGACGTCGTGGTCGGCCTGGTGGAGACCCACGGCCGGCTCAAGACCGCCGAGCTCTTGGACGGCCTGGAGGTCGTGCCGCGCAAGCGCGTGGACTACCGCGGCCACGCCTTCGAGGAGATGGACGTCGACGCCATCCTCGCCCGGGCCCCGGAAGTCGCGGTCATCGACGAGCTCGCGCACACCAACGTCGAAGGTTCGCGCAACGCCAAGCGCTGGGAGGACATCGACGAGCTGCTGGACGCCGGGATCGACGTGCTCTCCACCGTGAACGTCCAGCACCTGGAGAGCCTCAACGACGTCGTCGAGCGGATCACCGGCATCGTGCAGCAGGAGACCGTGCCCGACGAGGTCGTCCGCCGCGCCGCGCAGCTGGAGCTGGTGGACATCACCCCCGAGGCGCTGCGACGGCGCCTGGCCCACGGCAACGTCTACCCGGCGGAGCGGATCGACGCGGCGCTCGGCAACTACTTCCGGCCCGGCAACCTCACCGCGCTGCGCGAGCTGGCGCTGCTGTGGGTGGCCGACGAAGTCGACGTCGCGCTGCAGCGCTACCGCACCGAACGCGACATCACCGACACCTGGGAGGCCCGGGAACGGGTGGTCGTCTCGATCAGCGGCGGCCGGGAAAGCGAGACGCTGATCCGGCGGGCGCGGCGGGTCGCCAAGCGGGCCGGCGCCGAGCTCCTCGTGGTGCAGGTCCTGCGCGGCGACGGCCTGGCCGGGGTCTCGCCGCAGGCGATCGCCGAGTACCGCAAGCTCGCCGACGACCTCGGCGCCACCTTCCACACCGTCGTCGGCGACGACGTACCGGACGCGCTGCTCGACTTCGCCCGCGGCGTCAACGCCACCCAGCTCGTGATCGGCACCTCGCGCCGCTCCCGCGTGGCGCGGCTGTTCGACGAGGGCATCGGCGCCACCGTGGTGCAGGAGTCCGGGCCGATCGACGTGCACATGGTCACCCATGCCGAATCCGGCGGGCGCCTGCGCGCGAAGCTCTTCCCCCGCAGCTCGCTGGCCCGGCGGCGGCAGATCGCCGGCTGGGCCCTCGCGCTCGCGCTACCCGCCGTCGCGACGCTGATCGGGGTGCTGCTGCGGCAGACGCTGATCCTGTCGACCAACGTCATCGACTACTTCCTCGCGACGATCATCGTGGCGCTGGTCGGCGGCCTCGGGCCCGCGCTGTTCGCCTCGATCGCGAGCGCGCTGCTGCTGAACTTCTTCTTCACGCCGCCGCTGTACACCCTGACCGTCGACGCCCAGCAGAACGTCATCACGCTCGTCGCGATGGTCGTCGTCGCGGTGGCGTTCGCGCTCGTGGTGGACCGCGCCTCACGGCGGGCGGACGCCGCGGCCCAAGCGCGGACCGAGGCCGCGTTGCTGGCGTCCTACGCCCGGACCGTGCTCGGCCACGACCAGCCGCTGCAGCGGCTGCTGGAGAAGGTCCGCGAGAACTTCGCGCTGGAATCCGTGGCATTGCTGGAGAAGCAGGGCGATGCGTGGGTGCGCGTGGCCTGCACCGGCGATCGGCCATGCGACGACCCCGACGAAGCCGACGCCGACGTCCCGGTGACCGACGACGTCCACTTGGCGCTGCGCGGGCGGACGCTGCCGGCGCACGATCAACGGGTCCTCGAAGCCGCGGCGGGCCAGGCGCTGCTGGCCCTGCGTCAGCAGCGGATGACCGTCCAGACGCAGGAAGCGCAACGGCGAGCGGAGACCACCGAGCTGCGCACGGCCTTGCTCTCGGCCGTCGGGCACGACCTGCGCACCCCCCTGACCTCGATCAAAGCCGTCTTCGGCGGATTGCGCGCCCACGACATCGACCTGTCGGAGGAGGACGTCGAAGAGCTGCTCGCCGCCGGCGAAGAGTCCGCCGACCGGCTCGCCGGCCTCGTCGACAACCTGCTCGACTCCTCCAGGCTGGCCACCGGCGCGGTGCGGCCGATCCTGCGCCCGGTCGGGTACGACGAAGTCGTCACGACCGCGCTCGCCGCGGTGGACGGCGGTGGGAAGGTCGTGGTCGACGTCGACGTCCGGCTGCCCGCGGTCACGGCCGACGCCGGGCTGCTGGAACGCGCCGTCGCCAACGTGATCGACAACGCGTTGCGCCACGGCGGTGGCGAGGTCGCCGTCCGCGCCAGCGCGTACGCCGGCCGGGTCGAGCTGCGGGTCGTCGACCACGGTCGCGGCCTGCCGAAGGGCAGCGCCGAATCCGCGTTCGCGCCGTTCCAGCGGCTCGGCGACCGCAACACCACCACCGGCGTCGGCCTGGGCCTGTCGGTCGCGAAGGGGTTCGTCGAGGCGATGGCCGGGACCGTCCGCGCCGAGGACACTCCGGGCGGCGGGCTGACCGTCGTCCTGTCCCTCCCGGCGGCCGATGCGGGAGCGCGATGACGTCCGTGCTGGTGGTCGACGACGAGACCGCGCTCGTGCGCGCCCTGCGGATCAACCTCACCGCCCGCGGCTACGAGGTCATCACGGCCGCAGACGGCGCCTCCGCGCTGCTCTCCGCCGCGACCGCCCGGCCGGACCTGGTCCTGCTCGACCTCGGACTGCCCGACATCGACGGCATCGAGGTGATCCGGCAGCTGCGGAGCTGGAGCGCGATGCCGATCATCGTGCTGTCCGCCCGGCACGAGCCCGCAGACAAGATCCAGGCCCTCGACACCGGCGCCGACAACTACGTCACGAAGCCCTTCGGCATGGACGAGCTGTTCGCGTGCCTGCGCGCCGCGGAGCGCAGGTTGGCGCTCGCCGCGCCGCCCGCGCCCAACTTCGTCGTCGAGACCGCGGCGTTCACCGTGGACGTCGCGGCCAAGATCGTCCGCCGGGGTGACACCGCGGTGCACCTGACCCGGACCGAATGGGCCGTTCTCGAGCAGCTGGTCCGCAACCCCGACTCGCTGATCAGCAGCCGGCATCTGCTGACCACCGTCTGGGGCCCGGAGTGCGCGGAGCGCGGGCACTATCTGCGCGTCTACATGGCACAGCTGCGGCGGAAGCTCGAGCCCGAACCGTCGCACCCGCGGTACCTGGTCACCGAAACGGGCATCGGGTACCGCTTCGTCCCGGAGGAAACACCATGACGGACCCGGTTCAAGCGATCGAGCTGGCCACCGAGCGGGAGGACCTCGAGGAGCTCCGCCGCCTCGCCGCGGAGGCAGTCGTACCGCGGCCGAGGTGCTGTTTCTTCACGCCGCGACGGCCGACGCTGACGGCGTCTTGACCAGTTCCGTTCACCGGCGTCGAATTCCCGTCAAAATGCTGGACGCGTCTGTCCTGGTTGGACAGTGTGGAGGCATGCGCAGCCCCTCCTCCCACGAATCCGCCGCCGACGACCTGGTGCGGCTGACCCGGGCGACCGCGGCCGCGATGGAGCGCGCGACCGTTGCCCTGGAAGAGGCCGATGTCGCGCTGGCGGACGACATCGTGGCCGACTCGGTCCGGCTCGACCGCGAGCGCGAGGAGCTGGCCCGGCAGGTGCACACGGTCTTGGCGCTGCGAGCGCCGGCGGTGACGGTGCTCGCGGCGATCCACGCGCTGACCGAGCTGGAGCGGCTGAGCGGGCTCGTCCTCCAGGTCGCGCGGGCCGTCCAGCGCGCCTACCCGCACCCGGTGGTGCCGCACGCGCTGACACCGGACTTCGTCGAGCTGGGCCGCATCACCGTATGGCTGGTGGAACTGGCCACCGACGACGACGCGCACGCCCGCGCGTCGATCAGGGTCGAGGACGACCTCGCCGACCTGCGCCGGATCCTGGCCGCCCTGCGCGAGCCGGCGGACATCGCCGCACTGAGCCGCGTCTACGAGCGGTTCGCCGACCACGCGGTCGTTCTCGGCCGCCTGATGAAGTCCGCGGTCCCCGTGAGCAGCCAGGCAACGGGGACGGCGGCCTGAGCGGGTCCGCGGACCGCGGACCCGCTCAGCTCTACGATCCTCAACGCAGCTGTGCGTACCCGGATGATTCCGGCCAACCCGTGCAGCAGCGGCACGAGAGACTGGCGGGAAAGTCTACAAAGGAGGCTGGAAGAGTGATGATCATCACTCGGAAGGCCGCCAACGTCCGCCGACCCGCCGGGGGAACTCTCGGCCCAAAGGGTCGGACGAAACCCCTGCAGGGAATCGGTTCGTAGCCCGGCCGCCCGGAATCGCGGTTCTCTACCAGGAGATGATGGACAGCCAGCGCGACCCGTACGTCCTTTCCACGCCGGAGGGCCATCCGTGGCGGCGGTCGATCTCCCGGATCCGGTTCTGGCGCCCGGCGTGGAACGGCGTCGAACTGGACGACGCCGGGCCGGGGGAGCGGCGTCCGCCGATTCTGTCGACGTTCACGTTCCGCGAAGGGCCGGCACACGCACGCCACGTGGCTGGCCGACGACGGGATCCTGGAGGTCGCCCAACGGGCGCGGCTTGGCCCCGGTCCCAGTGATCCTCAGTGGCGCGCCCGAATGCGGTCCCCGCAGCCGACCGTCTTGCAAGCGTCGCCTCCCGGCGACTCAGAATGTCCGCCAGCCCATCACCGTGTGGCTTTCGCGGCTCAGCCGGTAGGCGGCGTCGGCGTACGGGCGGTCGAGGCGGTACACCGTCCGCATCGGAGTGGCCGGTTCGGTGTCGAGCCGGGTGTACAGCCTGGTGATCGTCGAGACGCGGTTCTGCGCGCCGAGGATCCCGCCGACTTCCGGGCTCCACGAACCGCCCGCGGTGGCGCTGTGCTCGCTGCCGTCCGGACCGAACCCGAACCCGACGGCGTAGGAGACCGGCGCCACGACGCCGTTCGCGATGACCGGCTGGCCCTGGCAGGGGTAGAGCCAGTTCAGCTGCCAGTCGACGAGCGTGTGCCCGTCGCGCGGCAGGAAGTCGCCGACCGGGACGACGTCGCGCACCGTGGGCATCGCGAACGACAGCCAATCCCGCGTCACCTTCGCGGTCAGCCGGAAGGCCGTGGTGCCCGCGGGGAGGGCCGTGCCGTCGCTGATCGCCACGTCCCGCCAGGACAGGCTGTCCTCCGGCGCGGCGAAGTCCGAGCGGGCGACCACGCGGTACCCGCCGTCGGACGCGTTCGCGAACTCGGCGGTGAGGGTGTTGCCCGCACCGGTCACGCCGCTCACGGTCGTCATGAGCTGCTTGTCCGCCGACAGGTCGGCGGACAGCCGCAACCACGGCGTGGTCATGGTGGCCGGGCCAGCGGTCAGGCTGCCGTAGACCTCGGCCGTCGCGGGGCCCGGCTCGGGCGGGCTGCCCGGCGCCCGGACGTCGCGGTCGAAGCCGTCGGTGGCCGGCGCGCCCGCCAGCACCGCGACCGGACGCGCGGAGCCCGGGTCGGCGGCTCGCAGCACCCGCGCCTCCCCGCAGCGGCGGGCGAGCGGGTCCGCGACGGCGTCCGCCCACGGCGACCACGAATCCCGGGTCCGCACCGTGGCGAGCGCGAACCCGCCGACGAGGAAAGTCAGCTCTCCCACCAGGAAGCAGACGGCGATCGCCCGGGCGAGGTGGATCGCGGTGAAGGCGTCCCGGCGCGGGACGAGCGTGACGACGAGGGCTCCGGCGAGCACCACGGCCGGCGCCACTGCACCCGGCAGCGGCTCGCCGGCCAGGGGGACGCCGGGTAGCACGTCGTCGGCCCAGGTGTTGCGGCCCTGGGCGGCCAGCCAGATCCAGCCGCCCGACCCGGCCAGGAGCAGGGAGCCGACCACGAAGGTCAGGCGGCGGGTGCCGAGGTAGCGCCGGGCCAAGTCCGGCGCCGACAGGGCCAGATGGCTGAGGAAGATCGTCGCGACGCCGGCGAACGCCCCGAAGTGCCACGGCCACTTCGACGGGGTGCACACCAGCAGCGCGAGCCCCAGCGTGCAGGTCCAGCCGGTCAGCCACAGCGGCCGGGGCAACGGCCGTCGGCGCTGCCGGGCGCGGACGCACAGCAGCACGAAGAACGGCACGATCAGCAGGAGCAGCAGCGCCGGTGCGCGCAGCGCGAAGTTGCCGGTGGACTGGTCGCCCAGCAGTAGCCGGTACCGGTCCAGCTCGTCGCCGAGCGGGTCCGGGGGACCGGTGTCGAGGCCGCCGCCGAAGGACGAGCTGCCGCGCAGGAAGTCGTTCAGCGAGCCGTCGGCGAACCCCGCGACGGCGGCGATCGCCGCGCACGACACCACGCACAGCACCGCGGCGACCGCGTCCGTCGTCGAACGCGCGGTCCCGCGGATCAGCTGCGCCGCCGATTTCGCCCCGAGCGCCAGGGGGAGCAGCACGAGGATGCCGGCGGTGTGCGCGATGAGCCCGAGGGACGCCGCGCCGACGGCGAGGCCGAGGTACCCGACCCGTTGCCGGCGGCGGGCGAGCAGCACGGCGCAGACGGTGATCGTCAGGCAGGCCGAGACCGAAGCCTCCTGGCGGGTGCCGAGGCCGAAAGGCAGCCACCAGACGAGGAACAGCAGCGCCGGGACCAGCAGGCGCTTCCGCACGGCGACCGGGCCGACTGCGCCGCGGACCCCCAGCCACGTGATGATCGCGAAGAACAGCGACGGCACCCGCTGGAGCACGGGAGCCGTGCCGAGTTCGGACCACCACGCGTAGAGCTGCAACAGCCACGTGAACGGGACGTAGGAATTGTTGTGGTACATGTAGTAATTGCCGAAATAGCCCGCGTGTTCCCGGTTGAGCGCCATCGCGTACATCCAGCCGTCGTCGCTCGTCCGCGGCGCGAGGAACAGCCACGCGAGCAGCGTGACGCCGACGACGACGTCCGCGGCGCGGGGGTGGAAGCGCTTCCGCCGGCCGGGCCGCCGGTACAGCACGATCAGGCAGCCCGCGCACACCAGCAGCCCGGCCACCACGGCCGCCAGGAGCACGAGCTTCACCGGCGTCGGCGCGGATGCGAACCGGTCGTCGACCCGCACGGTGACGTCGAGGTCCCGGCCGGGCAGCGTGGTGATCGCCGTGATCAACGCGTCCACGTCCGGCAGCGCCGACGTGCCCAGTGTCCGCCCGTCCTTGGTGTAGAACAGCTTCTGGTCCTCGGTGCGGATCCGGTACTGGCAGGGTTGCGCCGTGATCGGTTCGCGGAAGACGACGGCCGGGCCGAGGAACGCCGTGAGGGAGCCATTTTCGGCGGTCACCCGCAGCCCCTCGGCGGCCGTGGGCTGGTCGGGATCGGTGGTGGCGAGCAGGACGTGCGACGCCCGATCGGCGTCGGCGGCGGCCGCTGCGTCTACGGTGGCGCAGGAGAAACCGGCCGTCAGCCCGAGCGGCTTGCCGGCTTCGAGCGCGAGCAGAGTGGACTGCGGCGCGGCGGGATCCACCGGCCAGGACACCGAAGGATCGTCGACCGCGACGGGCGCCAGCGGCAGTGCGAGCGCACACAGGATGGTCAGGATTCCGGCGCCTGCCGCCAGCGCTCTCAGCCGGCGCCGCGGTGGCCGGGTGGGCGGCTCCGCCATCGGTGTTGTCGTACGCGGTTCGAGAACTGCGGGCGAGTGAACGATGACGTCTCCTCGGCTGCATCAAGGGATACTCACCCACGATGCAGGCCCGGGGACTGGGAAAACCCCAGACAGTCAGGTAGCCAGGTAGCCAGGCCGGCGCTGATCAGCCGGATGTGTTCACAGGTCGCCGCGGCCGCGTGCAGTTTTCAGGAGACTCCTGCGACGCGTGGTAGAAGGTCCGCTCGATCATCCAGCAGAGCGCACGGGCCAGCGCCGGTGCCTGGTCCGGTCCGGGCCCGGCCGGCACACCGGCCCGTTCCAGGACGGCCGTGATGGCCGCGCTGAACAAGCCGGCGGTGGCTCTCGGAGTTGCACGAGGACTACGCCGAGTCGTCGGTGTCCTCGTACTTCGCACTGTTCTCCACGATCCTGAACGGCGCCGTCCGGGCCCGGATGATCCCGGCCAATCCGTGCAACGGCGTCCGGGTGACCAACAGCGAGTTCGATACCGAGCGGCTGGTGGCTACTCCGGCTCAGGCGTTGCGTGCCGCGATGCGGCTCTACGAGCTGGGTCTGGGGATGTCGGGCTTCGTGCTGTGCTTGATGGATGTCTGTACCGGCGCCCGATGGGGTGAACTTGTCGGGCAGCAGCGGCACGAGTACGACTCCGAGCGGCGCGGCATCGAGATCCGGACACCGCTGAAGGAGGTCGGCGGGAAGGTCTACAAAGGAGTCCGGAAGGGTGATGATCATCGCTCGGATGGCCGCCGGCGTCCGCCGGCGCGGCGCGGGAACTCCCGGCCGAAGAAGGGTCGGACGAAAACTCCTGCGGGGACTCGGTTCGTGGCGCTCCCGCCGGGGATCGCGGTGCTGTACGAGGAGCTGATGGACAGCCACCGCGATCCGTTCGTGCTGTCGACGCCGGAAGGTCATCCGTGGCGGCGGTCGAACTTCCGGATCCGGTTCTGGCGCCCGGCGTGGGACGGCGTCGAGCTGGATGATGAAGGGCATCGCGCGGGTCTACGACCACGTGACGCCGGCGATGGTGAATCAGATCCTGGATGTCCTGGAGGAACGCTGGCTGCGGTCGCTGGCGTCCCTGTACCCGGGCGAGCGGGCGAAGCTGGTTTCCTGGTTCCCGCACCTGCGATCCAGGCGGACCCTCCTGGCGCGGGATGCCGTCGCCATTTCGTCGCCATCTGACGACAGAAGCCCTGTCTCTCCGGGGAGGGACAGGGCTTCTGACCTGCTGTTTAAGGTGGTGCGCGATACTGGGATTGAACCAGTGACCTCTTCCGTGTCAGGGAAGTGCGGCGGCTGGGTCGACTAGGAGAAACAGGCACTACCGCAGGTCTTCGGCTCGGGTTGCTTCCCGGAGGGCTGCTTTCGGCGTCATTGGCTCGGGTCGCCGTCGCCGAATGATCGCCAGACGTGTTCGGCGCGGTGAAGCCCGTTCTTGTGGTCGATCCGCTGCAATGCGCGGCGACGGATGAGGTGACGGCGCGGTCGGTGAGACTCGGCGGCGGGTGCGCGCGGCAAGGTCCGGCCCATTCGCCGCGAGCGCCAGCAGGCGGGCGAGGACGTCGGCCACCGCCTCTCCGGTCACACGAAACTCACTCATATGGGTGAGATTGAGCTGAGATGTGCACTGCTCACGAGTTCAGCAGCTGGAAGCCCTAGGCGAAGACGCTGTGGTGCCTTGACGTGTCTGTCCGAGCGCCTGGACGAATACCTCCTTCGCCTGTTGGTCAGACGCGCCCGGGTCAAGCTCGACTGCGACCCGGGTGCTCTGTGTCCGGATTTGGACACGCGTTGGCTGCCTACGAGGACGCAGCCTAGCCACGACCGCCATGGCCAGAGACCCCAGAGCGGTCAGGGCGCTGACTGACATGGCCACGACGGCCCACACCAATGCATTCATCTCATGCCGCCGTTCCTACCGCGATGGTGGTCCCCACTACTGTCGCCGAAAAGAAGATCAAAGACAAGCCGGTCATAGCTGAGTGTGACGGTCCGACAGCGATGAGATACAAAATCGTGTCAGCTGCGAAGGCGGCAATGACGGCAAACCCGGCGAATATCCACATCAGGTTGGCTACTATCCCGTCGGTGGACCTCCGTCGGCTGGAGGCAAAGAGTTCCCCCGTCGCGCCTGCGGCGATGACCGCTCCGACAATCAGAAGCTCACCACTTCCCAGCATCTTGTCGAGGTTGAGTCCTTCGGGTGATACCGAGTCCCTGAACGCTGCGATGATCACCGGCAGGAGGCCGAAGATGACTCCGAAGAGCACCCAGACCACGACGCGGACCAGCTTCACCTTCCACGCCGGCACTTCCTCCATCTCGAGCTCCTCAGCTGTGTTGACTCCCGTCTGCTTGCGTGGTCCTATATCGCCGTCTCGCGACCCCGTGTTGCAACTTCCCTCCTGCGAATTTCGGTTTTAGAGCAACTTCGTCCTAAGGTCACAAGCTCGCGACGGATTCGGAAGGATCTTCTTCTGCGTGTAACGGTGTAGCCGACGAGGTTGGGCATGACGTCAACTGCGGCTATCGATCGACCAGGCTTCACTCTCGGTGAAAGCGTCCACCGAGTGGACGAATCTGGTTTAGTGGACAAAAACAGGACACCACGAAAGCCTGTGCTCACCTATGGGTGCTGACCAGCCGGTTCACGGTCAGTGTCGGTGACCTACTTTTGGAACCCAACAGGTCTACTCGATCCAAATCTGCTGAGTCCCACGCGACGCCCGGTCATGACCGTCGTGCGCACAGAGAAGGTATCAGTCCTTCAACTTCGACAGGATCAGTGCTCTCACCTCGGGTGGGCAGTCTTGCCGCTCCTTTAACCGTAGTGCGCGGCCGCCTGCGGCTGACTGCTGGTCACGGACCAGGAAAGTTTCGGCGATGGCCAGTTTGACGCTCAAACTCAGCTCAGGCTCACCGAACATGGCCTCCAGCCAATCGACGGCCGTCGGGTCGTGGACGACGAAGCCGCGAAGCAACTCGGCTAAGGATTCTGAGTCGATCTTCTTACCCATCGTGCCGGGATCGACTGATCTCAGCACCGCTTCGGTCCGGCTGCGAGTCTCCGCGCGGTGCAGCCGTTTCGCCATCAGTGAACCGGTCAGCTCAGTAAAGTCGCGGAAGGCCGCGGAGTGGTCATTGTGCCGGTCGCCGCCGGGCTGGTTCAGCGGGAGCCTGGAACATACGATCCGGTACACCTCACGAACGTCGTCGCGGGTCAGGTGATGCTGCTTGTCGATCGCGGTCGCCAGCTTCAGCAGCGCGCGAGAGCAGTCGCTGTCCTCCCCGGCCGTCGCGGCGGTGGCAAGTCGCGTCAGGACCACCGGCAGCAGCTCGTCGGCGATTTTGCCGAGGACAGGGGGTGTTCGGTCATGACTCAGGAAGACCGCAAGACGGGCGGTGGCGTCGGTGTGCTTGGTCGGCAGTAGGGATCCGAGCCACCGGGCGAGCGGAATCGTGACAGGCTCCATGTTGTCGGCCATCGATTTCGCCGCCGCGCCGGCGACCGTTTTGCTGGGCCGGTCGAACAGTGCCGTGCGGACCCATTCCCGAGCGGCTTCGTCAGTGTCGGCGACGCGGCCTTCGAGGATAGCGCGGGTCTTTACCAGGTCGCCGGTGACGTTTTCGGTCAAGGCCCGCAGCTGTGGCAGCAACGCGTCGAGGACTGCTCGCGGTGAGTTGACGTACCAGGCGTAAATGAGGTTCTCCCGGACCGCGTCCGGGAGTTCGGTGTTCTCGACTTCGTCGAGCAGGGCGCGGTGCACAGCCACGTCGTCGGTGGCGAGGAGTACGGCTCTAGGCCAGACGGAACGGGGCGCGTGCGCACGGGCCGGCCGCAGCCACTGCACCAGCTTGGCCCGGTCCTCCGGCTCCAACGTGGCGACGAAGACTGGCACGCACTTGGTGATGGCGTTCAGCGCCAGGGTGCGCGTCGGCAGGGGATTGGCGAGCAGTCGGTGCACAGTGGGGCCCGGCCGTCGTTCGGCGACTTGATGGAACACGTTAACCCACGTCTTTTGAGCCCGTTGGTGGCCTTGGAGCAGGCCGTCGACCACAGCGTTGGCGACGGCCGGGTCGGCGGTCGCGAGTTCCACCGCGAATTTGATCTGGCCGTTGTTCCACCCCTTAGGCAGGTGATCGGCCACCACGTCTGCCCAGGTCGACCACTTCCGTGCGGTTCGCACGCCCGGTGAGCGCCACAGCACCGCAAACAAGGCGGCCGCCTCTGCATCCGGCAGCGGTGGGCACCGCCCGGCGAACGCGGCCTCGGCGAGGTTCACAACTTCGCCGTCGCCGAGGTCCTCCGCTCGGGACAGGTGCAGCCGCAGGACCGCTCGTCGGCCCACCGGGCCCAGTTGCCGGTATCGCGCCAACGCGGTCGACCGGATCTGCTCCGTCGGCGAGGAGCTCATGAGGAAGCTCTCGGCGTAGCTGTCCCACGCGCTCTCGTCCACGTTCTTGCGCACTGCGATCACCGCGTCGAGGGCTGTCTCGAGCGGCTCGGCCGAGCGGGCCCGGGCCAGCAACGACCGGAGGCTCTTGACCGCGATGTCCAGCACCGCGTCCGGGTCGCTTTTCAAGGCTGTCGAGACCGCGGCGACGGCTCGTGAAAGGTGTCGTTCCGGGGCCTCGCCCAAGGCCGGTATGGCGACGCTGAGCAGGTCCGCCTTCCCGTCCAGATCGGCCAAGACGCGATTGAGTGGCTCCTCCGATTCGCGGTGCAGAGCTCCGAGGATGCGGCTTCGCGCCCCATCCATCGTGGTAGCGGGCAGCAGCGCGGTCAGCTGCCGGTAATCCTCGTCGTGATCGGCTTGGAGCAGCAGCGAAGTGGCGATTGGCCAAAGCGTGCCGCGCCCGACTCGCACGCGACGGGTGAATTCTCGCACCGGCGCCGAGCGGATTCCCTGGTTGTTCAGCCAGCGGGCGTGGCCGTACTCGGCGAAAGTCTGGTGGAAGAACTCCCAGCTGTTACCGCGGTCGTAGAGCACTCCTTCGCTCTTGAGCATTGCGAGCCCATCGGTGTCCACCCCACCGAGCGATCCCTTCGGCACTCGCAGCTCGATCGCGCCTGAACCGTCCACCACCTGTGCCGCGACGTCCAGCGCGGCGCGTTCCTTGCGGTCGCCGAGCCCATCGGGGTTGCGCCCGACGCGCAGATCCCAGTAGGCGTTGTAGAGGCCCGTGACAGTGAGGTCTTCCGGCACGTGCCGGTTCTGCTGGAACGTCTCGCAGGTCAGCGCGAGACGCACGGGCAGGGCGCACACCTGTCTGAGGGAACCGCTGGACCGCAGCCCGCCTTCCAACGACTCCAGGAACGCCACCTGATCGGCGGTGGGGATGTCGAGGCGCGCGATGTGGCCGTCAGCCCACTTGATCATCTGCCGCACATTCAGCGGGGGTACCGCTTCGTCCACGAGCCTGCCTGTCAGCCGCGGAGCGTTCGTCCTGGCGTTGCTCAGGTATTTGCCGAATTCGACCGTGCGGCAGGTCAGCACCACGTCTCCAATAGCCAGCGCACGAGCGAGGATGGAGGCGAGCGGGACGACGGTCGTCTGGTCGAGCAGCAGATCCAGCGTGTCCATTAGCAGGTGCACCGAGCCGTGTGTCTCGCGCATGCGGGTAAGCAGGGCGAGTAGCCCATCGGCACCCCAGTCGTCGTGTGCGGCTTGGCCGAGGAGCCGGTCCAGTTGATCCGGCGTGTGCCGTGGAGCGCCGGGCGGCACGCTCGTGGCGGCGACGAGCACCACGGCCGGGATTTCCGGATCGGCAACGAGCCGATCGAGCAGCTGGCCTAGCAGCACGCTCTTACCGATGCCGCCCTCACCGGTCAGTACCAGAGCGCGGCGCGGCTCGTCGGCGCGGTAGCCTCGACGCTCGAGAGCCGTGTCGAGCAGGGCCGGCCGTGGGACCGCGGTGGAAAAAGTCGTGGGTTGCAGCGACTGACGGTCTTCCGCGACCACTCGTGGCAGACCGATGGCCTGCCGTGCACCCAGCGCCGGCTTGAGGTGCTTCGGCTTCCCGGCGATGACTCGGCGCAGTCCCTCGACGCCAGCAAGCGTGATCTCCGAGATCTGGTGGCATCCGGACGAGACCGGGCGGACGAAATCCGGCAGATCGTCCGGCCGGCCGCCGGGCAAGACCACTGGAAGCACCTTTGGCAGCCATTGCGGGGCGTCGCCGAGCAGGCGTTCTTTCAGCATGACAATCTGCGCGGCCTCGGCGGTGTCCGCCCTGTCGGACAGGGCGCGGTATCTCCGTGAGCCGACCACGATGATGTAGTCCGCCGCCGCCAGTTGTTCGGTGAACCACTCCGCCCGGTCGCGACGAACGTGTTCGTCCCACTGATCCAGCACGGTGTCGATACCGGCCTGGTGCTGTAGCAACCTGGCCAGCTCCCGCACCTGATCGGCATGCCGCTGATCATCTTTGACATATGAGATGACCACCCGGGGTGTGACGTCATCCGTCAACGGCGTACCTCACAGCCGGTTCACCAAGACTTCGGCGGAAGCGCAGGTGGGGTACCCCGGACGGGGCGCAGGTGTTTCGGTTTGCCGAACAACACGCGGAGAAGACGTTCCGCGCCAGTCTCGGTGAACTCCGGAATCGAGTAGTGGTCCGCTCCTCGGGGCTGCAGGATCAGGGGAATCTCGTCGACGGTGTGTCCGTCGAGGACGACGGGCAGGACCTTGGGCAGCCACGTCGCCCGGTCGGAGTACAGGAGCTCACGCAGCAGAGCCGCTTCGGCCTGAGTGCCATGCCTCTTCCCTGCGGGCGGCGAGCCGTCGAACACGTCACGGTACTGCTTGGACGCGATCGTGAGCACATAGTCGGCGCTGGTGATCTCGCCGACGATCCACGTGTACCAATCCTTTCGCTCAGCCGTGGTCCAGCGGTCGAGCGTGGTTGCCACGCCCTGACTCTCGAGGAACCGAGCGAAGTCCAACACCAGATCCTTGTGCGCGTCCGGGGCGTGTACGTAGGAAACGAATACCTTCGGAGACAGGTGGCTGCTCCTTTCCGATCGTTCTCGCTGCACAGCGTATCGGTCGCTGGTCATGCTCCCCAATGGACGAAGGGACACCACGCGCTGGGCATCTGCGGTGTCCGTGCCCGCGCGGCCCGGACGGCGTGGTGCAGTGCCTCGGCGGCCCGCTCGTCCCGGAACTCGCCGTCTCGGCGCAGGAAGCGATAGAAGTCGGCGGCGAGCTGGGCGGACACGTCGTCCGGGACCGACCACAGCGTGCCGATCACGTGTTGCCAGCCGGCGAAGCGCAGAGCCGCGGTCAGCGTGACGATCTCGTCCGGCACGCGGAGCCCACCGGTGGCGGTGTGGCAGGCCAGCAGCACGGCCAGGACGGCCTCGTGCCGTACGGCGGCGGCCAGATCGGCGATCGTCAACCGGCTGTCGTGCAGGTGCAGCCGGGCCCGTGCCGGCGACAGGAGGTCCTGCGTGCCGTGGCAGCCGAAGTGGACTCGGCAGTGCCGCTTCAGCTCACGCAGCACAACATCCCGGACGGCTCGTTCTTCGGGCAACGCCGTGAGTTCGTCGCCCAGAAGGCTGCGCAATGTCCGGAGATCGGTGGCGGCGCTGCGTAGCGGGGGCAGGTCCGGTGCCTGGCCGACCGTCACGGCCAGCAACGATCGGGCAGACTTGGCCGAGCCGGGTTCGCGACGATCTTGGAGGGCGGCCACTGAGGGTGTGTATGACGACACGACCCGATCGAGCGCGGCGCCGCCGGTGTCACCGGCGGCGTGCAGCGGCAGCAGGCTCAAGGCTCCGGTGGGGCACCACCAGATTCTTGGCCACGCGGCAGCATCGGTCGGCTGTCCGTGGTGCCGGAGCGCTGTTTCCACGACTGGACCGACCACGTCACGCCACAGCCAGCCGAGCGTTTCGCGGATAGTGCGCTCTGCGGCGACCAATTTTGCGTAGGTGACGTCGTCACCCTCACGGATTCGCAGTGCGAGCAGAAACTCCGCAGCCTTCTTCACTGCGTCGGTACGCCTGAGGCCAGGCAGCGGATACGCCTTGCTGCCCGAGTGCGTGATCACCAGCGCGTCGCATCGCCAGCGGCTGACGTTGAGCACCGCCACGGCGTGGTCCTGGGCCAAGGTGAGCGTCGCCGGAGCCGGCGTGCTCCCGATCGCCTCCTCGGCCTGCGCGACCAGCTGGTCCCACCGCTGTGCCAAGGCCAGCCGGTCGTCGGTGCCGGGCAGCGCCGGGGCGGCCGGCGAGTCGTCCAGCAGCAGCGAGCTGCTCAGGCGCAGCCGGAGGGCCGCCATTTCGCCGGCCAGCTCCGGCGCGACATCGCTCAGCGCATCCGGGTTCCGACGCAGTCGCACCAGGTGCGACCACAGGACGGCACGGCCCTCTTCCAGAACGGCGAGCGCTTCGTCGGCCGGTCGCCGGGCGGCGACGATGCAGGCAGCCGCGTCGGATGCCAGACCGGCCCAGCCGGCCAGCGCATCCTCGTTGTCCGTGCGCGCAGCTCCGAGCCAGGCCAGCACCGGCAGCAATCGAACCGCCTCGGTGTACGCGTCGGCGGCAGTCGTCCAGTCCTGCCGCCCGGCGGCGGATTGCGCGAGGGCGTTCCAGGCGACGATCCGGGCATAACCCGGAGCCGAGGCCGACGCGCCCGCGTCCACCCAGTGCCGTTCGGCCGAGGTGACGTCGTGCTCGCTGTCGTCTCGCTCGCCTCGTGCGGCCAAGGCGCTGCCGAGGTTGATCAACGACTTGCACCGGTTCGGGTCGGCCGGTGACGCCTGGTGCACGGCGGTCTCGCATTCGGTGACCGCCTGGTACAGGTCAGCCGGCTCGCGGAGGTGTTCATACCGGGACAGCAGCGCCAAACCGAGGTTCGATCGTCGGCCGGCCAGGGAAACGGCGGCCGCCCCGGTGTTGGCGAGTGCTCGGCGGTTGACGGCGATCGCCTCGTCCAGATCGGCAAGCTGTCGTGCCCGGCGGTACCGCAGCTGGAGGGCGATGCCCAGGTTCGTGAGTCGTCCGGGCAGGTCGGGACTGTCCTCCGGAGTGGCTTCGACCGCCGCCCGGCCGCCGGCGACGGCGGCTTCCAGCGCATCGTCGTCCTCCGTCCGGACGAACAGGGTGACCTGCTGGGCCGCCAGGTTGGTCAGCAGGCGGACTCGGTCTACGTGGCCGGTCGGCAGGATGTCCACCGCCTCCGCGATCCTCGTTATCCCGTCGGTGAGGTCTTCCAGCGCCCCTGTCTGCTCGAACCGCGCGGTCAGCACAACGCCGAGGGTGGCGAGGCACCGAGCCCGGTCCGGGGTCGGCGCGGAACCGGCCGAGACCGCTTGCCGCGCGACGTCCACGGCCTCGCGGAGATCTTCGGCCTTCCCGGTCCGCTCGAACCGGGTACACAGGGTCCCCGCAAGATTGGACAGGTAGCGGGCGCGGTGGCGATCGGCCAGCTTGCTTTCCTCGATCGCTTGCCGGTGCTGCTCTATGGCGGTGTCCAGATCGGCCTGCGCGCCGGACCGTTCGTAGCGGTGCCGCAGCATTCCACCCAGGTTGGACCGGTACCTCGGTAACCCGGCGCTGCCCGGAGCGGCCGACTCGACCGCTGCCCACGCGGTGTCCACAGCTTCGTCGAGGTCCTCGTCGCGACCGTGGCGTTCGAACTGGGTTCGCATCGTGTTGGCGGCGTTGACTAGGATCGCAGCGTGGTCCGGCCGCCCCGCGACGGCCGCGGCGACCGCGGAACGGTGGACCTTCAGTGCTTGTGCGAGGTAGGTGTCATCGGCCGTTTCCTCGTAGAAGGTACGCAGTACTGTGCCTAGATTCGACAGGTGGCGGGCCCGTCCGGCGGTTCCGGGCGGTGTCCGCCGTACCGATTCGGCCGCCGCCGCGACAGCCTGGTCGAGGTCGTCCCGGGCGCCTAGTCGTTCGAACCGGGCCAGCAAGGCGGCGTGGAGGTTGGCCAGCCACAGGGCCAGCCGGGGATCGCCGGGCTGCGCCCGGTTCACCGCGAGCTGCGCGGCGGCGACCGCCGCGTCGATGTCTCCGTCCTGGCCGGCTGCATCGAAGCGCAGCCGCAGCGTCGTGCTCAGGTTGGACTGCCGCGACGAATGATCAGGATGCGATTCCGGGGTGTCTTCCACCGCCTCTGTGTGAGACTGCACCGCCTTGTCGAGCAGAGAAAGTTCGCCGGTGCGCTGGTACTTGGCCGCCCAGGTGGCGCCGAGGGAAGCAAGCCGTTCCGCCCGCACCGGCCGGTCGGCTGCCTCGGCGATCGCCGCCTGCAGGTGTGCAGCGGATTCGTCCAGGTCGTCGGTCGAGCCCGTGCGTCCGGCGCGTTCGCGCAGCGTGATCGCCAGGTTGGCCAGCAGCGTGCCGTGGCGAACGTGGTCCTTCGGCAGGCATGACACCGCTTCACGGTGCAGCTCGACGGCCCGGTCGTGGCCGGAGGCGGCACCGGTCCGGTCGGCTTGGAGTGCCACACACACGGCGAGCGTCGTGCAGGCGTTCGACCGGATTGCGCCGTCCACGGCGGGCGCCGCCACCACGTCTTCGGCCAAGGCCGTCGCCTCGTCGAGGTCGTCCGGAGTCCCCGTGCGTTCGTAGCGCACGCGCAGGGCGGTCGCCAGGCCGATCGCCGTTCCGGCACGCTGGTCCGGCTCCGCTTCCGGCAGCGCCAGCCGGTAGAGGTCGATGGCCCGGTCCAGGGCGGCGGTGTCCCCGGACCTCATCGCCAGCTGCAGCGTCGCGCCGGCTTCCCTGACGGCGCTGTGCCCGTACGATTCACGAGCCACGGCCACCGCCTCCCTGATCCTGGTCGGCACGCGGTCCGCCGGCATCGCGAGCAACCGGACGAAGATCCGGTCCGCGGCCGCGTGGGCACATGCGCGGGCGGCTCCGGGCGGTTGCGCCTGTCCCCGGCTCCAGCTCAACATTCCTGCGGTCAAGAGGATGTCCGGTACCGCGTCGGGGTGCACCGTCGGCTCGTCCGAGAACCGCACCAGCGTCGCGACCAGGACCGGTACGTCGGTTCTCAGCACCCCCGACGTGCCGCCGTTCATCGATTCCCGCAGCCGGGCATTCGCGTCGGACAGCAAAGAGTCCAGGTCGTCCATCAGGCTCCAGTCCGTTCAGGCGCGGGCGGCACCTATCATGGCCGTTTCCACGGGAGGAGACCACTGCGATGACAGAGCCCGGAATCGAACTGTTTCTCGTGAGCGACGCCCGCCGCGGGGTCGAGGACGCCGCGCGGCAGGTCGATCTCGGGAAAGTGCGTCTGGGCGTCTGGCAGGTGCATCCGGTGCGCCCCACGCCTGGCGATTTCGTCGGACTCGACATTTTCCTGGTCAAAGTGAATTACGAACTGGTGCTGGAACCGGATGTTCCCGAACCGGAGTGGATGGAGGTGGGGTTCCGGTTCGACGCAGGCGACGGCCGGGAGGCCGCTGTCCTGGACGCGGTGCCGCTCTCCACCACCGAGGCGCGCGACCGCGAATCCTTCGTCCTGGACACCACGATGAGTCTGGTGCACGCCGACGGCGGCGCCGGAATGGCGTTGCAGCTGCCCCCGGTGCGCCCGGTCGTCGAGGTGTTCGGGCTCGGCAGTTCCGAGCTGCGCTGGCGGCACCGGTCTGACGACGGCGGTAGGGTCGGCGCCGGTTCGCGCGTGGCTTGGCTGGTGCTCGCCGTCGGCGCCGGCACGGAATCCGTCGCAGTCTCGGCCAAAGCTCGTTACGACCTGCCACCCGAGGACACGTTCGGCGATCTGCCCGCGAGCCGGCCCCGGCCCTTCCGGCTGCAGCTGGCCACCGCCGCACCGGCCGCCGAGCCGGCGACGACAGTCCGCCCGGCCACGGTGCCGGCGAGACCGCGGAGTGCCGCGCCCCGCGTCTTCATTTCGTACACTCGGGACACGCCGGAACATGCGGAGGAAGTCCGCCGGTTCGCCGGCTTCCTGGTGCGAAACGGCATCGACGCGGATCTGGACCGGTGGAACCTGGAGCCCCGCCGCGATTGGTACCTGTGGGCGGCCGAGCGGATCCGGGCTGCCGATTTCATCCTGGTGGTGGCTTCACCGCTGTGCCGCCGAATCGGTGATGGCGAGGTCGAAGACGGGGAGCACCCCCTCGAGCAGTCTGAACTGGCGTTGCTGCGAACTCTTCTTCTCGGCGGGGGAGTCCGCTGGGCGACCCGGGTCGTGCCGGTGGTGTTACTGGATGGGGGAGCCCGCGATTTTCCGCTGTTCCTGGGACCGGGCACCGGCGATCATTACCGGGTCAGTGCGTTCGACGTGCCCGGTGCGGAAGAACTGTTGCGCCTGCTGACCGATCAGCCCGCTTACCTGCGTCCCCCGCAACCCGGCGAGGTGGTCCGGCTGCCGCCGCGGGATTGAGATTCGAGAGTGCTGTTTTTGACCTTAGAATGAAGTGGTGGACGAGGGCTCCCCAACCTATGACATCGCCGTTTCGTTCTCCGGGCAGCAGCGGGACTACGTGGAGAAGGTCGTCCGGGCGTGCGAAGCGCTCGGAGTCCGCGTCTTCTACGATCTGAACGAAGCCGGGCAGCTGTGGGGCAAGAACGTCATCGCCGAACTGCGCCGGATTTACGGCGGGGTGTCCGCCCGCTTCGTCGTTCCCTTTCTGTCGCGGGACTACCTCGCCGGGGGGTACCCGCTCGACGAGTTCCTCACGGCGATGACCTCGAACGTCGAGCGTGGCGGCGGCTACCTACTGCCGGTGCTGATGGACGACGTCGACGTCGGTCCGGAGCTGCTCAACCCCGCTGTCATCTACCTGCGCAGCGCCGACTACGGCCCGGCGGAGCTGGCGCGCATCATCGCCGGCCGGGTCGCCACTGCCCGTGCGGATCAACATAGTTCCCGTGACGTCGCTGGCCTTGTCCGCGACACCCGGCCGCTCCCGGTGTCCGAGACCTCTCGTGGGCCGAGGCAGTTGCCCATGGCGCCCCGATGGCACGTTGCCCGCGAACGGGAGCTCGGTCTGGTGGCTGCCGCCCTGGATGACGGGCCGGCGCGGATGGCGGTCATCGAGGGCGCCGGGGGAGCGGGGAAGACGACGCTGGCGTTGCACTGGGCCCACCGCAACACCGGCCGGTTCCCCGACGGCCAGCTGTTCGCCAACTTGAGAGGGTTCGACCCACGAGCCGCTCCGGCCGAGCCGGTGACAGTGCTGCACGGCTTTCTCACGGCACTGGGCGTGGATCCCGCCGCCGTTCCCGGGGAGCCGGACGTCGCCGCCGCACTTTTCCGCAGCCTGGTCGCGGACCGGCGGATGATGATCTTGCTGGACAACGCCTGGGATGCCGAGCAGGTGATACCCCTGCTTCCGGGCAGCCCGTCGTGTGCGGTCGTGGTCACGACTAGGCGGCGGCTGTCGGCCATGCGGGTGCGCGGCGCCAGCGTCGTGCGGCTGGAGATGATGGCTGAAGCGGATGCGCGGGAGTTGCTGAGCCGCCTGCTGGTGGACGAAGGGGTCGAAGCCGAGCCCGCGGCGGTCGGCGGCATCGCACGACGGTGCGGGGGTCTGCCGCTCGCGCTGGCGATCGCCGCCGCGAGGGTGGCCGCGCACCCGGAATTCCCGATGCCGGTTTTCGTCGACGAACTGGACGACGAGACATCGAGGCTGAGCGCGTTCGACGCCGATGACGCAACGAGCTTGCGAGCCGTGCTCAGCTGGTCTTCGGCTGCCTTGGACGAGCAGCTGAGGGAGGCGTTCGGCCTGCTGGGTGTGGTACCGCTCGGTGAGATCACCACGATCGCGGCGGCGGCCCTGTGGGCGGTTCCCGCCGCCCGGGCGGCGGGCATGCTGCGGTCCCTGGAGGCGGCGAACCTGGTGAACCAGTACGAACCGGGACGGTTCCAGGTGCACGACCTGGTACGACTGCATGCGGCCGAGCTGCCGGGAGCGTACGACGCGCAGGCGGCGCTGGCCCGGCTGGTCTCCCTCTACGCCCACACCGCCCGTGCCGCGGACCGTCTGCTGTACCCGTACCGGCACGCCTACGACCCGCCAGATCTCCCGGACGGCTGCGAGCCGTTTCCCCTCGCCGACGAACCCGCCGCGGTGACGTGGTTCCGGGTCGAGCACGCGTTCCTGGTCGCCGTGCACGAAGCCGCGGCCGGCCTGGGCCTGCATGCGGCGGTGTGGCACATCGCCCACGGACTGGACACTTACCAGTTCCGCCTGGGTTTGTTGGCGGGGAACATCGGCTCATCGCGGCTCGGGCTGGCGGCAGCCCTGGAGATCGGGTCGCCGAGGCTGGTCGCCTCGTCGTTGCGGCAGCTCGGACGAGCGTGCACGCGAGCGGACGAACTGGACGAGGCCGAGCGGTGTCTCACCCGGGCATTGCAGGTCGAGGAGGAAGCCGGATTCGCGATGGGACAGGCGCATGCCCACCACGACCTGCAACGGGTCCACGCGATGCGAGGCGAGCACGGGGAAGCGCTCCGGCACGCGACGTCCGCGATCAAGCTGTACCGGGCGGAACACAACCCGGTCGGCGAGGCTCACGCCCTCAACGCGCTGGGATGGCAGCACGCGCAGCTGGCGAACCTCGACCTCGCCCGCGAACACTGTGAACTGGCTTTGAGCCTCCACGTGGCGCACGGCAACGCCAGCGGGCAGGCGAGCACCTCGGACACGCTGGGGCACATTGCCCGCATGACCGGCCGCCTGGACGAGGCCGCCGAGCATTTCCGCGCGGCGATCCGGCACGCCAGGCAGCTCGACAACCGCTTCGGCGAAGCCGACCACACCGAACACCTGGCCGACGTCCTTTCGGCCCGCGGCGATCGCGACGACGCAGAGGCACTGCTGCGCAAGGCGTACGACCTGTTCCTGGCCCAGCACAGGCTTGCCGACGCTGACCGCGTACGGGCCCGGCTCGACAACCGCAGCCAGCCGCGCTGATACCTCGGCCCGGTCATCGTTGTCATCCACGGATCTGTCGCGAGCCGCTGGTACCGTGGTCAGCCTTCCGTCACCGCCGTGAAAGGACCGCGTTGACCGGCAGCGACAGCGCGAACACCGCACCTGATCGTCTAGACGATCCCGCACTCGGCCTGGTGCGTGCCGCGATCACCAGCCTGGTCACGGGCCACCCGGTGCTCGGGCTCGCCGGCGCGGTGGCCCGGTTGTGCGTCGAGCCGGTGGGTACCGGCGTCCGGGTTCGTGTCGACGTCGCAGGTGGCAAGCCGGGCCCCGGCAGGCTGGTCGTCCGGGTTCTGCCGCCGGACGTGGACGACCGCTCGTTCGTCGAGCTGCTGGACTCCGCGCCCGTGGACTCCGGAACCTTGCTGGCCGTGGTGGGTGCGGGCCACTCGGACGTCTCGATCCCCGCGATCAAGGCGTTGCGTCTGCTGGCACGTCAAGCAAGCACGACGGAAAACGCCGACGAGTTCGCCGGCAGCGTGCTGCGATCGGACCGGCGATCCTCGGCGCAGCGACTTCTCAGCGTGCTTAACGGCAAAGCTTCGACCGCGGAACAACGCCGGGCCCTGCACGCCAAGTTCTGCCGGATGTGGGTGCCCCGGCCGGCTGAGCTCGACGACCACGTCCGGGTGCGGCCAGGACGGCCGGAGGAAACAGTACGGGTCAGTCGTCTGGTTGACGAAGTAGTCCGGAAGTGGCCGGCTCCGAGCGACCTGTCGGCCCCGTCTCATGCTGAGACTCAGCACTTCGACCGGGTCTTCGCCGTGCCAGGGCTCGGCACTCCTGCCGAACGGAGGACGAGACGCGCCGTCATCGACCACCTGGTCGCGCACCTCGCCGAAACCCGTGACTCGGTGCGCGTGGCGATCGTGGGCGCCGGCGGCATGGGCAAGTCCGCGCTGGCCGTCCGCCTGTGTCACCTGCTCGAAGAGAGCTATCAGGTCGTCGGCTGGCTCTCGGCCACCGACGCCGGCTCCTGGCAGGGGTCCATCACGTTGCTTGCCGAACGGCTCGGCTTGCCGGACGACTCGCCGGCAGCGGTCTTCGACGCGCTGGCCGAGCGCAGGCCGGCCCTTGTCGTGGTGGACGACGCCCCCGAACCGGCCAAGTTCGCCGCGACGTTGCCGACGAGACGGGGGCTGCACGTACTCGTCACCTCGCAGTCGGTGCGGTGGCGGTCGTCGTCCCACGTCGTCGAACTGGAACCGCTGAACATCGAGGAAGCGGTCGACTACCTCCTGGCCCGCACCGGTGCCGAGGACGAGGAACCGGCTCGCGCCGTGGCCGAGAAGGTCGGCGGCTACCCACTTGCGCTCGAACAGGCCGCAGCAGCCGCGGTCGACGGGCTGTCCTTGCGAGGCTGGCTCGAGCGCCATCGGCACCGGCCCTCCCGCGGGGCGTCCAAGCTGCGTGACGCCTGGTACGTGCGCATCGGCCTACTGCGGGAACGCCACCTCGATGCACTCGTTCTCCTCCGGGTCCTCGCCTGCGCGGGAACCGGCGCGGTTCCTGCCGGGCTCCTCGGCGCACTCCGTCTCGACCTCGGTGAAGAGGTCGAAGCGTTGAAAAAGGACACTGTGCGGCGAGACGCCGCCGTCGCCGAGTTGCGCGCCCAGGGGCTGATCCGGACCGGGGCGGACGAGGAGACCCTGCTCGTTCACCCCCTGCTCGCGGAGCTGCTCCGAGACGACGCGGACTTCGACGTCATGAGGACCGCGTTGGCCGTCGGTGCGGCCGCGGCCGACCTGGTGGACGAGCTCGACATCGACGACGCGATACAGTGGTCACGAGTTCTGGCGTTGAGCAGTGCCGCCGTCGCGGCCAGCCGCCTCGTCCATCGCGAGCTCGAACGATCTCCGCGCTCGCTCACCGCGGACGTGGCGATGGCGTTCGCGAATCACACGCTCTGGCTTCCTGCCGCCTACCTGCACGAACGTGCTGCCGCACGGGCGGCGTACCAGGCGCGGCTGCTCGGGCTGGCGCTCCACGGCGACAAAGCTGCGGCCGCCGCGGTGCGTGACTGGTCCGGCGAGGTGTCCGACGCGCTGACCGACCTGGCGCAGGAGGAACTGGTGCCCGCCGCCGAGCTGGGGCAGGTCACCCGCGGGGAACGCAGCCAGTCGGCCGCGCGCTGGCTGAACGAGACGGCGGCGCTGCTCGCCGACGTGGACGTGCCGGCCGCGGAATTATACGCCCGCCGCGCGATGGAAATACTTCCGCGGCGCGGGCCTTCGACGTCGTCCACGGCCGAGATGCCCTGGCGCGAACGGGTGCGGATCGAGATCCTCGACAACCTCGGATTCCTGACCGCACTCGGAGCGCGGCATCGAGAAGCGCTGCGGATATTCGACAACACGGTGCGGCTGCAGCGTTCCTTTCCGGGAGGAAAAGACGACTCCAAGCACACCGAACTGCTGAACGACCGGGCACTGGTGTTGCTGGACGTGGGCCGCTACGTCGACGCCATGCGGGAGTTCAAGCTTGCCGCGTCGGGCGCGCTCGACCATCCGGACCCGGGTGTCGAGCACAACATCGCGAACAACGTCGCCAAGACCGAACACTTCACTTGGCACCTCCGCGAAGCGCACGGACGCCTGCGGCGCGGACTGGACTGGCTTCTCGATCGCTCCGCCCCGCACGACATCGACGTCCTGATCCAGCAGTGCAACCTTGGACTTGTCGATTATGACCTGGGCGCCACCGGCGAAGGGTTCGAACTGGTCCACGGTACCTGGAAGACGGCTGCAGACCGGTTGGGGGAGGACGACCGTGAGACGATGATCCGCCGGACGATGCTCGCCAGTCTGCAGGTCTTCCGCGGTGATTTCGCCGCTGCGAACGACGCGGTGCTCGCCAACCTTCGCCTCGCGCAGGCGCAAGACCGGCCAGTACCCGCCGAGGCTTTGGTTCTCCGCGCCCAATCGGCGTGGCTGTCCGGAGTCGCAGCCATGACGCCGGACGCGGTGAAGGGACTGGCGAAGGACGTCGTCGATGCCTTCGACAGGCGCGGTGCACACGCGGCGTACGCGCTCGACCTGCGGACTGCCTGGGTGCTGGCCGGACGGAGCCGTGGAGCGGACGACGCCGATGTCCGCGCCGCGGCTCTCGCAGTGCGATTGAGGGACGCATCGGTCGGTGCCGGACACCCTGCTGCCTTGCTCGCACGAGCACGGCTGGCCCTCGTCAATTCGGACCGGTCAGGTGGCAAGAATCCGTTACGCACGGGCGTTGCCCGCAAACTGCTTACCAGCTTCGACTCCTTGTACGGTCCGACGGCCGGGGGTTTCGACGCCGAGCTCGCGAGACACGGGCAGCCGGTGGTGGATGTGGTGCAGCCCGGCTGGGAGGCGGGCCGGCTGATGCATTTGCTCGCCGCCGACATGATCGATCTCGACGCCGGGGAACAGCTCTGCTGGCAGGCCAATGCCGGTCGGCTGGCGGCCCTGGCCAGGTCGAAGGAGGCCGGTGTTCCGTTGCGCGATTCCGTGTCGGGCAGCGCGGCCCTTTACGGCCGGTTTCACCCCTGGACTCTCTTGCGCGAAGCGACCGCGGCTGTGATCGAGAACGATCCGGAGCGGTTGCGACTGACCCTCACCGCACCACTTTGGGCCTAGGAGCAGTAGTTGGACCACCAGTCAGCCAGCGTCGAGCCAAGTTCTGTGTTCGTTGTGTGGGCGCATAAGGATTATCGATCGACCGACGCGGAAAACGCGGCGTGGAAGGAGATGGTCTACGACTTCGTGCACCTGCTTGACCGATACGTCGACGTTGACGCGGACATCTTCCATTACACGCGTGAAGGTGTGGACTGGTCGCTCTTCGGTCCGGGTGCTATTCAAGCCGCGGACACTGTCGTGATGCTGGGCAGCAGGGCGTTCTGGGAGCGCTGGAGGGGAGAAAATCACCCCGAAGAAGGTGCTGGTTCGATGCGGGAGATCGACACGTTGAAGGGTATGTTCAACCGGAATCAGAGCGAATTTCAGCGCAAGGCGGTAATCGTTCTGCTGCCAGGTGTATCGGACGAACTCATCCCGGACGAATTGCATCGGGTCACCTGGTTCAGCGTCGCCAGCATCGACGAGGGCGGCGCTGAACCGATCTTGCGAAGGTTGCTAAACAAGCCCCGGCACACTCGGCGCGCGAACAAGGTCATGCCCGACCTGCCCGAGTATCAACCGCGCCAGGGCGGTCGAGAGGCGCCGCCCCTGCCGTTCGGCATGCCCGACGACAGGGCGAACCTATTGGCAGCACAACGCACCGGCCGGGGTGCTGGTTGGGACCCATTGCAAGGCAACAGCGATGAGGCGGTGCGCGGAAACGGCCAACCTGCAGAGAACGCATCGGAGCTGAGGATGCCTCGGATAGTTCCGGTGAGCTTCAGTGCGTACGATACTCTCGAGGCGGCTTTGGCTCGCGTCGGCGAACTGTTCAGCCAAGCGTCCGGTGACCTGGAACCCTACGGCTACACGTGCCGGGTGCGAACACCGGGTGATGCCGTCCACGTGCGTGTCGAGGCCCAAGGGCAGGCGGTGTGTGAACTGAGGCTTCGGTTCGATGACAGCGGGTTCGGAGGGGACAGAATTGCCATGAGCTTCGCCTGGCCGCGGATCACAAGCAGCGGGATGAACGGCTGGATCACTTCGGTGTGGGACTCTGATTCTCGGGAGGTGAAGGTAAAGTTGAACGACCTCAGTGTAAGCGGTTCGGAAGACGTACTTCTGACGGCGGATGAGCTATATGCGGTGCTTTGGCAAAAGATTGTAACGTTCGTTGAAGGTCGAGCGCGCCGCTAGCAGCATTGGCAGCGGATCGCTCCGGTGCCAGCTGATGAGTCCAGATTTTTCATTCGCGACCGGGCTGGCCAGTTCGCGGCGTCCTTCGATGCCGTCCTGGCCGACGTGGGCATCGAGACGTTCAGGATTCCGCTACGCTGCCCGCGGGCGAACTGCTACGCCGAACGGTTCGTGCTGACGGCGAGAACTGAACTCACTGACCGTATGCTGATCCTCAGCGAGCGGCATCTGCGGGCCGCGCTCGCCGAGTACGTCCGGCACTACAACACTCGACGGCCGTGCCGTCTCGCGAGCTTCGCCACCCTGGCGGCCGGATGGTGGTGCCTTAATACTCCAGCAGCACTTCGTGATTATGGTCGGGTAGTCTGTCGATCTTGTGTTGACCGATGAGGATCTTGCTGTCTGGATCGCCGGGCTGGATGACCTGTTCGCGCGGGTCGCGGGACGTTTCACCCGGGTCGAGCCACGACGCCGTGCCCGTGCCTACGTGCGTGGCCTGTTGGCGCCATTGGCAGGGAAGAACGGCTGGACCTTGGCCGAAGCCGCCGGTGACGCCACCCCTGACGGGATGCAGCGCTTGCTCAACGCTGCCTCCTGGGACGCCGACGGAGTCCGCGATGACGTGCGGGCCTACGCCATGGAACACCTCGGCGAACGCGATGGTGTGCTCGTGGTCGACGAGACCGGATTCCTGAAGAAGGGCACCCGCTCCGCTGGCGTGCAGCGTCAATATTCGGGTACCGCCGGCCGGATCGAGAACTGTCAGCTGGGTGTTTTTCTTGCTTACACCACAGGCAAAGGACGCACTCTGATCGACCGTGA
Source organism: Amycolatopsis sp. cmx-8-4 (assembly GCF_046548675.1). NCBI lineage: Bacteria > Bacillati > Actinomycetota > Actinomycetes > Pseudonocardiales > Pseudonocardiaceae > Amycolatopsis > Amycolatopsis sp. cmx-8-4. Next base: position 233,087 of record NZ_JAEBDZ010000014.1, read on the forward strand.
GCTCTACCTGCCGAAGTCCTGGACCGGTGACCGGGAACGGTGCCAGGAAGCCTGCGTGCCCGACGAGGTCGAGTTCGCCACCAAGACCATCCTGGCCCAGAACATGCTTGCTCGGGCACTGGACGCCGGTGTCCCCGCGGCCTGGGTGACCGCCGACGAGGCCTACGGCAAGGACTACAAGTTCCGCACTTGGCTGGAAACCAGGCGCATCAGCTACGTCGTGGCAGTGGCCCGAAACCAGACCATCCCCGCCACGGCCGGCACATCACGGGCTGACCTTCTGGCAGCACAGGCACCCGAAGACGCCTGGAAACGTCGCAGTTGCGGCGACGGCGCGAAGGGGCCGCGGCTGTTCGACTGGGCGGTCGCCTCGTTGCCAACGTATGAGGACACCACCCCACCAGGCTGGGCACGATGGCTACTGGTGCGCCGATCCCTGACACCTAACAGCAGGGGCGAACTCGAGCTGGCTTACTACTTATGTTGTGCCCCAACGGGAACGACCGATAACGATCTGGTCCGGGTCGCCGGCGCCCGGTGGGCGGTCGAGGAGTGCTTCCAGACCGCCAAGAACGAGGTCGGCCTGGACCACTACCAAGTCCGCCGCTACGACGCCTGGTACCGGCACATCACCCTGGCTATGCTCGCCCACACCTACCTCGCCGTCACGGCCGCGATCGCCCCACAAGCCCTGGCAGCGGCCTCATCCCAGTCACGCTTGGCGAGGTCAAGCGTCTCCTGGCACACCTGATCGCCACCGTTGCTCAACGCGCCGTGACCTGGGCCTGGTCCCACTGGCGAAGGCGCCACCAATACCGCGCCAAACAAGCCCACTACCAGCGACGACGCAACAAAAATCACGAAGTGCTGCTGGAGTACTAGTACTGCAACGGCACTCGGGTGGTGTGTGGTAGATCATCGTTGTGGTGGTCGATGTGGTGATGGAGCAGCTGGACCGGGTGCATGAGCGGATCGGGGGCCGGTTCACCCGGTCGGAGCCGCGTGCCCGGGCCCGGGAGTACATGTCCGGGCTGGTCGCGGGGCTGGAACGGAAGAACGGCTGGACGCTGGCCGAGCCGTCCGGCGAGGTCTCGCCGGACGGCATGCAACGGCTCCTGCGGGGGGCGGACTGGGACATCGACGGTGTCCGCGACGACGTGCGGGACTACGTGATCGAGCATCTCGGCGAGCCCGGTGGTGTGCTGATCGTGGATGACACCGGGTTCTTGAAGAGCTGCGACCGTGCATCGCCGGTTCACCGAGTGGGTCGAGGCGGCGGTGTTCGCCCGGCTGCACCAGATGATGCTGGATCTGCTCGGTTCTGCCGGAGCGATCGACTGGTCTCGAGCGTCGGTGGACGCCATGCAGGTCAGGGCGGTAAAAGGGGGGACCTGACGGGCCCCAGCCCGGTCGATCGAGGCAAGCCGGGCTCGAAGATTCACGCGATGAGCGAGCGTGGTGGCATCCCGTTGTCTGTGGTCATCTCCGCGGCCAACCGCAATGACCATCTGAGTTTCGAGGCGGTGGTTGATGAGGTCGCGCCGGTCGCCGGGCCGGTCGGACGGCCTCGGCGCCGGCCGCGCAAGCTGCACGCGGACAAGGGCTACGACTATGCGACCTGCAGGAAGGCGCTGCGTCGGCGGGTGTCGTTGCCCGGATCGCCCGCCGGGGTATCGAGTCGGCCAAGCGGTTGGGACGTCATCGGTACGTCATCGAACGGACCCTGGAGTGGGTTTCCCGGTTCCGGCGGCTGGTGCGTCGCTACGAGCGCAAGGCCGCCCATTTCCTGGGTTTCGCCCAGCTGGCCTGCGCGGTGATCTGCTACCGACGAGCCGTCAGGCTGAAACTTTTGACACACGAAAACCCCAAATGAGATGTGGTCTTATGCCGCAGGAGGTATCGACCTGCCACGTACTGCGCAGACGCAATACGACAATGGAGTACGTGTTCCTGTCGATCGTCTGGAACCGGGCGACCTTGTATTCTTCGGCTCGGGACAAACCCGCGTCACACATGTCGGACTGGTGGTGTCCGGAAAACCACGATGATCAACGCGCCCGACTTCGGGAAATCGGTTCGAATCGAATCGATCGGACGTCACGTCATCGGTGCCACTTGACCGGCTCCTTGATGAAATTCATTCCCGGAGTTCCTTGACTTCGTGGGAGTCTCGGCAAGCGAGGTTTCCCATAGGGGTATTGAGGTCTCCAACGCGGAGATGATCGACGCTCCCGATGTCGATCAGGTCCCTCGACTTTGCCAAGACATCGGACGATCTTGGTAAAGTCTTTGGGAATCAGGGCATTTCATCGAAGTTTTGGTTCTCGGTATTGGTTGATCCGAATGGTCGCTGGTGACGGCGCTGATCACCTGTCACTCTTCTGATGCCGTCTCGGGTTTGCTGAGCGGGGGGAAGGGGCGGCGCGTGGCGTGCTGCCCAGACGAGGGGTGCGCACCGTGTTCAACCTTCGCGGCAAAAGCGTGTTCGCGCGACTTCAGCGTTGGAAAGGCCGGCCCGTCGTCGCCGGGATGGTCGTGGTCGCTCTGGCGACAGGCCTGACCCAGGAAGTCGCGAACGCAGCTCCCGCTCCGGCGGCGAGCGCGACTCCGCCAGTGGGCTCAGGCGGGGTCAGCGACTTCGGTGCAGCGGCTGCTCAGTCCGCGGACCTCGCGATCGAGGGCTTCGGTGACTCCTCGGGATACCACCTGCAGGAAGCGACGGAGAAGTCGGGCTTCGCCTGGAGTCAGGTCGCGGTCCTGAAACCAGCTGGTCTCGACGATCGGTCGTGGACCGGCTACCAATGCCTCTCAGGAGACGGCAAGTACGCCGCCGTGACCGTGCTGCCCATCTCGGCGGTCAACAACACCGCGTCCCGCGACCACGGTGCGTTCGCCTTCAGCGTCGAGCTCGCCAGCGGCAAGGTAGTGCCCGTCGCCCGGGGTGTCGCACTGCAGTATCACTCCCCGGGCTGCGGTATTGGTCATGACGCGGCGTTCACCGTGTCCCTGGGCGCGAATGAACAGACGACCGAGGCCCTCCAGGTCGATCTGGCTGCCGGAAAGGTCGGACGGACGACGCGGGTCGCGGGACAGGTCACGTCTGTCGTGCCCGCCGAAGGTGCGTTGGTCGGCGTACTCGGTGCCGACCTGGTCCGGATCGGCACCGACGGCAAGCCCGAGAAGCTCGCAGCGGTCGAAGGCACCCCGTTCCAGCTGCGCGCCGCGGCGGACGGCGGTGTCGACCTGGTCGCCCTCCCCGCGCCGAACACCTCGCCGGCAAAAGCGTTTCACGAGAGGTCAGGTCATCTCTCCGAATTCGCGCACGGGGACCGTGCCGCACTGCAGTTGTTCAACGGCCGCGCCGGACGCACGGTTGTGGTCGGCGCCGCGGCCGGCGCCCAGGCCGATGGCAAAGTGCTGGCCCCACCGCGCGGGCTGGCGGACGGCGTCGTCACTGCGTCTTTGGACGGTGACGCACTGATCACCGCCCACGGTGCCGACGGAACGCCGGTACTGCTGTCGACGAAGACCGGCAAGGTCGTGACCCGGACGCGTGCGAGCACCGGCGGCACCGTGTCGACGACAACGCCCACGTTTGTCCCCGACGGAGTCGCCGGAGACCAGCGATCGCAGGTCTCCGCCGGTCATGCCGAACCAAAGGGAGATGCCGCCGCGAGTGCACCGGCGGCAGCACCGCGGACGACCACCGCACAGACGCCGAAGTGCGCAGTTCCCCGGCTGGCGGAGAACCGGCAGGTGATGCAGCCGTCGCCGGCGCAGACCGACTGGGCCTCGCAGATGGCCGAGCAGAACCTCCTCACCGCGGCGAACGGCTACTCGCGGCCGGCGGGGTTCGCGAACCTTGGCCTCGCCGCGTACGCGCCGAACGACAACTTCCCCAAGATTTCCCTTTCGCACCCTGCGGGTGATAGCTGGGACACAGTGCCCCGGTCGGTGTTCGACGCGATCATGGCGCAGGAATCGAACTGGAACCAGGCGTCATGGCACGCATTGCCCGGCATGGCCGCCGATCCGCTCATCGCGGACTACTACGGCGCAGGCGGCGGCATCACGTCGATCAACTACGCGGGCGCGGACTGCGGATACGGCATCGGCCAGGCGACGACGGGCATGGACGCCGCTTCCACCGGCCAGATCCTCTCGGTCAACGGCCAGACCAAGGTTGCCGTCGACTACCAGGAGAACATCGCCTACGCCCTGCAGATCCTGCAGACCACCTGGAACAAGCTCTACACCGCAGGCATCATCGCCAACGACGGCAGCCCGCGGTACGTCGAAAACTGGTACTACGCCGCCTGGGCGTACAACTCGGGGATTCAGCCGCGCGACGCGTCCTTCGGCAACACGACCGGATGCACACCGGGCCCCACGTGCACCGGGCCGGACGGTACCTGGGGGCTCGGCTGGTCGAACAATCCGCAGAACCCGGTCTATCCGCCGAATCGGGCGCCCTACCTGAAGAACACCTACGCAGACGCTGCACATCCGGCCAGCTGGCCGTACCAGGAGCGCATCCTCGGCTGGACCGGTACACCCCTGCTGCGCGGCGGTCAGGCGGCCTACGCCAAACCCACCTATCGGGCGGGTAACACCTGGCTGCAAATTGCGCCGTTCGCCTCGTTCTGCACACCGGCAGGCAACAAATGCCAGCCGGGAACGGTGAATCCCACGACACCCGACGCAGGCGCCTGCACACTTTCGGACTACGAATGCTGGTGGCACAACCCGGTGACGTGGGTGGCGAACTGCGCGCAGACCTGCGCAGTCAGCACCTACACCGCCACCAGCGGAACCGAGCCCGCGGTCAGTGATCCCTGGCCGCCGTCGTGTCAGGTCGACTACTCCAAACTTGCCGGCGGCACCGGGCCCGCCATCATCGTCGACGAAGCACAGTCCGCGCCCGCGTTGAACCTGCAAGGCTGCGCGAACCCGAACTGGTCGCAAGGCGGCGTGTTCAAGTACACCTATGGCACCAACGTCGCCGGTGACGCGGTCGGCGCGATCGATACCCACCAGCTGGGCGCCGGGCTCGGCGGGCACATCCTCTTCACTCACACCGAAACCGGCTCCGACCCAACGATCGTCAACACCGGCCGGTGGACACCAAACCTGCCCTCGGGAGCACAGAACTACAAGATCAAGCTGCACATCCCGGCGATCGGGGCGAGCGCGACGAACGTCGTCTACAAGATCTTCCCTGGCGGTGGCGTCGCGCCATGGCAGTTCCGCGTCAATCAGGACTGGGAATCCGAGCAGTGGGTCACCATCGCGACCGTCGCGATGCGGCCCGGCGGTTACGTGGAGATGAGCAACCAGTCGCCCACCGTCGGCGGCACGAACGTCATCGACTACTCCAGCTTCGACGTCGGCTACGACGCGATCGCATTCTTGCCGATGGGCGCCGGCGCGGTCCTCGGCGGACCGCCGTCGGTGATCGATGCCCCGAAGGGCAGCAACCCCGCGTTCGTCAACTGCGGGTGTGTCCGGCGTACCGCCGGCGATCCGGTCGACACTTCCACCGGTTACTTCGGCGACACCTTCACCGACCTGTCCACGACCGGCCGGCTCTCGATGTCGCTGACCCGAAGCTACGCCGAGTCGGTGGCCGACCCCAGCGGTCCGAACGGGAGCCTGGCCGCCGACGGGCCGTTCGGGTACGGGTGGACGTTCAACTACAACAGCACCGCCACCACGGACTCGGCCAGCGGAAACGTCACGATCCTCCAGGAGGACGGCTCTCGGGTGCCGTTCCTGCCCCAGTCCGGAGGCGGTTATGCACCGTCCGCGCCACGCTATGACGCGACGCTCGCCAAGTCCGGGACGACCTACACCTACACCCGACGTGGCCAGGACATCTTCACCTACGACGTCGCAACGGGACGCCTGCTGTCCGAGACCGACATCGCGGGCTCCAAAGCGTCGGCGCCGTACGCGATCACCTTCGGCTACGACACCGGCGGCCACTTGTCCACGATCACCGATCCCGCATCCCGCCGTTACACGCTGACCTGGACCGGAAACCACATCACCGGTTTGTCCGACACCGCCGGACGCCAGGTCAGCTACGCCTACGACGCCCACGGAAACCTGACCGACGTCTACGGCGTGGGAACCACCCGGACTCCCACCGTCCAGGATGACGACCACATGCAGTTCGGGTATCAGGGCACTCACCTGATGACCTCGATGCGCACGCCGAAGAACTTCGGGGTCACGGCCACGCCGGCGCCGGTCATCTCGATGACTTACGACTCCGCAGAGCGGGTGACCGCACAGACCGACCCCCTCGGTCGCACCACGACCTTCACCTACGCTCCAGACGGTGGCCTGACCGCGGGCCAGGTCCTCGTCACCGACCCGGCCGGCCACAAGGACCTGCAGACTTATGCCAACGGCCTGCTGTCCAGCGAGACCAAGGGCTTCGGCGGGCCCGACGCCGGGACCTGGACCTACACCTACGATCCAGCGACCCTGGGCGTCTCCTCGATCACCGACCCCCTCGGCAATCTCCAGACCTTCGCCTACGACGACCACGGCAACAAGATCAGCTCGTCGGACGCCCGCGGCTTCGCCACCAACTACCAATACGACGACCACGGCAACCTGATCAGCACGATCACCCCGCAAGGGGTGAAGACGACCAACAACATCGACGAGGCAGGCCACATCGCCGTACCCGGCGGTGGCACCAACAGTGGCGGATTCGCCTACGGCGACACCACGAGCGTGACGACCACACAACTGGCGCCGTCGAGTGAAATCGTCAACAGCGGCCCGGACGCGCTGCCGTCGCGAACTGTGTCGTACTTCTATGACGACCCCGCTCACCCGGCCGACCGCACTCGCACCGTCGACGTCGCCGGCAACACGTCGGTTGCGACCTTCGACGCCTACGGCAACATGGCCACGGCCACCAACGCCCTCGGCGACAAGGCGATGATCGGCTACGACCCCGCCACCAGCCGGGTCACGACGACAGTCTCTCCCGAAGGCGTCCTCGCCGGCGTCGTCCCCGGCTGCACTCCACCCGCGAAGGGCTGCGTGCGCACCGACTACGACGTCCACGGCGACGTCGTCAAAACCACCGACCCACTGGGGCACACGGAGACCAGCACCTTCAACGCCGACGGCGAGAAGGTCACCGACACCGACGCCAACAACAAGACGACAACGACCGCGTACGACGCTGCCGGGCAGGTCACCAGCATCACCCGCGCCGACAACACGGTGGTCAAGACCGACTACAACCCGGACGGCACCGTCGCCGACAGCTTCGACGCGGCGTCCGACAAGACCGCCTACACCTACGACGGCCGCGGCCGGGTGATCACCCGGACCAACCCGGACGGTCAGATGTGGCAAGCCGGTTACGACAAGGCCGGCAACCCCATCACCGCGACCGATCCGACCGGCCGCGTCACTACGGAGTCTTTCGACGCATCGGGCCAGCTCACCGGCATCACCTACTCCGACGGCCAGACGCCCGCTGTGTCCTACGTCCGGGACTCGGTCGGCCAGCAGGTGTCCATGACCGACGGAACCGGCACGTCACGATGGACCTACGACGCTTTCGGCGAGGTCACCAAGGCCACCGACGGCGCCGGCGCCGCGCTGACCTACAGCTACGACACTGCCGGACGCGCCGTGGGCATGACCTACCCAGGCGGCGCCGGCCAGAGCCTGACCCGGACCTTCGACGCGGCCAGCCGCCTGACCGGCATCACGGACTGGAACAACAACACCACGAAGTTCGGCTACGGCCACGACGGCCAGCAGGTGTCCACAACCTATCCCAACGGCACCAAGGTCAACCACACCTACGACAGCGCCGACCAGCTCGGCTCCACGACACTCACCGGCGCCGGCAACGCCGTGCTCGCATCTCTCACCTACACCCGTGATCCCGCGAACCAGCTCGCCACACAGACCCCGGTCGGCCTGCCGGACGGGCAGCAGACCTTCACCTATAGCGCTCGCGAGCAGCTCGCCTCGGTCACCGCAGCGGGCACGACGAGCCAGTACGCCATGGACACCGCCGGAAACCCGACCACCGTCGGCGGCGCCCAGCAAGCCTTCGACGCCGCCGGACAGCTCTGCTGGACCGCATCGAGCGCCGTCGCCAACCCGAGTTGCAACGGCCCGCCGGCGGGCGCGACGACCTTCACCTTCGACGGCCTCGGCGAACGCACGAAGACCGTTCAAGGCACGACCACGAACACCTACACCTACGACCAGGCCAACCGCCTCGCCACCGCGACGACACCCGCCGGCTCGGCCGGCTACCGGTACAACGGAGTCGGCCTGCGCACAGGCAAGACGGTCGGCAGCACATCGACCCCGTTCACCTGGGACGGCGGCAATCTCATCGGAGACGGGACCACCAGCTACATCTACGGTCCCGGTGGACTCCCAATCGAACAGATCGACACGGGGGGCACCCTCTGGTACTTCCATGACCAACTGGGCAATACCCGTGCTCTGGTCAACGCGTCCGGACAGCTCGTCGGCACCTATGCCTACACACCGTACGGAAAGGTCAGCGGACACACCGGCGTCAGCACGCCGTTGCAGTACGGCCAGGGCTACACCGACACCGAAACCGGCTTCGTCTACCTCAAATCCCGGTACTACGACCCGGCGACCGCGGAGTTCCTCACCGTCGATCCGGCGCTCGACAGCACCGCCGAGCCCTACACCTACGCGCTCGGCAACCCGCTCAACGCGAACGACCCGAACGGCCAATGGAGCATCTTCGGAGCAATAGTCGGCGCTGTAATCGGCGCGGTCATCGGCGCCGCACTCGTCGCATCGGTGGTCATGACCGGCGGACTCGACCTGCCACTCGTGGCACCGGCGTTCGCGATCGGCGTGACCGCCCTGGTCGGTTACTACGCCGGCGGGGTCATGGGACCGCCGACGCCGATGTCCATGCCGAAAATCCGGATCAACACCGGACGTGGCGACGAACCCACCCCACAAACCAAGCCGACCGGTGGGCCGACCGGAGTGCCCCGACCGCCGGTGCCGCGTTCGGATGAAGACGAGAAGGTCTCGATCTTCAAGGCTCCGCAGCGTGGGATGGGCCAGTGCATGTGGGACCACGGCTTCCAGCCGTCCCAGTTCAAGGCTGAGACCAGCGACGGATTTGCTTATTTCACACGAGATCGCTCCGTGGCGGAGGAGTACGCTCGCTCCTATGGCGAAGGCATTATCGAGGTCATCATGACCAAGCGGGAGTTCGACAGCAAGTTCGCTCAATACGAGAAGCCGTACCAAGGTGGGCCGAAAACCGAGTTGGCGATCCCCATCAACAGTGTGAGTGCACTGAACGGGTACCCGAAACATTGGTGGAGATAGCACGTGACGCACCTGAAGCATCTCGAACCCGGCTGGGACATGCACAAAGCGGGCAGCGCGGAGTTCTTCGTGCTGCCCGCCGGGGAGGTCGCGGATTCGGAAGTCATTTGCCATCACCCGTTCGGGCTGGGGCTCTACCTTCCCGAATACGATGCCTATGCGCACGTCAACATCCCCGAAGTCAGTGAGACAGTCGCCCACGGGCCTGACGAGTTCCCGCCGATCGGGAGTTCGGTTCGGGCTCGGAGTTTCGGCCCGAGCGGGGAGGGCCATCACCTCACCATGACGCTCCGTGGCGTTTCTGCCTGACCCAGGATGAGCGAGTTGCTGAACTAGTGCTTTGTCAAGCAACGTTGGGTAGGTAATCCGGGCGACGGATCTTGGAGTTGACGGCGAAGTGGCGTTTCGGGTGGCAGTGGCGGTTGCGCCAGCGGAGGTAGCCGGCGATGGCGGCTTCCT
>NZ_JAEBDZ010000015.1:0-232336 GCF_046548675.1 Amycolatopsis sp. cmx-8-4
TTCGCGGCTCCCTGACACCCGGCTTCTCATGCGCCCCAATGTGGCGTTGGGTGCGCTGAACGCACCCAACGCCACATTGGGTGCGTTGGACGCACCCAACGCCACATTGGGGCGCTTGAAACCCAGGGTCAGTGGCGGCCTGAGGCGAGGCGGTACGCGCCCACCGTCAGTTCCGCGCACGTGTGCCACGTGAAGCTCGCCGCCTGGGCGCGCCGTGCCGCGGACGTCGCCACCGCGTGCGGGTCGATCACCGCGGTGCGCAGGGCTTCGGCCAGGCCGTCGACGTCGCCGTACGGGACCAGGCTGGCGCAGTCGCCCGCGACCTCGCGCAGGGCCGGGATGTCCGTGCACACCACCGGGACGTCCGAGGCCATCGCCTCCAGCACCGGCAGCCCGAAACCCTCGTCGCGCGAGGGCAGCACCAGCGCCGACGCGCCCGCGACCACCGTGCGCAGGTCCACATCGGACAGATAGCCGGTCTGGCGCGAGCGTGACGTGCCGGGGAACGGGCCCGGGCCGGCGAACACCAGGTCCGGCAGGTCCGGGGCCGCTTCGTGCGCGCGGACCAGCCAGTCGAGGCCCTTGCGCGGCCCGGCCGCCCCGGCGAACAGCAGGTACCGGGCCGGGAGGCCCAGGCGCGCGCGGCGCTCGTCGTCCGGCGGGCGCGCGGTGAACCACGCCGCGTTCACGCCCAGCGGCGTCACGACGATCTTGGCGCGGTCGACGTCCAGCCGCTCCGCCACCGCGTCGGCCACCGCGGCCGTCGGGGTGCAGATCACGTCCGCGCGGCGGGCGCCGCGGCGGACCAGCTCCGGGAGGTCGCGGTCGCTCGGGGCGAGCTCCGCGGGATGGTCGATGAAGGCCAGGTCGTGGATCGTGACGACGCCCGCCGCGCGGAACCGGCCCGGCAGCACGAAGTTCGTGCCGTGCACGACGTCGGTCGAGCCGGCGAACAGCTCCACCGGCGGGAAGTCCGAGCGCAGCCACGTCATCCGCAGCAGCCGCGCCGCCACCGGCATCCCGCGGGCCCGCACGCCGTGCGGCAGCACGTGCCGCAGCCGCCGCCAGCCGCGCAGCGTGAACGCCACCGCGCGCGTGTCCACCTCGGGGTTCGACGCCAGTTCCTCGCTCAGCGCCGCGGTGTACCGGCCGATGCCGGTGCGGGCGCCGAGCAGCGGCGTGCCGTCGAGGAGGACGCGAAGCGGTTTAGCCACGACGCTGTGACCTCCAGGGCCGAGCCCCGGACCCCAGCCGGGGGACAAGCCCCCCTGGGCCCCCCGAAAGGCGTTGGCGGGCAACCTTGACGACCCGCCCGCCGACGCGCCGCGCCAGCTCGGACGGCCCGCCGTCGGCGAGGTACTCGCGGATCAGGTCGGTGTCGCGGCGCAGCATCGCCCGGCCGCGCACCGCCGGCGTCGTCACCAGGTCGGCCGACCCGGGCAGGCGATCGGCCGCCGGGCGCGGGTCGCGGCAGAACTCGACCAGTGGCTTCAACGCCTCCGGCCAGGCGTACCGCTGTGCCACCGCGGCGATCCGCTCGACGCAGCCCGCGGCGAACTCCTCGTCGTACAACGACTTTTCCAGCGCGTCGGCCAGCGCCCCGGCGTCTTCGGCCGGGACGACGACGCCGAGCTTCTCGGCCCGCACCAGGTCGGCGAACGAGTCGCCGTCGGTGGTGACGATCGGCAGCCCGGCCCACAGGTAGTCCAGCACCCGGGTGCGGAACGCGAACGTCGTCTCGACGTGCTCGTAGTGCGTGGTGACGCCGCAGTTCGCGTCCAGCAGCCAGTTCTGGCGTTCGTGGTAGGGCACCCACTGCTCGTTGAAGTAGACGTGCTTGTCGGTCAGCCCCAGCGAATCCGCCAGCCGGATCGTCCGCGCGCCGATGTCCATCTCGGCGACCTCGGGGTTCGGGTGCTTCATCCCGAGGAACACCAGCCGGACGTCACCGCGGCGGCGGCGCAGCTCGTCGATCGCGCGCACCAGCGTCAGCGGGTCGAACCAGCTGTACACCCCGCCGGCCCAGATCACGACGTGGTCGGTGCCGCCGATGCCCAGCGCCGAGCGGAGGCCCGGCCCGGTGCGGGCGGGCGGTTCCGGCGACAGTCCGAAGGGGACGACCGCGAGCAGCGACTGCGTGGTCGGGTCGGCGTCGTAGAGGCGCGGCGAAAGACGGCCGAGCGCCGCCAAGTGGCCGAGCCAGAAGTGGCGCTGCCGCTCGGACGCGCACAGGAAGAAGTCGCCGCGTTCGAGCTGCGCGTCGAGGACCTTCGTGACGCCCACCAGGTCCGCCGCGCGCTTGTCGTCGGCGACGCCCTTGCCCTGCTCCAGCAGCTCGAGGTGCATCGGGTCGTAGAGGTCGGCGACGACGATCTTGCCCGAATGCTGCTTCTTCAGCGACGGTGCGAGTTCGAGCACGTGCCCCTGCAGCACGACGACGTCGGCCCAGACGATCGGCGCTTCCAGCTCGTGGCGCTTGCCGGCGCTGATCCGGAACGGCGCGGGCGGCGGCGTGGCCAGCGGGTTCGTCGTGACGAGGTGGACGTCGTGCTCGGCGGACAGCGCGAGTGCGATGTTCCAGGCGCGGATCGCCGGGCCGGCCATCCGCTCGGTGAGCGCGTCGCCGGTGATCACCAGGATCTTGCGGCGCTGCCCGAACGCCTTCTCGATGCCGAACGCCTCGACGAGGATGTCGTGCGCGGCGAGGTAACGCGGCAGCGGGTACGCGGGCTCCAACGCCTTGCGCAGCAAGGGAAGCAGGTCGGCATCGGTGCGCACGCGGGCGGCCTGCTCGACCGCGCGGGACTCCGCCAGCGACGGCAGCAGCTCGACGAACTGGTCGATCGCGAGGATCCCGGCCAGCGTGGTCCGCGGGATCGCGACGTCGCCGGACTCGATCGGGCCGACGCCCTGCTCGAGGTCGAGCTGCGTCGCGTCGAGGTCGCCGCGGGCGGTGGCCCGGCGGACGGCCAGCGCGAGCGCCGCCGGCAGCGCCTTGACCAGGGTTTCGTCGGAGAGGTTCTTGTACAGCGCGGCCAGGGCGTTGCGCTCCAGCAGGAAGGTCTCGCGGCCGGTCTCCGGCGCGTCGACCGAGGCCATCGTGCCGTGGTGGCGGTGGAACGCGCGCGACTCCGGCACGTACCGGACGCGCCAGCCGCGCAGGTTGAGCCGCCAGCCGAGGTCGACGTCCTCGTAGAACATGAAGAACCGCTCGTCGAAGCCGCCGACCTCGGCGAACACGCTCGCGCGGACGAACAGCGCCGAGCCGGTGCCGAACAGGACGTCCTTCGCGACCTCGTGCTCGGCGGCCGGGACGTCGGCCAGCGGGCTGCCCGCGTGGCGCTTGTAGCCCATGCCGAACCAGGTCAGGCCGCCGTCGACGAAGTCGGTGCCGGTGCCGCCCCAGTCGAGGACCTTGCTGGCCACGGCGGCGACGCGGGGTTGCGCGCGCAGCTCGGCGACGGCGGCTGAGACCCAGCCGGGCGCCGGGCGCGCGTCGTTGTTGAGGAAGGCGACGACCGTGCCCTTGGCGTGGCGCGCCCCGAGGTTGCAGCCGCCGGCGAACCCGGTGTTGCGGCCGGCCTCGATGACCCGCGCGCCGGGGACGGCTTCGCGGATGCGCGCGGCGTCGGCGCTGCCCGGGGTGTTCTCGACGCAGATCAGCTCGAGGTCGGCGTAGTCATGGTCGGCGAGCGCGCGCAGGCAGGTGATCGTGTCGTCGGCACCGTGGTAGTTGACCACGACCACCGAGACGAGCGGTTGCTGTTCCCCCTGCGCCAAAGCCAGCTCCTTCGTCGGAATGCTCGCAAGCTTAAAGGCCGGCCCATGCCTCCCAGACCGCGCCTCGGCCCAGTGCCGCGCGACGGCCGATCCGGCGCCGGGCCAGCAGCGTCGCCGGCAACCGCGCGCCGACCTCGGCCAGGACCCGGCAGCGCAGGCCGAACCGGAAGTTCGCTGCGGTCGGGCCGCCCGGCCGCAGCGGCAGCACCGCTGTCAACACGGCGAACCGGGCCACCTGGTTCAGCGCGACGCCGCGGGGGGCGCAGCGCAGCAGCATGAGCAGCCGGTTGCGCTCGTTCCAGCGGTGGAACGGCACCGAGCCGGGCTTGCTGCTGACGCCGTGGGCGTGCCGGACCCGGGCGCCGGGCGCCGCGACGACGTCCCAGCCGGCCAGCCGCAGCCGCCACGCCGTGTCGGTGTCCTCGTAGTAACAGAAGAACTCCGCCGGGACGCCGCCCACGGCACGCAGGGCGTCGACGCGCAGCAGCGCCGCGCCGCCGCAGAAGCCGAAGATCTCGCCCGTGGGCTCGGTGAGGTCGGCGCCGTGGCCGTCGGCGGTCAGCCGCACCCCGGCGGACTGCACGCTGCCGCCGGGCAGCACGAGCAGCGCCGTCGCGGCAGCGGCCAGCGGCGACTTCCCGAGCGTGTCTTCGAGGGTTTCCAGCCAGCCGGGCTCGGGTTCGGCGTCGTCGTTGAGCCACGCCATCAACGGCGTCTCGAGCTGCTTCACGGCGACGGCGAGCGCGCCCGCGTAGCCGGTGTTGCGGGGGAGACGCAGTACTCGCGGCTTGCTCGGGTGCGCCGCGAGCAGCGCGGCCGTCCCGTCGTCGGAGGCGTTGTCCACCACGAGCGTCCGATGTGGACGCGTCTGCGCGGCGAGCGCGTCGAGGCAGGCGGTGACGTGCCCGGCACCCCGCCAGGTCACGACTACCACCGTGGTGGCGGGATTCGGCGTCACGTCCCGCACAATAGCCGCGTGCCCGAACTGGTCGTGCTCGCCGAGCAGCTCCTCGCGCCCGTGCCCGGTGGCACCGGGCGCTACACGGCCGAGCTGCTCCCCGCGCTCGCGCGGACCGCGCCGCCGGGCTGGACGGTGTCCAGCGTCGTCGCGCGGCACGCCGACGTCGGCGCGGCCGAGCTGGACGGCATCGAGGGCCCGCGGGTGCTGGGGCTCCCGCCGCGGGCGCTGATCGGCGTCTGGCAGCTGGGGATCCCCTGGTGGCCGGGCGGCGACGCGGTGCACGCGCCGACGCCGTTCGCGCCGCCGCGCACCCCGGCCGGGCGGACGCTGAGCGTGACCGTGCACGACACCGTGCCGTGGACCCACCCCGAGACGCTCACCGCGCGTGGCGTCAGCTGGCACCGGTCGATGATCGCGCGGGCCGCGCGCCGCGCGTCCGGGCTGGTGGTGCCGACGCGGGCGGTCGCCGACGAGCTGGCGGTGCTGGTCGACGTCGACGTCCCGGTGCACGTGGTCCCGCACGGCGTGCGCGTCCCGGCGGGGGACGCGCCGCTGGACCTGCCGGCGCGGTACGTGCTGGCCGTCGGCACGATCGAGCCGCGCAAGGGCATCGACGTGCTGATCGACGCCGTCGCCGCGCTGGACGACACGGTGCTCGTGCTCGCCGGGCAGCCGGGCTGGGGCGGCGTCGACCCGGTCGCGCTGGCCGCCGAGCGCGGCCTGCCGCCGGAGCGGCTGCGGGTGCTGGGGAAGGTGCCGGACGCCGAGCTGGCGACCGCGCTGCGGGGGGCGAGCGTGCTGGCCGTGCCGAGCCTCGCCGAGGGCTTCGGGCTGGGCCTGCTGGAGGCGATGGCGGCCGGCGTCCCGGTGGTGCACACGGACGTCCCGGCGCTCGTCGAGGTCGCGGGCGGCGCGGGCGTCACGGTCCCGCGCGGCGACGCGGCGGCCGTGACGAAAGCCCTGCGCGAGGTGCTCGGTTCACCCGAGCGGGCCGCCGAGCTGACCTGGTCGGGGCGTGACCGCGCGAAGTCGTTCACGTGGCGTCGCGCCGCGGAAGCTGTCTGGGCCATCCACCGCCGGGGGCGTAGCTAGCGGGTTTGCCAGTTCCCCCACCATGACGCTGCGTCGCCGCCGTACCCTACGGGGGTGAGCGATGATCCCCGGGTCCTGATCGACGCGACCGCGGTGCCCGCGGACCGCGGCGGGGTGGGCCGGTACGTGGATTCGCTCGTCGCCGCACTGGACGCGGACGGGGCTCGCATCACCGTCGTCTGCCAGCCGCGGGACCTGCAGCTCTACGATCGGCTGGCGCCGAGGTCACGCATCGTGCCCGCGTCGCCGTCGACGACCACCCGCACCGCGCGGCTGACCTGGGAGCAGGCGACCCTGCCGCGGCTGGTGCGCCGCCTCGGCGCGGACGTCGTCCACTCACCCCACTACACGATGCCGCTGGCGACGTCGGCGGCCTCGGTCGTCACGCTGCACGACGCGACGTTCTTCACCGACGCCGTCCTGCACTCGTCGGTGAAGGCCCGCTTCTTCCGCGCCTGGACGGCGACGGCGCTGCGCCGCGCGACGCTGTGCGTGGTCCCGTCGGCGGCGACGGCCGCGGAACTGGCCCGCGTCAGCCCGGTGCGCCACGCGTCGGTGGAGGTCATCCACCACGGCGTCGACACGGAGCGTTTCCACCCGCCGTCCCCGGCGGAGGTCGCGGCGGCGCGCGCGGCCGTCGGCCTGGGGCGGACGCCGTACGTGGCGTTCCTCGGGGCGCTGGAGCCGCGCAAGAACGTCCCGGCGTTGATCCGCGGCTTCGCCCGCGCGGTCGCCGGGCGGCCGGACGCCCCGGCGCTGGTCCTGGCGGGCCAGCCGGGCTGGGACACGCAGGTCGAGCGGGCCTTGGACGCCGTCCCGCACCGCCTGCGCGTGATCCGCGCGGGCTACCTGCCGTTCGGCACGCTGGCGGGCTTCCTGGGCGGGTCGTCGCTGGTGGCGTACCCGTCGCTGGGCGAGGGCTTCGGCTTGCCGGTGCTGGAGGCGATGGCGTGTGGCGCCTGCGTCTTGACGACGCGCCGCCTGTCGCTCCCGGAGGTCGGCGGCGACGCGGTCGCGTACTGCGGAGTGGGCGCGGGCGACGTCGCGGCGGCGATCTCGGAACTCCTGGCGGACCCGGGCCGCCGGTCCGAGCTGGCGACGGCGGCCCAGCAGCGAGCCAAGGAGTTCTCGTGGGCGACAACCGCGGAACGCCACCGGGAGGCGTACGCCAAGGCCTGGTCCCGCCACCTCCGCACCCGCTGAGCGATTACCCGGCCGCCTTCGGCGGTGGTAACCTGATGGTGCGAGGTCC
Organism: Amycolatopsis sp. cmx-8-4; assembly: GCF_046548675.1. Lineage (NCBI taxonomy): Bacteria > Bacillati > Actinomycetota > Actinomycetes > Pseudonocardiales > Pseudonocardiaceae > Amycolatopsis > Amycolatopsis sp. cmx-8-4. The sequence goes on from NZ_JAEBDZ010000015.1 coordinate 7,086, forward strand.
CCGTGGGACCGAGTATGAGAGCCCGCAACGCGTCCGGACGGTCGTCTTGCGGGCTTTTCGCTGTTCTCAGACGGTGAAGGTTTCGGTGATCAACGGGCTCGCCCGGCGTCGCCAGTCACCACCCGCCCCGAAGCACCACGCAACGGCGTCGGAAATCCACAGCAGCGGTTCGGCCGTCGAGTCGACGTGCTCGTAGGTGAGTTCCGTCTTCGACGGCCGGACTCCCAGCGCCAGCTGCAAGGTCCGGTGGTCCTGACGTTCGATCTTGAATGCAGCTCACGCGCGCTGCCAAGGCCTGGTCCCGCCACCTCCGCACCCGCTGACCCCGCGTACCCAGACAGTCGGCCCGCGTACCCAGACCGTCGATTCAGGTACCTGGACGGTCGGCTCGTGAACCGACCCTCCAGGTACGCGAGCTGACCGTCTGGGTACGCAATCCGCTCCCACCCGCTGAGCCGTGTGATCGAGGGGCCGACTCGCGTGATTCCGGAGCCGACACGCGTGATCAGAGCGACGACACGGCGTGCGCCCCTGACCTCCGCCGTGTCGACCCTCTGGGTACGCGAGCCGACCCGCTGAGTTCTCTCACCTTGCTCCTGGCCCGGGGCACCCGCTTCACGCTCGGTGACGCGTGGACAATGGCCGGGTGACTGAGGACTCCCGCTATGGCGATGACGTCGGCGTCGTGACCGTGACCTACTTCTCCGAGGACACCATCGAGCGGTTCCTCGACACCCTCGAGAAGGCCACCGAGCGCGAGGTCAAGGTGGTCGTCGCGGACAACGCTTCCGTCGAGGGTGCCCTCGAGGAGATCACGCGGCGGCGGGCGAACGTGCAGTTGCTCGACATCGGGGAGAACGTTGGTTACGGGACCGCCGCCAACCGCGGCGTCGCCGAGCTCGACGACCGGTACGGCTGGGTCGTCGTCGTCAACCCCGACCTCGAATGGGAGCCCGGCTCGCTCGACGCGCTGCTCGACGTCGCCACGCGGTGGCCGCGCGGGGGTGCGTTCGGGCCGCTGATCCACGACCTCGACGGCACCGTCTACCCGTCGGCGCGGCTGCTGCCGTCGTTCGGCCGGGGCATCGGCCACGCCGCGTTCGCCAAGGTCTGGCCGGCCAACCCGTGGACGCGGCAGTACCGCCAGGAGACCGGCACGCCGGTCGAGCGCGTCGCGGGCTGGCTGTCCGGCTCGTGCCAGCTGCTGCGCCGGGAGGCGTTCGACTCCGTCAGCGGCTTCGACACGCGCTACTTCATGTACTTCGAGGACGTCGACCTCGGCGACCGGCTGGCCAAGGCGGGCTGGCAGAACGTCTACGCGCCGTCGGCGAGCGTGATGCACGAAGGCGGGCACTCGACGTCGCAGGCGTCGGAGAAGATGCTGAAGGCGCACCACGACAGCGCCTACCGCTACCTCGCCGACCGCCACCGGGGCCTCGCCTGGAAGCCGGTCCTGGCCGCCGTGAAGCTCGGCCTCAAGCTCCGCCTGAAGCTCGAGACCCGCTAGATCCCGTCGAGCCGGCGGGACAGGTCGGACCTGCCGTTGTTCTGCGTCACCGTCGGCACCAGGCCGGTGTCCTCCGGGTCGGGCTCCTGCAGCGGGCTCGTGATCGGCTCGGCCTGGGGCCGGCGCGCGAGCGGCGTCGTGACCGGGGTCTTCAACGGCGTCGTCGGCGACGGCGTGCTCAGCGGTGTGGTCACCTGCTGGCGCCGCGCACCCGCGCCGCTGGCGACGCCCGATGCGCCGGAGGCCTCCAGCCGCCGGGTCGGCGACTTGCCGGCCAGCGGGTGGTCGTTCTCCTCGATCAGCGACGCCGGCAGCTGCGTGGTCGTGTCGGGGTCCTGGCTTCTGTCGAGGCCGTCGATGGCGGCACGCGGTATCTGCTGCGTGTTCGAGGCGTCCATGGGCGAAATGGCGCTGTCCGGCGTCACCACGAACACACCACGCGCCTGGGCTCGTGCGAGCAGGGCGTCCGCCCGATCGCGGGGGTCCATCCCCTCGGCCTCCCGACTGACCCGGGGCCCTCTGGGGAAAGGCCCGCTTGTTTCCTGTCTAGGGTAGGCCCTCCGGGCGACCTCCGTCAGGGTTTCCCGCGGCTTGTCGCTCAGCGGTGCGTGATACAGGAGGAGATTTCCGTGACGTCCGAGGTCCGAACCGGCGCTGTCGACGCCGTCGTGCTGGTCGGGGGCAAAGGCACCCGGCTGCGGCCGCTCACCCTGTCGGCGCCGAAGCCGATGCTCCCGACAGCCGGGACGCCCTACCTGAGCCACCTGTTCTCCCGCATCCGCGAGGCCGGGATCAGGCACGTCGTGCTGGGGACGAGCTACCGGGCGGAGGTGTTCGAGGAGTACTTCGGCGACGGCGAGGCGATCGGGCTGGAGCTGGAGTACGTCGTCGAGGAAGAGCCGCTCGACACGGCGGGCGCCATCCGCAACGTCTACGACAAGCTGCGCGCCGACCACGTGATCGTCTTCAACGGCGACATCATCTCCGGCTCGGACCTCGGCGAGCAGCTGCGCGTGCACCACGACACCGGCGCCGACGTCACGCTGCACCTGCAGCGCGTCCCGGACCCGAGCCGGTTCGGCTCGGTGCCCACCGACGAAACCGGCCGCGTGCAGGCCTTCCTCGAGAAGACGCCGAACCCGCCGACCGACCAGATCAACGCCGGCTGTTACGTCTTCCGCCGCCCGGTGATCGAGTCGATCCCGACCGGGCGCCGCGTCTCGGTGGAGCGCGAGACGTTCCCCGGCCTGCTGGAGCAGGGCGCGCACATCCACGGGTTCGTCGACGCGTCCTACTGGCTGGACGTCGGCACGCCCGAAGCGTTCGTCCGCGGCTCGGCCGACCTGGTCCGGGGTATCGCGCCGACGTCGGCGCTGCCCGGCCGGACCGGTGAGTTCCTGGTCCTCGACGGCGCTTCGGTGGCCGAGGACGCCGAGCTGTCCGGTGGTTCGACCATCGGCGTCGCCGCCGTCGTCGGCTCGGGTGCGCGGATCGACGGCTCGGTGCTGTTCGACGGCGCGGCCGTCTCCGAAGGCGCGATCGTGGAGAACTCGGTGCTCGGGCACGGCGCGCGCGTCGGCGCCGGCGCGGTGCTGCGCGGCGTGGTGGTGGGCGACGGCGCGTCCGTCGGCGCCGGGTGCGAGCTGCTCGACGGGGCCCGGATCTGGCCCGACGTCGTGCTCCCCGACGGTTCCGTCCGCTTCTCGAGCGACGCGTAGCCGATGTTCTGGCGTCCCGCGTTCGAGGTCGACCTGGGCCGGGTCCTGGGTCCGCTCAAGCGTGGGCGCGGGTCGCTCAACATCCTCACCGACGAGCGCGCCGTCACCTGGCTGGCGACGAACACGCCGGACGGCCCCGGCACGCTCGCCCTGCGCAAGCTGGGTGACGGCCGGATCGAGGCCGCCGCCTGGGGTGCCGGTGCGGACCGGCTGCTCAGCGGCGTCCCGGCGCTGCTCGGCGCGGACGACGACGACAGCGGGTTCGTCGCGCACCACGACGTCGTCGCGCGGGCCCGGCGGGAGAACCCCGGCCTGCGGCTCGGCGCGACCGGGTTCGTGTGGGACTGGCTGGTGCTCGCCGTGCTGGAGCAGAAGGTGACCGGCAAGGAAGCGATCCGGTCGTGGGCGGAGCTGTGCCGCCGGTTCGGCGAGCGGGCGCCCGGGCCGGCCCCGGACCGCCTGCGCGTGCCGCCGACGCCGGTGGCGCTGCGGTCGCTGCACGACTGGCACTGGCACCGCGCGGGCGTCGACATCAAGCGCCGGACGGCGCTGCTCAACGCCGCCCGCGTCGCGCACCACCTGGAACGGGCGGTGGAGCTGCGCGGCCGCGAAGGCCGGCTGCTGCTGCGGCACGTGCCGGGCATCGGCGTCTGGACGGCCGCGGAGATCGCGCAGCGCGCGTGGGGCGACCCGGACGCGGTGAGCTTCGGGGACTACAACATCCCGTCGATGGTGGGCCACGCGCTGCTGGGCGCGAAGCTCGACGACGAGGGGATGGCCGAGCTGCTGGCGCCGTACGCGCCGCAACGGCAGCGCGCGGTCCGCTACCTGGAAGCGGCGGGCCACCGCCGTCCCCGCTTCGGCCCCCGCATCGAACTACGCGAATACCGCGCCATGTGAGGACCCCGGAAAGCCGTGAAGGCCTCCTTCCCGGCTCTTATGGCCGGTAAGGAGGCCTTCACGGCTTTTCCTACTGCTGCGGGGGGTAGCCGCCCTGCTGGGGCGGGTACGGCGGCGGCTGCTGGCCGGGGTAGCCCTGCTGCGGCGGGTAGTCCGGCTGCTGGGGCGGGTAACCCGGTTGCTGCGGGGGATAGCCCGGCTGCTGGCCCGGGTAGCCCTGCTGGGGCGGGTAGCCCGGTTGCTGGGGCGGGTAACCCGGGAACTGCTGCGGCGGGTACGGCGGCTGCTTCGGCTTCGAGACGTTGATCACGACGATCACGACCGCCGCGATGCCCCCGAGCACCACCAGCAGGATCAACAGCATCAGCGCGGTCACGGGTCAGCCGCTCCCTTCGTCGAGCGCGGCGCGGACGATCGACAGCGCCTCGGTTGCGTCCAGGCCGAGCCTACGGGTGACCGCCGCGTACTCGGCCGCGGCCTGCTGGGCCCGGCGGCGCGTCTGGTCGCCGGACGCGCCGACGAAACTGCCCGCGCGGCCGCGGGTTTCGATCAGCCCGGCCTCTTCCAGCTCCCGGTAGGCCCGCGCGACGGTGTTCGGCGCGATGCCGAGGTCGACCGCCAGCTGCCGCACCGTGGGCAGCTTCGTGCCGACGGCCAGCGAGCGGTCGTTGATCCGCGCCGCGAGCCCGGCGCGGACCTGCTCGAACGGCGGCACCGGGGACGCGCTGTCGAAGGGGACGATCTGGCTCACCAGCTCTGCGGCCCCGTTCCCGGACCGGGCGGCGGTTGCTGCGGCGGGGAGTAGCCCTGCTGAGCCGGCGGGGGACCCGGCGGCACCGGCGCGAAGCCCGGCTGCTGCTGCGGGAATCCCTGCGACGGCGACGGGAACCCGGCCTGCTGCTGCGGGAACCCTGGTGACGGCTGCGGTGTCGGCGCGAAGCCGCCTGGCTGCGGGAACCCCTGCGACGGCGGCGGGCCTTGCGGTGCCGGCGCGAACCCGCCCGGCTGCGGGAAGCTCTGCGACGGCGGCGCGAAACCCTGCTGCGGTGGGAAGTTCGCGGCGGGGAACTGCCCACCGGCGCGCATGGCCTCGGTGCGCCGCATCTTCGACACCCGCACCGCGACGACGATCACGAACACGATGATCGCGAGGATCAGCAGGCCGACGACGATGTAGCCGAACACCCCGCTGCCGCTGCCGCCACCGGAGTGGAAGTGCACCCGATCGGGGAACTGCGTAGCCATGTGGTCCTCCCTCTCCCGGGTCCAGGCTAGTGCCCGGCACCGACGGAAACGGCCGCTTTCACCAGATCGGCGAGATCCTCGGAGCCGGCCGGGAGCGCGTCCACCGGCCACCACCGCAGGTCGTCGGACTCGTCGCTGCGCACCGGCTCCGCACCCGGCGGCGCGTGCACGGCGTACCGAACGTCGAAGTGCCGCGTCGGCACCCCGAGCGAGCAGGTGATCGGGTGGACGTCCAGGTGCACCGGCGCGTCCCCGATCCGCAGCCCGGACACGCCGGACTCCTCGGTCGCCTCCCGCAGCGCCGCGTCGGCCAACGACGCGTCGGACGGCTCGCAGTGCCCGCCGAGCTGCAGCCACCGGCCGACGCGCGGGTGCAGCGTGAGCAGCACCCGCGTGCCGGTGTGGTCCAGCAGCACCGCGGACGCCGTCAGGTGCCCGGCCTCGCACGACCGGCGGCACGTGTCGTCCCGCGCCGCGAGAAAGCCGAGGAACGCCTGGCGCAGCGACTCCTGGGACGCGTCCGGAGGCGTCCACGAACCCAGCGTCGCGACCGCTTCGGCGTGCAGGCTCACAGCTCCAGCAGCCCTTCACCCGGCGCCGCCGCTCCCCGCAGGGCCGGCTCGGCCAGCGGGATGCCGATCGCGACCGAGCCCAGCGGCTGCCAGCGCTCGTCCAGGCCGAGGACGTCGCGGACGACGCCGGCGGCGAAGATCGTCGACCCGATCCAGCACGAGCCGAGGCCTTCGGCGGCGAGCGCGACCAGCAGGCCCTGCACCGCGGCCCCGCCGGCGACGGTGAACATCGTCTTCTCGCAGTCGTTGCGGCGGGCGTCGGGGTAGGTGTGCGCGCCGTCCGGCACCAGGAACGGGATGACGATTTCCGGGGCCCGGTAGAGGATGTCGCCGCGGCTGAGCCGCTTCTCGACCTGCTCCGGGGTGAACTCGTCGCCGTTGAGGTCCGCCTGCCACGATTCGCGCATCGCGTCGAGCAGTTCCTTGCGCTTCGCGCCGTCGCGCAGCCAGACGAACCGCACCGGGTGCGTGTGGTGCGGCGCGGGCGCGGTCAGCGCGGAGCCCACCGCTCGCCGGATCGACGTCGGCGAGACCGGTTCGTCGCTGAACTGCCGCACCGACCGCCGGACCGGCACGGCCTCCCGGCGGCCCTGCGCGATGGCTTCGTTGGTGCCCAGCCGGAAGAGGTCCTCTTCGAGGGGCCGGATGAGCGTCCGCGCGGTCGAACCGTCGTCCTCCAGGAGGAGCCCGCGGACGACGGCGACCGGCGTCCCGCCCAGCTTGCCCTTGACCAGGTCCGCGGCCGACGCGAGCTCGTCGGCGATCGCGACCTCGGTGACGGCCAGCTCGTTGCCCTGGCCGTCGATCGTGCCCCGGTAGGCGTGCAGCACGCGCAGCCCGGACGCGCCGATCGCGTTGTCGGTCTGCCCGATCCGCCAGGCGCGGCCCATGGTGTCGGTGACGACGACGGCGACCTCGACGCCGAGCCGTTCGCGCAGCCCGTTGCGCAGGGCGAGCGCGGACGCGTCCGGGTCAGCGGGCAGCAGCGCGACCTCGTCACCGGCCACATTGGACGCGTCGATGCCGGACGCCGCCTGCACGATGCCCAGCGGGTTCTCGGTGATCACCGTGCGGGCGATCCGCGCGACGATCCGCACGGCTTCCTGCTCGACGAGCTTCCGGCGGGCGGCGTCGCGGGCCTCGGGGTCGGTGGGCACGCGGACGAGCCTGCCCTCGGCCTTCGAGACGATCTTGCTGGTCACGACCACGACGTCACCCGAGCGCAGCCAGGGCGCGGCGGTGACGATCGCGCCGGTCAGGTCGTCGCCCGGGCGGAACTCGGGCAGCCCGGTGACGGGCAGGATCTCCAGCTTCGGGGAAGCGTGGTCAGCGGTGTTACTCAACAGGGGCTCCAGCGAGTTCGAGAGCGGCGCGGGCCATCGCCGCGGTCGCGTCCACATCGGACATCAGCAGCGGCACGTCGCGGACGGTCACGCCCGGCACGTCGGCCGTCTCGCCTTCGGCGATCAGCCAGCCGTCGAGCACACCGTCGTCCTTGCGCGAGCCGTAGTGCCGGCCCACCGCCTCGGCCGACGTCTCGACGCCGATCGCGGTCAGGCACGCGTCGGCCATCCCGCGCAGCGCCTTGCCGCCGATGATCGGCGACACTCCCACGACGCCGGCGGAGGTCTTGCGCAGCGCGTCCCGGATGCCGGGCACGCCGAGGGTGGTGCCGACCGACACCACCGGGTTCGACGGCGCGAACAGCACCGCGTCGGCGCCGGCGATGGCTTCGAGCACGCCCGGCGCGGGCTTGGCCTCGTCGGTGCCGACGGCGACGATCGAGTGCGCCTTCGGCTCGGCGCGGTAGCGCACCCACCACTCCTGGAAGTGGATGGCCTTCTGCCGGCCGTCCGGGTCGTCGATCACGACGTGCGTCTCGACGCGGTCGTCCGACATCGGCAGCAGCCGGACGCCGGGCTGCCAGCGGTCGCACAGGGCCTCGGTCACCGCGGAGAGCGGGTAGCCCGCGCGCAGCATCCGGGACCGGATCAGGTGGGTGGCGATGTCCTTGTCGCCGAGCCCGAACCAGTCCGGGTCGGCGCCGTAGGCCGCCAGCTCCTCCTTGACCACCCAGGTCTCGCCCGAGTGCCCCCAGCCGCGTTCCTTGTCGATCCCGCCGCCCAGGGTGTACATGCAGGTGTCGAGGTCCGGGCAGATCCGCAGGCCGTGCATCCAGACGTCGTCGCCGGTGTTGACCAGCGCCGTCACCTCGTGCGGCGACTCGCTCGCGCCCTCCGGCGCCATGCCCAGTGCTGCCTTGACTCCCAGCAGGAAACGGGCCCCGCCCACTCCGCCGACCATCACCACGATCTTCACGACGTCGAATCTTCCTCTCCCTCGATGCGCGAGCCGGGTGCGGGCACCCAGTAGCGGTATCGGTGGTGCGGGGCGTACCCGAGCCCCGCGTAGAGCGCGAGCGCGCCCTCGTTGCCTTCCGCGACCTGCAACACCGCGCGGCCGGCCCCGTGTTCCACGCCCCAGGCGCCCAGCGCCGCCATCAGCGCGGACGCGAGCCCGCGGCGCCGGAAGGCCGGGGCGACCTCGAGCCGGCCGACGTGCAGCCAGCCGTCGACCAGCGCGCCGCGGACGACACCCGCCGTGACGCCGTCCAGCGTCGCGACGCCGTAGCCGACCTTCCCGCCGGTCAGGACCTGCCGCGCGGCGGGGGAGTCCTCGGCGGGCCCGAGCGTCAGCTCCCACCAGGCGTCCGAGGGCTCGTCGGACACCGTGACGCCGTCGACGGCGGGGGCCGCGGCCAGCGGCGCGGTGAGGACGACGACCTCGTGGCCACGGCGGTGGCGCTTCGCCTCGACCCAGCCCTCGGCGACGATCGCGTGCTCGTTCGGGCTGTCGCGGACGACCTGCGCCATCGGTGGGATCCCCCGATCGTGGGCGAAGTCACACGCCGCGTCCAGGGCCTCGCGGACCGGCCGCCCGGCGTCCCCGACGGCCAGCACACTGTTGGCACGGCCGGTGAAGCCGCCGGCCCAGCGCAGCACCCACTCGCCGAGGTGCGCCTCGGCCAGCGGGGGCCAGGCCCGGCTGCAGCGGATCTCAAGCATTTCGGGACCGTTCACGGCTAGATTGTCCCTGAGGCGGCGACCGATTTCCGAAGGAGGCCGGGTGCGATGGGCGTCCAGCGCAAGGACGAACGGCACAAGGAAGAGCTGGTGGACGACATCTCCGAAGGCTTCAACCGCGCTGTCGGCGCGAAGCCGGACGAAGAGGGTGCGCCCGCCAAGCCCAAGTTCGTGATCACCGGCGACGCCCGCGCCGTCCCGCCCAAGCGCCGCCGCGACCGTTGATCCCCGCCATACCCCGAGTATGGCTAAGGGTTGCCTCACCATCCCGACCGGTGGCCGTCCCGCGTAATGTCGGTGGCAACTGGCTGTTGGCAGAGAAAAGCAGGAGTGCGCAGTGACCTACGTGATCGCCGAGCCCTGCGTCGACTTGCTCGACAAGGCGTGTATCGACGAGTGCCCCGTGGATTGCATCTACGAGGGCGAACGCATGCTGTACATCCACCCGGACGAGTGCGTCGACTGCGGCGCCTGCGAACCGGTCTGCCCGGTCGAGGCGATCTACTACGAGGACGACGTCCCGGACAGCTGGTCGGACTACACCAAGGCCAACGTCGACTTCTTCGACGAGCTGGGCTCGCCGGGCGGCGCGTCGAAGGTCGGCAAGACCGCCCACGACCCCGCCTTCGTCAAGGCGCTGCCCCCTCAGCCCCAGGGCGAATGAGCCGCGTCGCGCTGCCCGACTTCCCCTGGGATTCGCTCGTCGAGGTCAAGGCCACGGCGCAGGCGCATCCCGGCGGGGTCGTCGACCTCTCGATCGGCACGCCCGTCGACCCGGTCCCGGCCGGCATCCGCGACGCCCTGGCGTCGGTCTCGGAGATCCCCGGGTACCCGACGACCCACGGCATCCCGGCGCTGCGCGCGGCGGCCATCGCCGCGCTCGGCCGCCGGCACGGGGTCACCGGCATCGAGGCCGGCGCCGTGCTGCCGACGATCGGGTCGAAGGAAGCCGTCGCCTGGCTGCCGCGGCTGCTCGGCTTCGGCGAGGGCGACGTCGTCGTCATCCCGGAGCTGGCCTACCCGACCTACGAGGTCGGGGCGCTGCTCGCGGGCGCGTCGATCCTGCGGTCCGACGGCTTGACGGCGCTGGGCCCGCAGCGCCCGGCGATGATCTGGCTGAACTCGCCGTCCAACCCGACCGGTCGCGTGTTGCCGGTGGAGCACCTGCGCAAGGTCGTCGAGTGGGCGCGCGAGCGCGACGTCGTCGTGGTGTCCGACGAGTGCTACCTGGCGCTCGGCTGGGAGACCGACCCGCTGTCGGTGCTGCACCCGGACGTCTCCGGCGGCAGTACCGAGGGCCTGATCGCGGTGCACTCGCTGTCGAAGTCGGCGAACCTCGCCAGCTACCGCGCCGGGTTCCTGACCGGTGACCCGAAGCTGATCGCGCAGCTGCTGGAGATCCGCAAGCACGCGGGCATGATCGTGCCGCGCCCGGTCCAGGAAGCGATGGTCGCCGCCCTGACCGACGACGAGGCCCTGGCCGCACAACGCGAACGCTACGCCCGCCGTCGGCTGGCACTGCGGAAGGCGTTGCAGGACAACGGCTTCCGCGTCGACCACTCCGAGGCCGGCCTGTACCTGTGGGCCACCCGGGACGAAGATGCCCACGCGACGGTGGCGTGGCTCGCCGACCGCGGCATCCTGGTCGCGCCCGGCACGTTCTACGGGCCCAAGGGCGGCAAGCACGTCCGCGTCGCGCTGACGGCGACCGACGAGCGCGTCGACGCGGCTGTCGAGCGTCTCAGCGCCTAGTAGTCCCGGCCGGTGAAACCCCGGTAGACGAACCGGGTGAGGGCCTCGACCGCCTCCTCGTCGGTCGGCGGGGTCCAGCCGGTGGGGGCCGGGTCGAGCAGCCACATCTGCGCGAAACTGTCGACCAGCCGGTACATCATCACGATGCTCAGGTCCGGCCGCGCCGGCAGCCGCATGCCCGCGGCCGTGATGTGCTCGAGGTGGCCGTTGAGGTCCGCCGCCTGGGTGGCGCCGAAACCGGCGAGGGTGCGGGCGAACGCGTCGTTCACCAGCGCCGCCTGGCCGAGGGCTCGCATCGTCGACGCGTGCTCCTTGTAGAACTCCCAGTACTGCGCCACGTGCCAGCGCACGGCGGCCGGGTCGCTGAAGTCCGAGAGGTGGCCCTCGGTCAGCGCGCTCTCGTCGCCTGAGGTCGCGATGTCGGCCAAGAGCGCTTCGAGCAGCTCTTCCTTGCCGGCGAAGTGGTTGTAGAACGACCCCGCCGCGCGTCCGGCCTCCGCCGTGATGTCGGTGATCTTGGTGTTCAGGTAGCCCTTGTGCGCGAACACCCGCCGGGCCGCCGCCTTCAGCGCGGCCTCGGTCTCCGCGGCCTTCTCCTTGCGGTTCACCGCCACCTCCTTGACGCGGGACGCTAGCAGTGTAATTCTGAATCTAGATTCACTGAATGCCAATTCACTGGGAGGATGACATGGACACCACGGTGCTGATCGCGGGGGCGGGGCCGACCGGGCTGACGCTGGGCATCGAACTGGCGCGGCGCGACGTCGCCGTGCGGATCATCGACAAGGCCGAGACGTTCTTCGTCGGCTCACGCGGCGACGGCCTGCAGCCGCGCACCCTGGAGGTCTTCGAGGACCTCGGCGTGCTCGACGCCGTGCTCGCGCAGGGCGCCGCGCCGGTGCCGATGAAGATCCACCTCGGCGGCGAGGTCGTCGGCGAGCGGATGATGTTCGACCCGGTCGAGCCGACGCCGGCGAAGCCGTACCCGACCGGCTGGTTCCTCGGCCAGTCGCAGACCGAGGGCATCCTGCGCGACCGGCTCGCCGAGTTCGGCGTCCGCGTCGAACTGGCCACCGCGCTGACCGGCTTCGAGCAGGACGCCGACGGCGTCACGGCCACGCTGAGCACGGGCGAGACGGTCCGCGCGGAGTACCTGGTGGGGGCCGACGGCGGCAAGAGCTTCGTGCGCAAGGCGCTGGGGATCGCGTTCGAGGGCAGCACGGACGAGTCGATCCGGATGCTGCTCGGCGACGTCCGGGCGGAGGGTCTCGACCGCGGCTACGGCCACTGGTTCGCGACGCCCGAGAACCCGATGAGCGGCATGATGTTCAGCCCGCTGCCGGGCACGCCGCACTTCCAGTTCGGCTCGCCGCTCGGCGACGGCGACGTGGACGTCGAGACGGCGCTGCCCGCGATCCAGGCCCGCCTCGACGCGCTGACCGGCGGCGGCGTCGTGCTGTCCGACCTGGCCTGGTCGACGGTCTGGCGGCCGAACATCCGGCTCGCGGCGCGCTTCCGCGACGGCCGGGTCTTCCTGGCCGGCGACGCGGCGCACGTCCACCCGCCGACCGGCGGCCAGGGCCTCAACACCGGCGTCCAGGACGGCTACAACCTCGGCTGGAAGCTGGCCGACGGCTCCCCGGAGCTGCTCGACAGCTACGAGGTGGAGCGCCGGACCGTCGCGGCGCGGGTGCTGGGCGTCTCGACGGGGCTGCTGCAGAAGTACAAGGACGGCGACGAGGACGCCCACAAGCGCGGCGAGGACACCCAGCAGCTGGACATCACCTACCGCGGCGGCCCGCTGTCCCCGGCCGGCACGGGTGCGCTGCGGCCGGGCGACCGCGCCCCGGACGCCCCGCTGACCGACGCCAACGGCAAGCGCGTCCGCCTGTTCGAGCTGTTCCGCGGCCCGCACGCGACAGAACTGACCTTCGGCGACGCCCCTTCGGACGGCTACCGCATCCTGCCCGCTGGAAGCGTGGCAACGGGCACGGACCTGGTCGACGACGGCGGCCACGCGTACGCGGCCTACGAGGCCGAGGGCGGCAGCACGGTGCTGATCCGCCCGGACAACTACGTCTGGTCGATCTCCTGACAAAACCGTCCCTTTTCGACCGTTCGCCCGTCCCGAAGACGTCACTTTCCCTAGGAAAGATGCGTCTCGGGGGCCCGAAGCCGCATCTTTCCTAGGGAAAGTGACGGGTCAGGCGTGGAGGGCCTTGGCGGCGGCGTCGACGGCTTCCCAGGAGGCTCGCCACGTCGCGCGGGCCTCGGCTCGGCGGGTCAGCTCGCGCTCGGCGATGCGGCCGGCCACGAAGCCGATCGCGCTGTCGCCGGTGTCCAGGACCGTGCGCATGCGCTCGGCCGCGAGCACCGCGTCCTGGTGGTCGCCCAGCACCGTCTGGAAGTCCTTCGTGGTCGTCAGCAGCGCCTTGATCCGCTTGGCCTGCTTCTTCTTCGCCGACGTCTGGGCCAGCTCGGCGGCGTAACGCAGCTTCTTGCCGTGGATGCGCAGGGCGTGCAGGTCGTCGTCCGGCGGGTCGGCCGGCAGCGCGCGCACGGCCTTGGCGAGCTTGCGGTGCGGCTTGGCCAGCCCGGCGATCAGGTCGCGCCGCGGAACGTCCACAGTGGACGGCGTCGCCCGCGTCAGCAGGCTGACCTCGCGCAGCAGCGTCGAGTACCGGGCGCTGGACAGCGCCCGGGTGAGCCGCCCCTTCGCCGTCGCGCGCTCGGAGACGAACCGGGACACCAGCTGCCGGCCGGCGGGCTGGTCGCGGACCTCGAAGTCGGCGATGACCTCGCGCAGGTGCTCGATCAGGACGTCGTGGTCGCGCACCTCGCCGAGTGACTGGCCGAGCCAGCCCAGCTCGGCCCGCACCGGCTCGGCGCCGTCGCCGACCAGCTCACCCGAGAGCTTCAGCACGCTGCGCATCCGCCGTAGGGCGACGCGCATCTGGTGCAGGTCCTCGGGATCGGCGCCGGAGCGCGTGCCGGGCTCGTGCGCGAGCAGCGCGCGGATCTCCCGGTCGAGCTTGGCGCGCACGTGGTGGACCGCCGGATCCGCCGGCCGGGCCTCGACCGGGACGTCGGGCAGCCCCAGCTCGGCCGGGGTGTGGGGCAACGATTCGGTGGTCACCAGATGAATGGTAGGTGAACAATCCGACGTCATCCAAAAAGCCGTGAAGGCCCCCTTGCCGGCTGTAATCGCCGGTAAGGGGGCCTTCACGGCTTTTGTCTCAGTTGGCGTGCAGCATCGCGTTCAGCTCGACGCCGGAGCCCGCTCGCGCGACGACCTCGACCGCGCCGGTACCGGAGTTGCGCCGGAAGACCGCGTTCGAGACGCCGTTGAGCTCGCGGGCCTTGACGACCTTGCCGTCCACGAGGACCTTCGTGCCCGCCGTGACGTACAGCCCGGCTTCGACGACCGTGTCGTCGCCCAGGGAGATGCCGATGCCGCCGTTCGCGCCGATCAGGCAGCGCTCGCCCAGCGAGATCGTCTCCTTGCCGCCGCCCGAGAGCGTCCCCATGATCGACGCGCCGCCGCCGACGTCGGAGCCGTCGCCGACCACCACGCCGGCCGAGATCCGGCCCTCGACCATGGACGCGCCGAGCGTGCCGGCGTTGAAGTTCACGAAGCCCTCGTGCATCACGGTCGTGCCGCTGGCCAGGTGGGCGCCGAGGCGGACGCGGTCCGCGTCGCCGATCCGGATGCCGGCCGGCATCACGTAGTCGACCATCCGCGGGAACTTGTCGACGCTGTAGACGGTCACCGCGCCGCGCGCCCGCAGCCGCAACCGGGTCGCCTCGAAGCCGTCGACCGGGCACGGGCCGTGGTTGGTCCACACGACGTTCGCCAGCAGGCCGAACAGGCCGTCGAGGTTCTGGCCGTGCGGGCGCACCAGCCGGTGCGAGAGCAGGTGCAGTCGCAGGTAGACGTCGTGGGTGCCGGCCGGCGCGTCGGCCAGCTTGCCGATCGTCGTGCGGACGGCGACGACCTCGACCCCGCGGTCGGTGTCCGGGCCCAGCAGCGCCGCGGCGGCCTCGCCGAGCACCTCGGTGGCCTCTTCGACGCTCAGGACGTCGGTGCCGGAGGTGGTGGACGCGCCGGTCTCGGTCAGCTTGGGCTGCGGGTACCAGGTGTCGAGGACCGTCCCGTCGGTCGCGACGGTGGCCAGCCCGACGCCGGTGGCGCCGGTCGTTTCGGGGTTCGGGGTCTGCTCGCTCACGGCCCCAACCGTAGTGGAGTGACCTGGGTCAACCCTCTGTGGGCCGGGCGTCGACCTGCTTCTTCAGCCCCGAAAGGGCGGCGGCGATGTCGACCAGCGCCTGCGTGCAGGGCCCGCCCGGGTCCGCGACCGTGGTGCAGCCGGTGCTCCGGAACGTGCTGACGGCCCGCTCGAGCCCGGCCGCCTCGGTGACCAGCTGCGGGTCCTTGTCGCCGGCGCGCTTGCGGGCCGAGCCGGGGACGCTGCCGAGCTCCGTGACGTACTTCTCGCAGCCCTTCGGCAGCTGGGTCCGCGGGCTGGCGTAACACTGGTCGGCGGTCAGCGCGGCCAGCTTCGTCGGGAGCGCGTCCGGCCCGGGAGCGCCGCCCTGCTTCGGCGTCGGTCCGGCCTCGTTGCCGCAGCCGGACAGGACGAGGACCAGCAACGCGCCGCCCACAGCGACCGGGAACCTACGCACCCACCCACCGTAGCCCTGCCGGTACCGTGCCGGGCATGCGCCTTGACCTGCACGCCGACCTCGTCGACCTCACCGCCGCCCTGGTGGACGTCTTCAGCGTCTCCGGCAGCGAGGCCGAGCTCGCGACGCTGGTGCGGGAGGCGCTGCTGAAGCAGGCACCGCACCTCGAGGTCGTCCGCAACGGTGACGCCGTCCTGGCGCGGACCCACCTCGGCCGCGGGTCGCGGGTCGTGCTCGCCGGGCACCTGGACACCGTGCCGGAGAACGGCAACCGGCCGTCGCGGCGCGAGGGCAGCGGCGACGACGAGACCCTGCACGGCCTCGGCACGGTCGACATGAAGAGCGGCGACGCGGTGTTCCTGCACCTCGCCGCGACGCTCCCGGAGCCGAAGCACGACATCACGTTCGTCTTCTACGACAACGAAGAGATCGAAGCGGTCAAGAACGGCCTCGGCCGGATCGAGCGCGAGCTGCCGGAGTGGCTGGCCGGGGACCTGGCGATCGTCGGCGAGCCGTCCAACGGCGTCATCGAGGCCGGCTGTCAGGGCACCATGCGCGTCGAGCTGCGCTTCACCGGCACCCGCGCGCACACGGCGCGGGCGTGGATGGGGGAGAACGCGATCCACGCGCTCGCCGAGCCGCTGCGCCGGCTGGCCGGGTACACGCCGCGCATCGTCGACATCGACGGCCTGACCTACCGCGAGGGCCTGCAGGCGACGGCGATCCGCGGCGGCGTCGCCGGGAACGTCGTGCCGGACGAAGCCGTCCTGACGGTGAACCACCGCTTCGCCCCGGACCGCGACCCGGCGGCGGCGGAGAAGCACCTGCGCGAGGTCTTCGCGGGCTTCGAACTGTCCGTTGTGGACCTTTCGCCGGGTGCGCTGCCGGGCCTGTCCGCCCCGGCGGCGGCCGAGCTGGTCGCGGCGGCGGGCGGCCAGGCGGCGGCGAAGCTGGGCTGGACCGACGTCGCCCGCTTCGCGGCCCTGGGCATGCCGGCGGTGAACTTCGGCCCGGGCGACCCGACGCTGGCGCACACCCAGCAGGAGAACGTCCGCACGGCGGAGATCCGCCAGGTCGCCGACGTGCTGCGCAAGTTCCTGGGCTGAGGACTCAAGCGCCCCAATGTGGCGTTGGGTGCGTTGGACGCACCGAACGCCACATTGGGTGCGTTGGACGCACCCAACGCCACATTGGGGCGTAGTGGCCGTGGTCACGCCCGAAGGCCCTGAACTGCGGTGAAGCTCTACAGTCGCGCGAGCTTGCAACCTTTCCCCGGTGCGAGCCGTATCCACTGGTGACACCGCCTGTTGGGGAGGACCCATGCCGAAAACCGCCGCGAGACGAGCCGCGGCCGTCGCCGTGCTCGCCCTGGCGGTCGTCGGTGCCGTGACCGCCTGTGAAGGCCAGCCCGTCGCGGCGCCCGCGGCCGGGCCCGTGGTCATGGCCATCGCGGACGCGACGTCCGTGCCGCCCCCGCCCGCCGAACAACCCGCGCAGCAGCCGCAACCGCAGATCCAGGCGCAGACCGTCCTGATCACCTTCCCGCAGACCGGGTCGGGTCAGTGGATGTTCACCCCGGGCAGCGACCAGGTGGCCGGGACGCAAGGCCGGCTGATGCGGTACCGGATCGCGCTGGAGACCGACATCGACGGCGTCGGGCCCGCCGAGTTCGCGAAGGACATCCGGACCATCCTCGGCGACCCGCGCGGCTGGACCGGCGGCGGCGAGTGGCGGCTGCAGCAGGTCGGCCCGGACGACAGCGCCGACTTCACGATCTACCTGGCCACCCCGGCCAGCCGCGACCGGCTCTGCGGCGGCACCGCGGACGGCTACACGTCGTGCCGCAACGGCAGCAACGTCGTGCTCAACGTCGCCCGCTGGGCCAACGCCGTCCCGGACTACGGCGCCCCGCTCGCGTTGTACCGCCAGTACATGGTCACGCACGAGACCGGGCACCGGCTGGGCCAGGGCCACGAACTGTGCCCCGGCACGGGAAAGCCGGCGCCGGTGATGGAGCAGCAGACGCTCGGCCTGCACGGCTGCGTCCCGAACCCCTGGCCCTTCCCGAACGGCCGCTCCTACGCCGGCCCGTCGGGCGAGTACAACGACCCCATCCCCGCCGGCGACTCGTAAAGCCGTGAAGGCCTCCTTACCGGCCATAAGAGCCGGTAAGGAGGCCTTCACGGCTTTGGACTAGCGGCCCTGCAGGGACTTGACGTTGTTGCCGAACGTCCAGGCCTTCGAGCCGTCCCAGTTCAGGGACCACGTCATCAGGCCCTTCAGGCTCGGGATCGCGCGCCACGCCTGGGAAACCAGGCTCGTCGACATGTAGCCGCCGCCCGCGCCGGGCTGCGCGGGCAGGCCCGGGACCTGCTTGTCGTAGGGCACCTTGATCGTGGTGCCCTGGACGACCAGGCCCTGGTTGAGGCAGTTGGTCTGCGCGGTGAAGCCCTGCACGGTCCCGGCCTGGTACGAGTCGCCGGCGCAGCCGTACATCGAGCCGTTGTAGTACTGCATGTTCAGCCACCACAGGCGGCCGTTGTCCGCGTACTTCTTGACGATCGGCAGGTACGCGCCCCAGATCGAGCCGTACGTGATGCTGCCGCCGGTGACGTAAGCGGTCTCCGGCGCCATCGTCAGCCCGAAGTTCGACGGCATCTGCGCGAGCACGCCGTCGATGATGCGGATCAGGTTCGACTGCGACGCCGAGAGCGTCTTGATGTTGCCGTTGCCGGTGAGACCGGTCTCGATGTCGATGTCTATGCCGTCGAAGTTGTACGCCTTCAGGATCGGCACGATCGTGGCGACGAACTTGTCGGCGACGGCCGACGACGAGAGGTCGATCCCGGCCGCCGCGCCGCCGATGGACATCAGGAGCGTCGAGCCGGCGGCCTTGGCCGCGCACATCTCGGCGGGCGTGGAGACCTTGACGCCGGCGTCCATCCCGTTCTCCCACAGCACCGTGCCGTCGGAGCGGATCACCGGGAACGCGGCGTTGATGACGTTGTAGCCGTGCTGCGCGATGCGGCTGTCGGTGATGGGCACCCAGCCCAGTCCGGGGTGGACGCCGTTCGCGGCGCCGTCCCAGTTCTCCCAATAGCCTTGCAGGACCTTGCCCGCGGGACGCGACTTCACCGCGCACGTGTCGGCCTGCACCGCCCCCTGCGCGGGGGCCGACACGAGCAGCGGGACAGCCAGCGCTGCCGCCAGAAGGGTTCCGAAAAAGCGGGTTCTCCGACCGGACATACCGGCTCCCATCTTCGATGAAGCGAACGCGGCGTGTCCGCTCAAGATAGGTGCCGCCGGGAACCGCTGACTACCTACGATCGGGTGGTCTAGACAAATTACGCTCCGGGGCGCCCTCGCGGCGAGGGCGCCCCGGAAACACTCAGACGGTCAGCGTCCAGGAGGACAGGTAACCGGTGTCGGCCGGGCCGACGTCACGCAGCTGCAGCTTCCACGCGCCGTTCGCGGCCTCCGAAGAGGCGTTGACGGTGTAGGTGGTGTCGAGGTTCGCCGTCGAGTCGCTGCTGGAGCTCTTCAGGCGGTACGACGAACCGTCCGGCGCGACCAGGTCGATGACCAGGTCACCGCGGTAGGTGTGGGTGATGTGCACCTCGACCTTGGTGGTGCCGGACGCGTTGCGCGCGCAGCCGCCGACGGTCGCGGTGCTGCTCACCGCGGCACCCGGGTAATCGGGGATGTTCAGCTGGGTCCCGTTGGTGACCGGCGCGCACGACGACGTGCTGCCGACACCCAGCGAGAACGCCGCCGTGTGGTCGACGCTCGCGCCGTCGGCGGTCACGGTGATCGGGAACGTCCCGGTCGGGGTGCTCGACGTGGTCGCGATGGTCAGCGTCGAGGAGCCGCCCGACTGCACGGTGGCCGGGCTGAACGACGCCGTCGCGCCCGCGGGCAGGCCGGACGCCGTCAGCGCGATCGACTGGGCCGAGCCGGACGTCGTCGTGGTGCTCACGGCGACCTGGAGCGACTGTCCGGGTTGGACGGTCCCGGCGGTCGGGTTCAGGCTCACCGAGAAGTCGTTGCCCTGCGGCGCGGCGACGGCCAGCTTCCACAGCGCGTACCCGATGGCGTCGGAGTTCTTCTCCAGCGGCGCGTCCGGGATGTTCGACGTCGTGTCGCACGCGCGGTGGTAGCAGTTGTCGAACGCCGCACCCGCGGTGCCGCCCCACTTCTGGGCCTGCGCCGAGCTCTTGATGTCGCCGGCGCCGGTGGCCAGGCCGCCGACCGGGATGCCCGCGCTCTTGAACGACGCGTGGTCGGACCGGCCGTCACCCTCGCTGTCCCCCTCGGTCTGGATGCCGATCGAGGAAAAGTACTCGTCGAAGATCGCCTTGACCGAAGCGACGTCGTCGTAGACGAAGTAGCCCCAGTTCTTGGAGCCGATCATGTCGAAGTTGAGGTAGGTCTTGATCTTCGTGCGCTCGGCGCTCGGCAGGTTGTTGACGTAGTACTTCGAGCCGACCAGGCCGGACTCCTCATCGGCCCACCAGGCGAAGCGGACGCGCTTGGCCATCGCCGGGTTGGTGCGGGCCAGCGTCAGCGCGGTCTCGAGGATCGACGCGCTGCCGGAGCCGTTGTCGTTGATGCCGGGCCCGGCGCTCACGCTGTCGAGGTGCGCGCCGAGCATGATGACCTGGCTCGCGTCGCCCTGAGGCCACTCCGCGATCAGGTTCTGCGACTGCCCGATGCAGCTGGTGCAGGTCTGCCGGGTCGTCGTGTACCCGGCGTTCTTCAGCAGGTTTTCCACGTAGGTCACGGAAGCCGCGTACCCGGCGCCGCGTGGGGAGCGCGTGCCGCCGTTGTTGTTCGCGATGGTCTGCAGCTGGTTGAGGTGGGTCTTGATGTTGGCCAGCGAGATGTCCGGCGCCGCGAGCGCGGTGACCGGCGCGGCGGTAGCCGCGGGCGCTGTCACGACCCCTAACACGGCGGCCAGGGCGGTGACCCCGGCGCCGAGCTTCGTCTTCCATTTCATGACGGTGAGTTCCTTCGGTGGGGGTGGGGGAGAACCGCCGTGAAGGACTCCTTACCGGCCATAAGAGCCGGTAAGGAGTCCTTCACGGACTTGGGACTAGACGGTCAACGTCCAGGAGGACAGGTAACCGGTGTCGGCCGGGCCGACGTCGCGGATCTGGAGCTTCCACGCACCGTTCGCGACCTCCGAAGAGGCGTTGACGGTGTAGGTCGTGTTGATGTTGGGCGTCGAGGAGGAGCTGGAGCTCTTCAGCCGGTACGAGGAGCCGTCCGGCGCGACGAGGTCGAGCACCAGGTCACCGCTGTAGGTGTGCGTGATGTGCACCTCGACCTTGGTGGTCGCGGACGCGTTGCGCGCGCAGCCGGCCACGGTGTTCGTGCTGCTGACCGCGGCACCCGGGTAGTCCGGGATGTTCAGCTGGGTCCCGTTGGTCACCGGCGCGCACGACCCGGTGGTACCGACGGTGAGCGAGAACGAAGCCGTGTGGTCGGTGCTGGCCCCGTCCGCGGTGATGGTGATCGGGAAGCTGCCGGTCGGGGTGGACGACGTCGTCGCGATGGTCAGCGTCGAGGAACCGCCGGACTGGACGGTGGCCGGGCTGAACGTCGCGGTCGCGCCGGCGGGCAGGCCGGACGCGGACAGCGTGATCGACTGCGCCGCGCCGGAGGTGATCGCGGTGCTGACGGTCGTGGTGGCCGAGCCGCCCGGCTGCACGGAACCCGAAGCCGGGTTCAGCGCGACGGAGAAGTCCGGCCCGCCGCCGGTGCACGAGGCCGGCTCACCGGTCGCGGCGGTGACGGAGACGGCGTCCCAGGCGGTCTTGGTGGCGTTGAACTCGGTGCAGCTGCCCGGGTAGAGCGCGATCGCGGCTTCGAGGGTCGCCTTGCGGGCGGCCTTGTGGTTCCACGACGACGTCTTCTTCAGCAGGCCGTTGTAGAAGATCTTGCCGGCCTTCTGGATGCCGAGCCCGGTGACCGAGGAGCTGTTGCAGGTCGGGCTGTTCGGCTTGCCGCCACCGGGCGCGGAGCCCTCGGCGAGCAGGTAGAACCAGTGGTTCTGCGGGCCGGCCGCCGCGTGCACCTCGGTGCTCGGGATCGACGACGAGTAGCAGTTCGGGTCGCCGACCAGCGACGGCTGGTACATGTAGCGGATCGGGCCCTGGCCGACCAGGTTGACACCCTCGCCGACCTGGTAGTCCGGGACGTCCTTCGGGTTGTTGGCGTACGCCTCGGTCAGCGCGCCGAAGATGTCACCGGTCGACTCGTTCATCCCGCCGTTCTCGTTGCCGGAACCGGCACCGCCCGGGGTGAACTGGAAGACGCCGTGGCCGAACTCGTGGCCGACGACGTCCATCGAGGTGGCCTGGCGCTGGTTGTCCTGCGAGTGCCCGAAGTGGGTCGAGGAGCCGTTCCAGTAGGCGTTGACGTCGGCGAGGCCGACCGAAGCCGGGTAGCCGGTGCCGCTGCCGTTGATGCCGTTGCGGCCCAGCCACTCGCTGAGCATCTTCCACTCGGTCTGCACGCTGTAGAGGACGTCGACGCAGCCGGTTTCGAGGTCCGTGCCGGTGCCGTTGCCCCACGCGTTGTCGGGGCCGCTGTAGACGGCGCCGCCCTCGCGGCCGCAGCTGATGCCGGTGCGGCCCGGGTCGCGCATCGTGTAGGTGCTGCCGGACTGCGTGGTGTCGATCGAGACGTTGCCGACGTAGTAGCTGTTGCCGGTGCCGGCGACGTTCACCGTGCCCGGCTGAGCCTGGGTGCGGGCTCCGGAGGCGAACGTCTTGACGTCGTCCCGCTTGTCGAGGATCGCGCCGGTGGCGGCGTCGACGAACACGTGCAGGTTGCTCGGCGCGCTCGCGGTGCGCCCGGCGACGACGACCTCGTAGGCCAGCTTCGGCGTCGCCCCGGCCAGCACGACCTTCTCCGGCGTGCTCACACTGTCCACAGTGGCCAGTTGAGCGCGCGCGGTGGCGGCGGCCTTCGCGGCGTCGAGCCCGGCCTGGGTCCCGACGGTGATCGCCGCGGTCTCGGCCGCGCTGGTGCCGCGGACGCGCCCGGCGCCGTCGGCCACGACCACCGCGTCCCCGCCCACGACCCGCAGGCCCTGGTAGGTCCGCTGGTAGGCGCCGTAGAAGAGGCCTCCGCCACCGGCGGTCAGGCCGACGCGCCGGAACGCCTCGGCCGGGCCGCGCTTGAGGGCGTCGAGCCCGCTCGCGGCGGCCTGGTCGGCGGCCCGGGCGGCCGCCGCTTCGGGAGCGGCGGGTTGTGCTTGCTGAGCCGCGTTCGCCGGGGTCACCGGCAAAGCGAGCGTCATGGCGAGCCCGGCGGCGGCCGCCAAGCCCGTTCTGAACCCACGATGGGTCATCGAGGTGTTTCCTTCCATGCAGGCACGACGGTTCGCCCGGGCACGCGAAAACAGGGCGACCGGATCAGGGGGTACGGGGAACGTGTCCGGGGGCCTAACTGCAGGTATGCGTCCGGACGCATCCGAGTAAAGGATCAGGGGCCGGGGGCGTCAATGGGCCGAACGGACCAACGGCGCGTTCCGGATTCATGGGTCAATTCGTACAAACCCGCCTGCAACTGGGGATTCTTCCCGGCGGGTGCCCCGGAACGACTTTCGTAGGGATTGTCCCGGACACCATCCGAACGCCGGATGGGTGTCGATCACCGAGAATCGTTAGTATTGCTCAGGAATCGTGCTCAGTCGGTTTCCGCGCCCAGCGCGATCAGGCCGTTGCGCAGCACGTCGGCCGCTTCTTCCTGACGGCCGGTCTCGCCGAGGAGTTCGCTGAGCGGACGCAGCGCGCGCACGAGCACCCCGCGCGCCCCGAGCCCGGTGGCCAGTTCGACCGCCGCCCGCAGGTCTTCGGCCGCGCGCCGCTCGTCACCCCGCGCTCGCGCGAGGGAACCCAGCTGCAGCCGCAGCTCCGCCGCCAGCGCCGTGCCCGCCACGACGGCCGGGCGGATCTGGTCCAGCAACGCGGCCGCCGTCTCCAGCCGGCCCGCCGCGAGGTACTCCCCGGCCAGCTCGACCGTGATCGCCGGGACGTCGTCCGGCCAGGCCGTCTCCCGCGCCGCGCCGAGGTCGGCCAGCGCGCCCTCGACGTCACCCCGGCGGCCGCGGACCCGGGCCCTGGCCAGCAGACAGTGCGCCATCGCCGGGTGCAGCGCCCGCTCCTGCATCAGGTCGTAGGCCGCGGCGATCGACGCCGCCGCGTCGGCGAACCGGTCCGCGGCCAGGTGGCTGCGGCACACCTCGACGTGACTGCGGGTCAGCTCGGCCAGCACCGCCGGCCCGCCCCGGGTGAGGCGCAACGCCGCGTCGGCGTACTCCGAAGCCCGCTCCAGATCGCCCTGACGCAGGTGCCGCTCGGCCAGGCAGGCCCGCAACGTCAGCAGCATCGACGGCTGCGGGTAGCCGTCGCGCAGCAGCTCCGCGTGGCAGGTTTCCAGCAGGTGCAACGAATACTGCGCCTCGCCCCAGTCGCTGAGCACGGCCGCGCGCAGCGGCGCCACCATCGCCCGCACCGGCGGCGGCTCGCTCGCCAGCGCGGTTTCGGCCTCCGCGACGTACTTCGTGCGCGCCTCGCCCCGGGAGTAACCGGCCAGCCACAGCAGCGCGATGCCTTCCTGCCGCGGCCGTTCGAGGCGTTCGGCGCGCCGCCGGAGGCGCTGCATCCGCGGCGTCGCGCGGCGGGCGTCACCGAGCAGGAACCGTTCCGCCGTCTCGATGAGCTCGATGTCCAGCTCGAGCAGCTCACGCGGGGAGCTGCCGCCGAGGAGCTCGTCGGGCTCGATCCCGAGCTGCTGTGCGAAGAACCGCAGCGCGTCACCCGACGGTGTTCGCGCGCCCGTCTCGACCGACGAGACGTACGCCGCGGAGTACTGCGGTCCGGCGAGCTGCCGCTGGGTGAGCCCGCGCTCGGTGCGCAGTTCACGCAGGCGCTCGCCGACGGTCTCGCCGCTCACGCTCACGCGGTTCGCCTTTCCACTGGTACAGGATATGCCCGGAAGCCGCGCGGCGGCGGGGGAGTCACCCGCCGCCGCGCGGCGGGTATCAGCAGGCGCCGGCGTCGCTCCAGACGGCCCACGACCCGGGCGCGCCCGGCTCGGCCCCGGTCGAGTACCAGGTGGACGTCCACTTGTGACTGTTGTGGCCCACGACGTCGTTGGGCACGTACGCCTTCGCGGAGTCCCACTCGGCGAGGCCGGAGCAGCCGGTCGGCGGGGTGCCGGTGCCGACCGTGAGCGAGAACTGCGCGGTGTGGTCGGCGTCGGTGCCGTCACCGGTGACCGTCACCTGGCTGGTGCCGTTCGGGGTGGTGGCCGCGGTGGTGATGGTCAGCGTCGCCGTGCCGCCGGACTGGACGCTCGCCGGGCTGAACGTCGCTTTGGCGCCGTCCGGGAGGCCGGTGGCCTGCAGCTGCACGGTCTGCGCACTGCCCGCGGTGACCCGGGTGGTCACCGTGGTCGACGCGGACTGTCCGGGTTGGACGGACGCCGACGTCGGCGACAGCGTCAGCGAGTAGTCGTTGCCGGCCGGCGGGGTGCCGGTGCAGGTCGGCTCACCGCTGGCGGCGGTGACGGAGACGGCGTCCCAGGCGGCCTTGGTGGCGTTGAACTCGGTGCAGCTGCCCGGGTACAGCGCGATCGCGGCTTCGAGGGTCGCCTTGCGGGCGGCCTTGTGGTTCCAGGAGGACGTCTTCTTCAGGAGTGCGTTGTAGAAGATCTTGCCGGCCTTCTGGATGCCGATGCCGGTGATGCTGGAGCCGTTGCACGTCGGGCTCGCCGGGGACGCGTTGCTGCCCTGGGAGAGCAGGTAGAACCAGTGGTTCTGCGGGCCCGCGGCGGCGTGCACCTCGGTGCTGGGGATCGAGGACGAGTAGCAGTTCGGGTCGCCGACCAGCGACGGGTTGTACATGTAGCGGATCGGGCCCTGGCCGACGAGGTTCACGCCCTCGCCGACGACGAAGTCCGGCGTGTCCTTCGGGTTGTTGGCGTAGGCCTCGGTGAGCGCGCCGAAGATGTCGCCGGTCGACTCGTTCATGCCGCCGTTCTCGTTGCCCGAACCGGCACCGCCCGGCGTGGTCTGGAAGACCGCGTGGCCGAACTCGTGGCCCACGACGTCCATCGGCGTGGCCTGGCGCTGGTTGTCCTGGGAGTGCCCGAAGTGCGTCGAGGAGCCGTCCCAGTAGGCGTTGACGTCGTTGAGGCCGACGCTCGCGCGGAAGCCGCCGCCGGCCCCGTCGATGCCGTTGCGGCCGAGCCAGTCGCCCAGCATCTTCCACTCGGACTGCACGCTGTAGAGCGTGTCGACGCAGCCGGTTTCGAGGTCGGTGCCGGAGCCGTTGCCCCAGCTGTTGGTGCTCTTCGTGAAGATCGCGCCGCCCTCGCGGCCGCAGGCGATGCCGCGGCGGCCCGGGTCGGTCATCGAGTAGGAGCTGCCGGAGCCGGACGTGTCGATCGAGACCTGGCCGGCGTAGTAGGAGTTGCCGGTGCCCGCGACGGCCGCCGTGTTCGTCGTCGCGCCCTTGCCCGGACCGGCGAGGGTGCGGACGTCGTCACGGGAGTCGAGGACCGCGCCGGTGGCCGCGTCGACGAAGACGTGGAGGCGGGTGGGCGTGGCCGCGTTGTGGCCGCTGACGACGACTTCGTAGGCGAGCTTCGGGGCGTCCCCGGCGAGCACGACCAGCTGCGGGGCGCTCGTGGAGTCCACCCGGGACACCCTGGCCTTGGCGATGCTGCTCGCCTTGTCGGTGCCGAGCGTGGCTTTGGTGGACACGCTGATGGGCGCGGTCTTGGCGGCGTCGGTCGCGCGGACGCGCCCGGCCCCGTCGGCGACGACGACCGCGTCCCCGCCGACGACCGGCAGGCCGTGGTAGGTGCGCTGGTAGGAGGCGTAGAAGAGGCCGCCGCCACCGGGGGTGACGCCGGTGCGCACGAACGCTTCGCTCGGGCCCTTGGCCAGCTGGTCGACGCCGTTGAGCGCGGCCTGGTCGGCGGCGACCGCGGCGAGCGCCTCGGGGTTCTGGGCCGGGGCTTGAGCGGTTGCCGCGGCGGCCGGGATCGCCGGCAGCGCAAAGGTCAGGGTCAGGCCGGCGATCGCCGCCAGCCCTCGTGGGGATCTCATGGGGAACCTTTCCGGTGGGACTCGGGGAGACCGTGCGCCCGGCCGGGTCGCGATGTGTCCGCCGGAATAACTGGTGTTATGGCGCCGGACGCATCCGAGTAAAGGTTCCACCGGCCTGCCGGTCAATGGGCCGAACGGCCCAGTGCCCTCTGGGAAAGATCACGCCGTTCCGCGCAAATCCCCAGGCAACGGCCGGTATCACCGACTGGTCTGAACCAATTCACTTACTTTCGTAGGAACTTGCGTTTCGGCCCGGATTCCCGGACCGCCACCCCCAGTGGTCCACACCACTCGCCGTGTCGACCCCCAATCACGCGAGTTCCGTCCCCGGACACGCGAGTTACGGCCCTGATCACGTGAGACCCGTGCCGGAGCACGCCAAGCCGGTCGACCGGACTCGGGAGGGCCGTGTGACCGGGGCCGCCATCCGCGTGATCGGGCGCGGGACTCGCGTGACGGGAGTCGTAACTCGCGTGATCAGGGGCGGAAGTCGCTCCTGGAGGGTCGGTCAAGTCGGGGTGTCGGTTACCTC
Organism: Amycolatopsis sp. cmx-8-4; assembly: GCF_046548675.1. NCBI lineage: Bacteria > Bacillati > Actinomycetota > Actinomycetes > Pseudonocardiales > Pseudonocardiaceae > Amycolatopsis > Amycolatopsis sp. cmx-8-4. The sequence continues at coordinate 34,203 of NZ_JAEBDZ010000015.1, forward strand.
GGCGGAGTCGAGGCCGCGGTGGTAGGCCGCGATGGCGTCGTCGAGATGACCACGTTGTCGTAGGACGTCTCCCAGCCGCAGGGACGTCGAAACCGCCGCCGCGTGCAGGGACGCCCGGGTCTGGATTTCCAGCGCCTCCCGGAGGAGGCGGGTGGCGGCGGGCAGGTCGCCTTGGGCCTGGGCGATCTGGCCCAGCAGGCCCGTCGCCTCGCCGAGCGTCTCGACGTCCTGGGTGAGCAGCGGAAGCACCGCATCGACCAGCGACGACGCCTCGGCGAGCGCGCCCTGGCGCAGCCGGACCTCGGCCAGCTCGATCGTCGCGCCCGCGACGCCCTCCTCCGAACCGATCGCCGCGAGCTGGTCGCGGGCCGCCGTCAGCTCCGCGCGCGCCTCCGCCAGCCGGCCCAGACGGCGCAGCAGGTAGCCGCGGGCCCAGCGGCAGCGGGCCGCGTCGCGGTCGAAGCCGACCGACGCGAACAGCCGCGACGCCTCGATCAGGTCCTGCTCCGCCCGGTCGGCCTCGCCGATCGCTTGCCACACCTGCGACGCCTGCCGGTGGAACCGCGCCACGAAGTCCGGCCGCGTGGCCGACCGGATCAGCCGACGTCCGTCCAGCGCCGCCCGGCGCGCCCGGTGCAGGCCGCCCATCTCCATCAGCGGGTGGATCAACGCGCTGAGCAGGCACAACTCGGCGTCCGGGTCGCCCGCCAGAACGCCGAGAGCCTCCTCGACGCGGGCGATCGCCGCGCCGGCGTCGCCGGTCAGGTAGCGGCAGCCGGACCAGCGGTGCACGATCATCGCCCGCAGCCACGGCGGCGCCGCGGCCGCCAGCTCCTCGGCGTGCTCCAGCGCCGCCTGCGCGCCCTCGACGTCGAACAGCTGCCACTTCACCTCGGCCTGGCAGAACCGCGCGTAGCACTCGACGTCGGCGAGGTGGTAGCCCGCGGCCTGCTGGCCGACCGAAGCGAAGCGCGCCTCCGCGAGAGCGACGCGGCCCTGCTCCAGGTCCCGGTAGCCCTCGTCCAGCGCGTCCCGCAGGTCCGCGGCGACGCCCGGGGGCCGCCCGAACCGCAGCTCGTCGACGGTCAGGCCGAGCCGCCGCGCGAGGTAGGCCAGCATCTCCTCCGACGGCGGCCGGCTGCCGGTCTCGACCTTCGCCAGGAAACCCCGGTCGTACCCGGGCTCGGCCAGCTCGCGCTGCGTCCAGCCGCGGTCGGCACGCAGCCGCCGGATCCGCGTGCCGAGCGGTTCGGCGGGGGCCCTGGTCATCGTCCCACGGTAGGTCATCGCCGTGGACAGCGCGGAAACGGACATCTCGTCGGACCGGGCCGGCCGGGACGTCGGCACCCGCGTCGACCAGGCCGGTGCCGACGTCGACGCGTCCGGCCGCAACTGTCCACTTTGGAGCGCCGGGGCGGCGGTGACCTCACCGGACCTTCGAAAGTGCGCGGTCGTGAATGGACCCGACGGCGCGGATCTGCCGTTCCCCGCGGGCCCGAAGGAATGCACTCGTCCGGATGAATCCTTCGACGGCCAGGGATCCCGCCACGCCGACGACCTGAGTTCACGGCCCAGTAACGAGCCGGTCATCGACTTCGCCTCCACGGCGCCGCTCGCATTTTCACTGGCGGGGAGGTCGTAGCATGGGGAAGTGAGCGAACAGTCTGAATTCCCCGACGGCCAGTACCCCGAGCGTCCGGTCGAGCGCCAGAAGGGCCCCGTGGTCCTGCGCGGCGACCGCCGTGACCAGGGCAGCACGACCGACCAGCGGCTGCTCGACTCGCGCGGGCCCAGCGACTGGGTGCACACCGACCCGTGGCGCGTGCTGCGGATCCAGGCCGAGTTCGTCGAGGGTTTCGGCGCGCTCGCCGAGGTCCCGCGCGCGGTCACGGTGTTCGGCTCGGCGCGCACCAAGCGCGACCACCCGGAGTACGAGCTCGGCCGCAAGATCGGCGCCGCGCTGGCCAACGCCGGGTTCGCCGTGATGACCGGCGGCGGCCCGGGCGCGATGGAGGCCGTCAACCGCGGCGCGGCCGAGGCCGGCGGCTTCTCCGTCGGGCTCGGCATCGAGCTGCCGTTCGAGCAGGGCCTGAACCCGTGGGTCGACCTCGGCGTCAACTTCCGCTACTTCTTCGCCCGCAAGACGATGTTCATCAAGTATTCGCAGGCCTTCATCTGCCTGCCCGGCGGCTTCGGCACGCTCGACGAGCTGTTCGAGGCGCTGACGCTGGTGCAGACGAAGAAGGTCACGAAGTTCCCGGTCGTGCTGTTCGGCAGCGAGTACTGGGGCGGGCTCTACGACTGGATCGCCAAGACCGTGCAGGCCGAGGGCAAGGTCAGCGCGCACGATCTGAACCTGCTGCACGTCACCGACGACATCGACGACGCCGTCAGCGTGGTGCAGAACTCCTACCAGGCATGGGAGGACACCCACTGATGAGCCGGATCTGTGTCTTCTGCGGGTCGTCGATGGGCTTCTCGCCGCGCTACGCCGAGCAGGCGGCGGCGCTCGGCAAGCTGCTGGCCCAGCGCGGCATCGGGCTGGTCTACGGCGGCGCGAGCGTCGGCACCATGGGCGTGGTCGCCGACGCGGCGCTCGCCGCGGGCGGCGAGGTGATCGGCGTGATCCCGGAGGCGCTCTCGAGCGTCGAGATCTCGCACGCGGGGCTCTCGGAACTGCACGTCGTGAAGGACATGCACAAGCGCAAGGCCAAGATGGCGGCCCTGTCGGACGGCTTCCTCGCCCTGCCCGGCGGCGCCGGGACGCTGGAGGAGCTGTTCGAGGTCTGGACGTGGGCCCAGCTCGGCCTGCACGGCAAGCCGATCGGCCTGGTCGACGTCGACGGCTACTACGCCCCGCTGCTCACCTTCGCCGACCACATGGTGACGGAAGGGTTCGTCAAGGCGGACTACCGCCAGCTGCTGCTGACCGACCCGGACCCGGCCGTGCTGCTCGACAAGTTCGCGACCTACGAACCGCCGGCCCCACCGAAGTGGGCCGCGGGACCGCCCGGAATCTGAGCGCTCACGGCTTCGGTGCTCGCCCGGACGAACGCGGCCACGGCCCGCGACCGCGTCCGGTCGGGCCAGGCCAGCATGATCGAGCTCTGCGGCGCGTCGAGCACCGGCACGCACACGACGTCCGCCCAGGCGTGCCGCCGGACCGACGCCGGGAGCACGGCGACCGCCTGGCCCAGCGCGATCAGCTGCATCAGCTGCCCGGAGTCCCGCACCTCGGGGCCGCTCGTCGTCTTGTCCGTCCCCGGCCAGCGGGGGAACGGCTCGCCGTCGAGGTCGGCGAGCACCAGGGCGCTGCGACAGGCCAGCCGGTGGCGGCGGTGCAGGACCGCCACCTGGTCCTGGGTCAGCAGCAGCTCGGTGTCGAACCCGGCGAGGTCGTCGTGCGCCGGGTGCACGAACGCGAGGTCGACGCGCCCGTCGCGCAGCATCGGCGTCTGCTCGCCGATCCCGCAGACGACCACCTCGACCTCGACGGCGTCCGGGTCCTGCCGGTACCGGGGCAGGATCCGCTCGAGCAGGCCGGCGTCACCGTCGGGTTTCGTCGCCACGAGCAGCTTCGGGACGGCCTCGCCGGCCCGCTGCGCCCGGCGCACCGCGGCGGCGACGGCGTCGAGCGCTTTGTGGCTCTCCACAAGGAAAACCGCGCCGGCGGCGGTCAGCGTCACCCCGCGGCTGGTGCGTTCCAGCAGCGTCACGCCCAGCCGCCGTTCGAGCTGCTGGATGGCGCGCGACAGCGGCGGCTGCGCCATGCCGAGCCGCTGGGCCGCGCGGCCGAAGTGCCGTTCCTCGGCGACGGCCACGAAGTAGGCGAGCTCCCGCGTTTCCGGTTGCTGCATACCCGCAGGGTATCGGCCGATGCGAATCCGGTGTTGGCTCGAAGCGGCCGCGCGCTGGTGTGCTGGGGTCATGAACGAAATCACTCTGGTCACCGGCGCGAACAAGGGCATCGGCCGCGAGATCGCCGACAGGCTCGCCGCACTCGGGCACACCGTCGTCGTCGGCGCCCGCAGCGCCGCTCTCGGCGAGCAGGCGGCCGCGGAGATCGGCGGCTCGTCGGTGGTGCTCGACGTGACCGACCCGGCTTCGGTCGCCGCGGCCGCGGCCGCGATCGACGCCCGCTACGGCCGGCTCGACGTCCTGGTCAACAACGCGGCCGTCGCCGTACCGGCGGGCTCCGACCTGGCGAGCCAGCGCCCCAGCACGGCCGACCTCGACGTCCTGCGCGCGATCTTCGAGACGAACCTCTTCGGCGTCGTCAGCGTGACGAACGCCCTGCTGCCGCTGCTGCGCCGGTCGGCCGCACCGCGCATCGTCAACGTCTCCAGCAGCGGCGCGTCGCTGGCCCGCAACGCCGACCCGGCCAGCGAACTCCCGATCTCGGCGGGGTACACGCCGTCGAAGACCGCCCTGACGTCGTTGACGCTGCAGTACGCCAGGGACCTGCGCCCGGAAGGGATCCTGGTCAACGCCGTCTGCCCCGGCCACTGCGCGACGGACCTGAACCGCCACTCGGGCCCCCGGACGGCGGCGCAGGGCGCGGAGTCGGCGGTCCTGATGGCGACGATCCCGAAGGACGGCCCCACAGGCACCTTCGTCGACGAAGAGGGCCCGGCGCCCTGGTGACTCAGGCGGCGCCTTCGCTGGGCCGCTTGTGGTAGGTGTCCACGTACTCCTGGCCCGACAGTTCCAGGATCGCGTACATCACCTCGTCGGTGACCGAGCGGCGGATCGCCGGCGCGTAGTCCTGGCCTTCGTAGCGGGAGAAGTCGAGGGGCTTGCCGAACGTGATGCCGATCTTGGCCAGGCGGGGGACGCGCGCGCCCTCGGGCTGGAGGTTCTCGGTGCCGGTCAGCGCGACCGGCACCACCTTCGCGCCCGTCGCCAGGGCCAGCGCGCCGACGCCCGTGTGGCCGCGGTGCAGCCGGCCGTCCAGCGAGCGCGTGCCCTCGGGGTAGATCGCGAAGACGCCACCCGCGTCGAGCACCTTGCGCGCCGCTTCGAGCGCGGCGAGGCCGGCCTGGGCGTTGCCGCGCTCGACCGGGACGTACCCGAGGCCGCCGAGGAGCCCCGCCATCAGCCGGCCCTTGATCGTCTTGCCGACGAAGTACTCGGCCTTGCCGAGGAACTTGACCTGCCGCGGCGTCGCGAAGGTGATCACGCCGGTGTCGAGCGCGGCCCGGTGGTTGGCTGCCAGGAGCACCGGGCCGGTGGCGGGCACGTTCTCCACGCCACGCACCTCCGGCCGGTAGAGCGCCCTGGCCAGCGGGCCCAGCACGAAGCGGACAAGCTGCGCGATCAAGTGGTCCTCCTCCTCGGATGCGGTGCCTCCAGCATGGCACGATCGCTACTCGTGAGTTGGTTCGAGCGGCGTACGAGGACATCTTGATCGCGAAGGGTGACCGGACGGTTTCCGTTGTGCTACCGGCGCCGGACCGTCGGGTCGGTCACGGCCGTCCGGGGAGTGCTCGCCCGTCCTCGAGGGTGAGGACCTGGTCGAAGCCGTCGAGGTGCCCGGGCCGGTGCGTCACGAGGACGACGCTGCCCCGCGTGCGCTCGAGGACGCGGGTGAGGACGGCGTCGCCGTGCGCGGGGTCGAGGCCGTCGACCGGCTCGTCGAGCACCAGGACCCGGGGCGCCGCCAGGACCGCGCGGGCCAGGATTAGCCGTTGCCGCTGACCGCCGGAGAGCGCGTCGCCGTCCGGGCCGGTGTCGCGGTCGAGGGCCAGGTCGAAGCCGGCGGTTTCGCAGGCTTCGCGCAGCTCGTCGTCGGTCGCGCCGGGCTTCGCGAGCAGGAGGTTCTCGCGGACGGTGGTGTGGAAGACGTGCGCGTCGGCGAGCGCCCCGGAGACGGTCTTCGCCAGGTCGGCGTACTCGGCGAGCGGGTGGCCGTCGAGGGTGGCGCGGCCGGAGGTCGGGGTTTCCAGGCCGAGGAGCAGGCGCAGGAGGGTGGTCTTCCCGGCACCGCTGGGCCCGAGGATCCCGACGCGCTTGCCGGGCGCGAGGTCGAGGTCGACGTCCAGCAGCGCGGGCGCGCGTCCCGGGTAGCGAAGGCCGGCTCGTTCGAGCCTGAAGTGTCCTTCTTGGACGGTGCGGGTGCCCGGGGTGGCCGGCGGCGTGGCGAGCACGGCCGTCACGCGAGCCGCCGACGCGCGGATCTCCGGAACCCGGCGAGCGGCGGTGATCAGCGGGAGGACGACCTCGAACGTCGTCATGGCGCCGAGGGTGAGAGCGGCGGTCCACGGAATGGAGGCGTCGCAGAGAACGCAGACGGCGATCGTGGTCACGAGCTGGACGAGGATTCCCGCGGCGCCGAGCAGAGCGGTCTTCGCGGCCGGTTCCCTGAGCTGCTCGACGACGTCGTGCGCGGCGTCCCGCTTGTCGGCCAGGGCCCCGGCGGCGACGAGTTCCCGATACCCGGTGACGAGTTCGACGGCGCGTTCGGCGAGTTCCGCTCGTTTCGGCGCGTTTTCGACCGCTCGCGCCGCGGTGACCCGGATCGCCAGCCAAGGCAGCACCCCACCGGCGACGACGAGCCCCGCGGCCAGCGCTCCCGCGGCCCCCACGGACGCCGTCGCCACCACCCCGACGGCGACGAGCCCGACGATCCCGGCGACGACAGCGGGCAGCAACCACCGCAGGACGGCGTCCTGCAGAGCGTCCACATCGGACACGAGCCGGGTGAGGAGGTCCCCGCCGGAATACCGCGAGCCGGGCGCGAGGGCTTGGTAGACGCGGGTGCGCAGCGAGCCGAGCCACCGCAGGACGACCTCGTGCCCGGCGAGCCGTTCGGCGTACCGCAAGCCACCGCGCAGGAGAGCAAGAGTCCGCACGGCGGTGACGGCCACGGTGAGCGCAGCAAGCGGCGGCCGCTCGGCGGCACGAAGAAGCAACCAGGCGGCGGTGGCCATGAGCGCGAGGGCGGCCAGCTCGGCCCCGGCGGCGAGCAGCGCGGCCCGGGCGAGCCGGAGAACGTCCTTTGTGGACACGGCCCACAGTCCCGAGACAGCCCCCACCCGTCCCGGGGGGCGTCCCCGAACCCAGCCTATCGCCCCTGGCCCGCAAAAACGGGTCGCGCGCGAATCTGTGGACAACTGCTCGCCTGTGGATGCCGGACTTGACAACGTCACGCCGCCACCCGGCCGTCACGCAGCTCGACCACCCGGTCCGCCAGTGCGACCATCGCCGGCCGGTGCGCGACCAGCACCGCCGTCCGCGAAGGCAGCAGCCGCCGGGTCGCCGACAGCACCGTCGCCTCCGTGCGGGAGTCCAAGCGGGCCGTCGGCTCGTCCAGCAGCACCAGCCCCGCCGACGTCCGGGCCAGGGCCCGGGCCAGCCCCACTCGCTGCCGCTGCCCGGCCGACAAGCCCTCGCCCAGCTCGCCCACCTGCGTGGCGTAGCCGTGGGGCAACCCCGCCGCCACCTGGTCCAACGCCGCCGCGCGGGCCGCGCCGGAGACGTCAGGCTCAGCGAGGCCCAGTCCGATGTTCGAAGCCAGCGAACCTCGGAACAACGTCGGCCGCTGCGGGACCCACGCGATGTCCGCCAGCCAGCCGGAAGGATCCAGCGCGCGCACGTCCACCCCGTCCGCCAGGACCCGGCCCGATGTCGGCGCCACGAACCCCAGCAGCACCGCCAGCAACGTGCTCTTCCCGGATCCGCTCGGCCCGACCAGCGCCAGCCGCGAACCAGCGGGCACGTGAAGGTCCACATCGGACAGAGCGAGAACGCCGTCGAAAGCGACGGACACCCGCTCGAAGACCAGCGAAGGCGCACCCCGGCGTCGCACCACCGCCCCAGCGCGAAGAGAAACCACCGGCACCGCAAGCGCTTCCCGCAACGCCGTCAACCCCTCCGCCGCCGCGTGGAACTTCGCGCCCGCCGCCCGCAGCGGCAGGTACGCCTCCGGTGCCAGGATCAGCACCAAGAGCGCCGTCCGCGCGTCCAGGCCGCCGTCCAGGAGCCGGAAGCCGATCGGGACCGCGACCAGCGCCACCGACAGCGTCGCGACCAGCTCCAGCACCAGCGCCGACAGGAACGCCACCCGCAACGTCTTCAGCGTCGCGTCCGCGTGCGCGTCCGCCATCGCGCGGACCGTGCGCGCCTGCGCCTCCGCCCGCCCGAACACCTTCAGCGTCCCGAGCCCGCGGACGACATCGAGGAAGTGCCCGCCCAGCTTCTTGAGCAGGTCCCACTGCGTGTGCGCCGACGTGTGCTTCCCGACCAGGATCGCGAACACCGGGATCAGCGGCAGGGTCGCCGTCACGACCAGTGCCGACGTCAGGTCCGTCGTGAACAGCCGGACGATCACCGCGACCGGCACCACCACCGACACGACGAGCGTCGGCAGGTACCCGGTCAGGTAGCTGTCGGTGGCGTCGACACCGCGCGTCACCTGCGTCGCGACGACGCCCGCCCGGTCGGACGACGAGCCGAGCAGCCGACGCCGCAGGCCCGCCTTGACCGAGGACGCAAACCGTCCACTGAGGACATCACCGAACAGGGAAAGCGATGCACGACAGGCAATCGCGAAAACCAAGGCGAACGAGAAGCCACCGCCGGTGAGCAGTGTGGCGAGACCTTCGGCCTGGATCACCACCGCGAACGCCGAAAGCACGCCGAGCGAGGTCAGCAGAACCAGGTACCGCCGGAGTCCGGGCAGTGCGGGCACGACGTCCTCCTAGAAGTGCAGCAGCGAACGCTGGTCGACGGGAGCGCGGTGCGCGCGCCAGGTCAGCCACTGCACGACGAGCAGCACCAGCACCGCGGGCGGCGCGAACCACGTCAGCACGGCGAACGTGCCGGACGACGTCGCCGCTTCGGTCGTCGTGAGCGCGTAACCCGAGTCCGCCACCAGGATCGCGGGGAACCGCAGCGTGCCGACGAGCAGCGCGGGACACGCCGCGAGCGTCATCGCCCCGAGCAGTGCCACCCGGTGGCGCTCGAGCGCGAGACCCAGCCACACCGAACCCAGCGCGAGGAACGCCAGCACGACCACGCCGATGCCCGCCGCCGTCACCCCGTGCAGGACAACCGAACCCCATCCGGTGGCGACGACCAGGAAGCCGGCCGCGGGCGGCAGGAAGGCCTTGGCCAGCCGCACCGCGCGCCCGGTCAGCTCGGCCGGCGCGCGCACGGCCAGGAACACCGCGCCCTGCAAGCAGAACAACGCGACGAACCCCAGCCCCCACAGCACGGCGTAGGGGTTGAAGAGCGCGAAGACGTCACCGGACGGCGAGCCGTCGGCGGTCAACGGCAGCCCGGCCACCAGGTTGCCGAGGAACAGGCCCCACGACACCGCCGTCACCAGCGCGCCGCCGACGATGCCCGCGGTCCACGCGCCGCGCGGCGCACCGGGGCGGCGGCTGCGCAGCTGCATCGACGCCGTGAACGTCACCAGGCCGAGCAGCAGCGTCACGACCAGGACGTACGCCCCGGCGAACACCTTGCCTTCCAGGTGCGGGAACGCGCCGAACAGCACGCCCACCGCGGCCACCAGCCACACCTCGTTGGCCAGGAAGAACGGCCCGAGCGCACCGAGCGTCTGCCGCCGTCTGCGCTCGCCGGCGTCGAACGCGGGCAGCAGCATCCCGACGCCGTAGTCGTACCCCGCGAGCGCGAAGTAGCCGCAGGTCAGCAGGCCCAGAACGCCCCACCAGAAGGTCACCACCGGTCAGACTCCGCTCAGGACGGGCAGTTCGGCGACGTCGTGCTCGACCGGCTCCGGGCCGCGCTTGGCCACGCGCGCCAGCAGCACCCAGTCGGCCACGGCGAGCGCGGCGAACAGCAGTGAGAAAGCGATGAACGAGAACAGGATCTGGCCGGCCGGGACGTCCGCGAGCGCGTCGGCGGTGCGCAGCTTCCCCCAGACCAGCCACGGCTGACGCCCGATCTCGCGCACCAGCCAGCCGAGGATCGCGGCGGCGAACGGCAGCGGGATCGCCGCGACCATCAGGCGGTGCAGGAACCGGGCCTTGGTGATCCGGTCGCGGAAGAGCAGCGCCGTGCCGAGCAGCGCGCAGAGCAGCATGACGAACCCGAGCATGATCATCAGGCCCAGCGGCAGCCCGACGCCGCCGTCCTTCAGCTTGTCCGGCTGGTACATCGCGAGCTCGCCGAACTGCGCGAAACCCTGGTTGACCACCAGGATCGCGCCGATCAGCGCCGCGACGACGCCGATCCGCATCGAGCGGCGGAAGAACTCGATCTCGGTGGTGCGCTTGAGGAAGTGGTACGCGCTGACGCCGGCCACGAAGAACCCGCCGGTCAGGATCGCGGCGGCGACCACGTGCGGCAGCGACGCGGCCAGCGCCGGGTTGGTGAACAGCGCGCCGAAGTCGTCGAGGCGCAGCGTGCCGTGCTCGACGTGGCTGCCGACCGGGTCCTGCAGGAACGAGTTGGCCAGCATGATGAACAGCGCCGACGCGTACGCCGTGAGCGTGACCAGCCAGATCAGCGCCAGGTGCAGCCACTTGCCCATGCGCCCGAAGCCGAAGATCCACAACCCGAGGAACGTGGACTCGAGGAAGAACGCGACGAGCGTCTCGATGGCCAGCGGCGCGCCGAAGACGTCGCCGGCGAAAGCGGAGAGACCGGTCCAGGTCAGCCCGAACTGGAACTCCATCACGATGCCGGTGACGATCCCCAGCGCGTAGTTGATCACGTAAAGCCGGCCCCAGAAGCGGGTCATCCGCTCCAGTTCGGGCTTTCCGCCGAGCGCCGAGCGCGTCTGCATCACCGCCACCAGCGTGACCAAGCCCAGGGTGAGCAGCACGAACAGGAAGTGGAACGAGGTCGTCGTCGCGAACTGGAGTCTCGCGACCGGGAGTGCGTTCATGTAGGCAGGCTACACATAGTCTGACTACATGTAGCCAGTCGACGTGTAGACTGCGTACCCATGAAGGCGGACTCCTTGCGCGGGCACCTCGACGCGTTGCTGCTGGCGGTCCTCGACGGCCGGAAGCTGCACGGCTACGCGATCATCGAGGCCCTGCAGCTGCGCAGCGACGGCGCGCTCGACCTGCCGACGGGCACGGTCTACCCGGCGCTGCGCCGGCTCGAACGGGCCGGCTGGCTGGCCAGCGAGTGGGACGTCGTCTCCGGCCGCAAGCGGCGCACCTACCGGCTCACCCGCTCCGGTCAGCAGGCCCTGGCCGCCGAACGCACGGAATGGCGGCAGTTCACGGCCGTCATCGGGGGAGTGCTGGGCGCATGATCGACGAGTACCTGGCCGACCTCGACCGGCGGCTGCACGGCTGCGGCAAGTTCAAGGCCGACCTGCTGGACGAGGCGCGCGACGGCCTGCACGACGCCGCCGACGCCTACCGCGCCGGCGGCCGCGGCGACGAGGACGCCGAGCGCCGCGCCGTCGCCGACTTCGGCCCGGCGGCCGTCGTCGCCCGCGACTACCAGGCCGAGCTCGGCATGCTCAGCGGCGTCCGCACGCTGTGGAAGCTCGTCATCGGCGTGCCGCTGATGCAGGCGTCCTGGGACTACGCCCGGATCCTCACCTACGGCGCCTGGACGAACCTGCCGACGTCGACGCCGCAGTGGTACCGCCTCGTCGCGCACCTCACCCACGGCGCGGTGTTCGTCGTGCCGGTCATCGGCCTGCTCGCGCTGCTCGGCACCCGCTGGCTCAGCCGCCGCCTGGACGCCGTCCGGCTGGCCCGGTTCTGCGGCGTCCTGCTCGCGGTGGCCGTCGGCGTCAACCTCGCCTCGGTGGGCCTGCTGATCGGCTCGACCGGCGTCGTCGACGCGTCGAGGTTGTTCCTGAGCGTCCCGTGTGCCGTGTTGATGGTCGCCTGGGTGCTTCTTTCCCTGCGGCTCGTCGTGCTCGCGAGACGTTCCTGGGGCGGGTATGCCACGATCGTCGCGTGACGACCGCGCTGATCTACCTCGTAGTCATGCTGCTGGTGGCCGCCGTGGTGTTCCTCCTGGCCGCCGTCGTGTTCGGCCGGGGTGAGGAGCTGGCCCCGCTGCCGCCGGGCAGCTCGCCGACGCGGCTGCCCGCCGAGGACATCACCGGCGAAGACCTGGAGGACGTGCGCTTCCAGCTGGTGCTGCGCGGCTACAAGATGTCCGAAGTGGACTGGGTGCTGCGCCGCCTCGGCGTCGAGATCGACGAGCTGCGCACCCGGGTCGCCGAGCTGGAACAGCGTCAACCGGAGCGTCAACCCGAGCTCGAAGCCGAGCGCGAGACCGCGCCGGAGAGCGCCCAGTGACGGACCTCGTGCTGTCGGTCGACGTCCGCGCCCCGGCCGGGACGACCTGGCTCGCGCTCACGGACTGGACGCGCCAGGGCGAGTGGATGCTGGGCACCGACGTCGAGGTGACCGAGGGCAACGGCCGCAGCGTCGGCTCGCGGCTGGCCGCGTTCACCGGCGTCGCCGGGATCGGCTTCACCGACAAGATGGAGATCACCACCTGGGAGCCGCCGGTGCGGTGCTCGGTGCGGCACTTCGGCAGCGTCGTGCAGGGCACCGGCGTGTTCCAGGTGGTGCCGAAGGGCGCGCAGCGCTCGACGTTCGTCTGGGCCGAGCACCTGCGGCTGCCGTTCGGGCCGCTGGGCCGGCTCGGCTGGCCGGTCGTGCGGCCGGCGTTCGCGCTGGGGGTGCGCCAGTCGCTGCGGCGGTTCGCGAAGTTCGCGGAGGACTATTCGGTGGGCGGGGATGACTGAACTGATCGGCACCGACGGCGTCCCGCGGTGCAGCTGGGGCAACTCGACCCCGGACTACATCGACTACCACGACAAGGAGTGGGGCACGCCGCTCCACGGCCAGGACGAGCTGTACGAGCGCCTGTGCCTCGAAGCGTTCCAGTCCGGGCTGTCGTGGATCACGATCCTGCGCAAGCGCGAGAACTTCCGCAAGGCGTTCAAGCAGTTCAAGCCGGTGAAGGTGGCGAAGTTCGGCGACGCCGACATCGAGCGGCTGATGCAGGACGCGGGGATCGTGCGGAACCGCGCGAAGATCCTGGCGGCGATCAACAATGCCCGGGCGATCGCCGGCCTGGACGTCCCGCTCGACGACCTGCTGTGGTCGTTCGCGCCCTCTTCGCACCGGCGGCCGAAGACGATGGCGGACGTCCCGGCCATCACGGACGAGTCGAAGGCGATGGCGAAGGAGCTGAAGAAGCGCGGCTTCGCGTTCCTCGGCCCGACGACGTGCTACGCGCTGATGCAGGCCACCGGCATGGTCGACGACCACATCGAAACCTGCTTCCGGGCGGGCTGACGGGTTCCCGGGTCTGCCGTGGCCCTCGTGAGTGTTTAGGGCGGTTCTAACCGCCCTAAACACTCACGACGAGCTGCGGCAGACTGCTTACTTGCCCTGGAAGGCCGGCTTGCGCTTGCCGACGAAGGCCTCGACGGCTTCGGCGTGGTCGGCGGTCGCGCCCAGTGCGGTCTGGGCGGCGTCCTCGGCGTCGAGCGCCTCGTCGAACGTCGACTGCGCGGCGAGGTTGAGCACGCTCTTGATCTTCGCGTACGCCACGGTCGGCCCGGCCGCGAGCTTCGCCGCGACCTGCTGGGCGCGCGCCGCCAGCTCGTCGTCCGGCACGACCTCGCCGACCAGGCCGAGCCGCTGCGCCTCGGCGGCGTCGACGGTGCGGGCCAGCAGCATCAGCTCGGCGGCGCGGCCGTAGCCGACCAGCCGCTGCAACGTCCACGACGCGCCCGAGTCCGGGCCCAGCCCGACGTTCGCGAAGGCCATCAGGAACGACGACGACTCGGCGGCGATCCGCAGGTCGCTGGCGTAGGCGAAGGCCGCGCCGGCCCCGGCGGCGGTGCCGTTGACCGCCGCGATGACGGGCTTCGCCATGGCCACGATCGCCTTGACGATCGGGTTGTAGTGCTCCTTCACCGTGTGTAGCGGGGCGGGGTCACCCGCTTGCAGCAACCCGACGTGCTCCTTCAAATCCTGGCCGGCGCAGAACGCCTTGCCCGAACCGGTCAGCACGACGGCCCGGACGCTCTCGTCGTCCGCCGCCCCGCGCAGGGCCGCGAGCAGTGCTTCCTTCAGCTCGACGGTCAGCGAGTTGTACGCCTGCGGCCGGTTGAGGGTGAGGGTGCGCACCCCGTCGGCGTCGGCGATCAGCAGGACGTCGGATGTGGTCACGTCTTCTCCTTGCGCTGAAACATCGGTCGTCCGAGACTCTCACACCCCTCGCGAGCCGCATACCAGCACCGATACGGCAGCAAAAGATCGGTCCACTGATGCGCCGAGGCGCTGATAGGGGACAATGGACGGTAAGACCCGGCTGGCTTTCACGCGAGCGCGACCCGGGCGCGCCGGTTGAGACGGAGGGAGCACGCTATGGCGGCCATGAAGCCCCGGACCGGAGATGGTCCCCTCGAAGTGACTAAGGAGGGGCGGGGCCTCGTGATGCGCGTACCGCTCGAGGGTGGCGGGCGACTCGTCGTCGAACTCTCCGCGGAGGAAGCGAAAGACCTCGGCGCCGCTTTGCAGGAGGTCACCGGCTGAACCGGCCCCCCAGAACCGTCCTTCCGTCGCACCCCGGTCTCCCTTCGGAGGCCGGGGTCGCGGTTCCTCTGCGCCCGAAGGTTGCTCACTGTGCGTAATCCGCTACCCCCCGTTCCGACTAGTCTCCTCGACATCGAGGTCGCGGGCGACCTTCGCCGCGGCACCCCGACGGTCCGGCTCGTGACCGCGCCGGCCGACGACGTCGAGGCCGAGCCGGTCGAGATCGGCGGCGTCCGGATCACCGGCAAAGCGGGCGACGTGCAGACGGTCCCCGGCGACGGTCCCCGCTGGGTCGCGGGGCTCGGCGACGGCGAGCCGAAGCAGTACCGGAAGACCGGCGCGGCGCTGGTCCGCGCGGTGAACGCGGGGTTGGCCGACGACGTCGAGCACGGCGGGAAGGCGTTCCGCGCGGTGCAGCTCGTGCTGCCCGAGGAGGCGTCCGGCGAGCACGTCACGGAGCTGGTGCTGGGGCTGCTGCTCGGCGGCTACCGCTTCAAGGTGTCCACAGAGGACCTGAAGCCGGCGGTGCGGACGGTGCGGCTGGTGACGCACGACCGCGCGGTGGCGAGCCACACCGAGCTGGTCGAGCGGGCGACGGCGCTGGCCGCCGCGACGGCGCTGACCCGCGACCTCGCGAACACCCCCTCGAACGTCAAGTCCCCGGCCTGGCTCGCGGACACCGCGGCGAAGGTGGCCGGCCCCCGCGTCGAGGCGACGATCCGCGACGAGCAGTGGCTCGCGGAGCAGGGCTTCGGCGGCGTGCTGGCCGTCGGCGGCGGTTCCGCGCGGCCGCCGCGGCTGATCGAGCTGTCCTACAAGCCGTCCGGCGCTTCCGGTGCGGTCAAGCACTTGCTGCTGGTGGGCAAGGGCATCACGTTCGACACCGGCGGCCTGTCGATCAAGCCGGCCGACGGCATGCACCTGATGCGCACGGACATGGCGGGCGGCGCGGCCGTGATCGCCGCGACCCGCGCGATCGCCGCGCTCGGGCTCCCGGTGCGGGTCACCGCGCTGGTGCCGGCGGCCGAGAACCACGTGTCGGGGTCGGCGTACCGGCCGGGCGACATCGTCCGCCACTACGGCGGCAAGACGACCGAGGTCGGCAACACCGACGCGGAGGGCCGGATGGTCCTGGCCGACGCGCTGGCGTACGGCATCAAGCGGTTCGCCCCGGACGTCGTCGTCGACGCGGCGACGCTCACCGGCGCGATGAAGGTGTCGCTCGGCCTGCGCACCGGCGGCCTGTTCGCCACGGACGACGCGCTCGCGGCGTCGGTCGTCGCGGCGGGTTCGCGGGTCGGCGAGGCGTGGTGGCGCATGCCGCTGGTGGAGGACTACGCGGAGAACGTCCGGGGCGAGTTCGGCGACGTCCGCCAGACCCCGGGCGGCCCGGGCAGCATCACGGCGGCGCTGTTCCTGCGCGAGTTCACCGAGGGCCTGCCCTGGGCCCACCTGGACATCGCGGGCCCGGCGAGGTCGGAGAAGAACTACAACGAGGTGGTCCCGGGCGCGACGGGCTTCGCGGCCCGGACCTTGGTGGAGCTGGCCGCTTCACTGGGCTGAGGTTCGCAGGCCACGTGGCGGCGGCCCGGGCTGTCTGTGCTCCTGCCGGGCTGTTCGCGCTGGTCGCCTGGCTGTCCTGGGCTGTCTGCACTGCTCTGTCCCGGGCTGTCCACGGCTGCTGCCGGACCGTCCCGGGCTGTCTGCACTGCTGCCGGACTGTCGCTGCCGTCGCGCCGCCCGGAGTTGTCCACAGCCTGGCTGGATTGTGGACAACTCGCTGCTCAGGACCGTTTTCGCCGGGCTTCGTCGGGGGTCGCCGATAGACTGGAGCCGGGGACGCCCCCCAGGGAAGGGTGGGGGAGTTTCCCGGCGGCGGCCGGCTCACTTGCGCCCCGCTGTCGCCAGCACGTGGTCGCGGAAGGCCGTCACCGCCGGGGTCATCGGCTCGCCCGCGCGCCACACCAGGCCGATCGTCCGTGACGCCGGTGGGTTGAGCGGTACTTCCGCCACTCCCGCCGGCGTGCCCGGGCCGAACCGGGGCAGCAGCGCCACGCCGAGACCCGCCGCGACCAAGCCTCGGACCGTGTCGGACTCCTGGCCCTCGAACGCGATGCGTGGCGTGAAGCCCGCCGCCGCGCAGAGTTCGTCCGTCAGCGTGCGGACGCCGTAACCCGGCTCCAGCAGCACGAACTCCTCCTCGGCCAGCTCGGCCACCCGCACCTGCCGCCGGTCCGCGAGGCGGTGGCCCGTCGGGACCGACAGCAGGATCTCCTCCTCGGCCAGCCCCGCCGAAACCAGCGAAGGCGCCTCCGACGGCAACGGCGCGAGCAGCGCGAGGTCCAGCTCGCCGCCCGCGAGCCGGTCGAGCATGTCCTGCCGCGAGCCCTGGACCAGCGTGAACCGCACCCCCGGGTACCGCGCCCGGTAGCCGCGCAGCAGCGACGGCACCAGCGTCCGCCCCAGCAGGTGCAGGAACCCGAGCACCACGTGCCCGGACTCCGGCGCCACCTCCTCGCGCGCCAGCCGGACGCCGGTGTCGACTGCCGCGAGGGCCCGCTCGGCCGCCTCGGCCAGCAGTTCCGCCGCGCGGGTGAGCCGGATGCCGCGGCCGTCCGGGACGGTCAGGGGCGCGCCCAGCGCGTCGGCCAGCGCCGCGATCCGGCGGCTCACCGTCGGCTGCGGGACGCCCAGCAGTTCGGCCGCGCGTGTGACGTTCCCCGTAGCCCGCAGCGCGACGAGGAGCCGCAGGTGCGGCGCGACCTGCGCGGACAGCGAGTCATACGTCATCACATGGATTATGGACCAACTGCGTATTGGACGTATTGGTTAGCGCTGCTTACTTTCGGGTGGTGACCACCACCCGTCGAGTCAAGACGGCCGTCGCCGCGGCCGGGATCTCCTCCTTCGCCCTGCTCTACGCGCCGCAGCCGGTGCTGCCGCAACTCGCCGCGCAGTACCACCTCGACCCCGGCGGCGCGGCGCTCGCGGTGAGCGTCGCGACCGGCTCGCTGGCCATCGCGGTCCTGCCGATCGCCGCGCTGTCCGAGGTGGTCGGGCGGCGGCCGGTGATCGTGACGTCGGTGGTCGCGTCGGTCGTGTTCGGGCTGCTGCTGCCGCTGATGCCGACGTACCCGGCGCTGCTCGTGCTGCGCGCGCTGCAGGGCATCGCGATCGCCGGGTTCCCCGGGGTCGCGGCGGCCTACCTGGCCGAACGGCTCGGCCGCGCGGGCGTCGCCGCCGCCGTCGGCGCGATGATCGCGGGCAACACGGTCGGCGGCATGCTCGGCCGGCTGTCCGCCGGCTTCTCCGCCGGGCCGCTCGGCTGGCGCGGCGCGCTGTACGTCGTCGCGGGCATCGGCGCGGTGTGCGCCGCGATCACCGTCGTGACGCTGCCGCCCGGCACGGCTCGCGGGAAGGTGCGGCTCAAGGCCGTGGTCAACGGACTGGTGACGGCGGTGCGGCGCCCGGTGCTGCTCGCGCAGTACGCCGTGGCGCTGCTGGCGATGGGCTCGTTCGTCGCGCTCTACAACGCGGCCGGGTTCCGGCTGACCGGCGACCCGCTGAACCTGTCGCCGGCGATCGCGTCGCTGGTGTTCCTCGCCTACGCGACCGGCTCGGTGTCCTCGGCGGCGGCCGGGCGGCTGGTGGCGCGCGTCGGCCGTCGTCGCGCGGTGATCGGCTCGCTGCTGCTGATGGCCGCCGGGGCGGCGCTGACCCTGCCGGACTCGCTGCCACTGGTCATCGCCGGTTTCCTGGTGCTGACCTGCGCGTTCTTCGCCGCGCACGCGGTCGCCAACGGCTGGGCGGCGGCCGACGCCCCCGAGGACGCGCGAGGCCAGGTAGGCGGCATGTACACGGCGACGTACTACCTGGGCAGCAGCATCGGCGGCGCGGCCGGCGCGAACGTCGACGGCGACGCGGGCTGGGGCTGGCTGATCGCCTTGGTGGCGATCTGGCTCCTGCTGGCGGCGGCCGCGGTGGGCGCCGGGACCAGGATCAGCACCGAGCACCGCGAGCTGGTGCCGAGCTGAGGTCAGCCGCCCAGACGCCTCTGCGACACGCCCCGCCCCGGAAACACGCCCCCCGCGCCGGAAGCAAACCCCCGCCCAACCCTGGGGGGCGTCCCCGTTCCAGTTTACCGGCGGCCACCGACAAAACCGGCACGAGCGGCGACCTGTCCACAGGCGGGCCGACTTGTGGACAGGTGCTCAGATCGTGGCGGTGACCAGGCGGATCGTGCCGACCGGCAAGCTCAGATCGCCGCGGCCACCAACAGCCCGCCGCCCACCGGGAGCAGGGCTGGGACCAGGCGTTCGTCCTCGCGGAACGCCCGTGCCACCTCGCGCAGGGCCAGCGTCTCCGGGTCGCGCCGGGACGGGTCGATCACCCGGCCGCCCGCCAGGACGTTGTGGAACGCGATGATCCCGCCGCGGCGCAGCAGCGACACGCCCAGCTCGTAGCACCCCGGGTACTCGATGTGCGCCGAGTCGACGAACACCAGGTCGTAGCCACCCGGCGTCAGCCGCTGCAGGACGTCCAGCGCCCGCCCGACGATCAGCCGGGTCCGGCCCGGTGCGTAGCCGGCCTCGCGGAACGTCGCGCGTGCGGCCCGCTGGTACTCCGGTTCGAGGTCGATCGACGTCAGGATGCCCTCCGGGGCCATCCCGCGCAGCAGGCTCAGCCCGCTCACGCCGGCACCCGTGCCGACCTCGACGACGGCCTTCGCCCGCAGCGTGGCGGCCAGGAACCGCAGGGTCGCGCCCGCTCCCGCGCTCAGCGGGCTGCAGCCCAGGTCCTCGGCCCGTGCGCGCGCCGAAGACAGCACCTCGTCGTCGGGCAGGTACCCGTCGACGAACCCGGAGTCGGCCGGTGCGGCCGCAGGGGTGGGCGTGTTCACGCACGGAGGTTAGCGTTGGTTGTCGATAAATCCGCGCAGGCTCCCTGGTAAGCACCCCGGAAGAACTTCTCAGCCTGTTCTCAGTCCAGTCTCACTAGAACCATAAGGAACGCCGACAGACTCGAATCCAGACGCACGGGAACACCGTGCCCGTGGCCCGCGTTGGGTGGAGCAGACAGGAGAAACACAGATGGAGGTGCCTGCTCCCACGATGCAGAACGCCGATACGGCCGTCGACGCGGTTCAGCCCGTGTCCCTCGACGAGGCGGCTTGGACGCCACCGTCGTGGGACGAGGTCGTCCGCGAGCACGGTGACCGGGTCTACCGGCTCGCCTACCGCCTGACCGGCAACACCCACGACGCCGAGGACCTCACCCAGGAGACCTTCATCCGGGTCTTCCGGTCGCTGGCGTCCTACAAGCCCGGCACGTTCGAGGGCTGGCTGCACCGGATCACCACCAACCTGTTCCTGGACATGGCCCGCCGCCGTTCGCGGGTGCGCATGGAAGGCCTGCCGGAGGACACCGACCGCATCGTGGGCGACGACCCGAGCCCCGAGCAGGTCTACACCGACACCCACCTGGACCCGGACCTGCAGGCCGCGCTCGACGAGCTGCCGCCGGAGTTCCGGGCCGCCGTGGTGCTGTGTGACGTCGAAGGCCTCTCGTACGAGGAGATCGGCGCCACGCTCAACGTCAAGCTGGGCACCGTCCGCAGCCGGATCCACCGTGGTCGCCAGGCGCTGCGCGCCTCGCTGGAGCGCCGGCGCAGTTACGCCCCGGAGTCTGCGAAGGTGTCGGTATGACCGCACCGCGAGGCTGGGGACTCCCCGAGTCGCACCTGCTGCCGGACGCCGTGGTCGCGTTCGTGGACGGCGAGCTTTCGCACGGCGCGCGTGACCGCGCGGCGTCGCACATCACGCGCTGCGCGTCCTGCGCCGGCGATGTCCAGGCTCAGCGACAGGCCTGCGCCGCGATCCGCGGCGCGGGCGCGCCGTCGATGTCGGCCGGGTTCCTGGCGAGCCTCCGGTCCATCCCGGAGCACACGGACCTGCCCAGCAGCCCCGACAACCTGGCGATCACCGCCGACGGCCAGCTCGTCGCGGTCCAGCGGCCCGACCGGGTCGCCGGCCTGCGCGACTCGGGCGTCCTGGGCGGCGTGGCGCCGCTCGGCTCGTCGGCACCGCTCGGCCAGTCCCCGAACGTCCTGGGCGGCGGCCGCTTCAAGCGCCGCGCGGCGCAGGGCGCGGGTGTGGTCGTGTCGGGGTTGGTGCTGAGCGCGCTGGCCCTGGTGGGAACGACGGCGGACAGCGGTGACGGCACCCCGGACACGGGTGGCCAGGTCCCGCAGAACGCGAACCTGCTCCCGGCTCAGATGGCGGTGCCCCAGGCCCCCCGCCTGGCGCCTGCTCCCCCGGTGACGTCGACCCCGGTGAGCTCGCCGATCGCGGTGCCGGTCGGCGTTCGCTGACCGAGCTTCGCTGACCGGATCCGAGCACCCCCCGCCACTCCCAGGGGGGCTGCCCCGGGTCCAGTTTATCGGCGCCCACCCGCGGAACCGGTGATCCGGTGACTCACAACGCCGGTTTGTCCACATTGCCGGGTGCCTGTGGGCAACTCGCGGTTCCGGCCAAGAAACAGCCATTTCACCGCCGTACCGGCAGACTCGGCGCACTGGGCTTGGGTATCGTCACGCCCAGCCACCTGATCTTCAGCACCGGGGAATGATGACCGAGCCGAACGTGAATCCCGAGCAGCCCGGCGCGCGTGATGCCGACCGGCTGGGGCCGCGCCCGCTGGCGCGGCCGGCCGTCGATCCGGGGCAGGCCGCGGTGTTCGGCCGCCCGCAGGGGGTCGACGGGGCGTTCGACAAGCTCTACGCCCCCCAGCAGGCCAACGGCGTCAAGCTGACCCCGCCGGCTCCCGAGTCGCTGGCCGAGGCGTTCAGCCGGCCGCCCGGGGCCGAAGGCGTTCTCCTGGAGCGGCCGCGGGAGGCCGTCGGGGACGCGTCGCAGGCCGAGCCGCCGCTGTGGACCGGAACGGGTGATCCCTGGCGTGATCCGGGCGCCGGGGCCGTGCTCGCCGGGCCCGCGATGCCCGCCGAAGACGAGGAAAAGCCCGCTCGACGTCCGCCCGGGGCGTTGCTCAGCTTGCCCGAGGTGCTGTTCGGCCGCCGGGTGCAGCCGAAGGCGCTGATCCTGCTCGGGGTCGTCGCGCTGCTCGTCGGGGCCGTCGGCGGGCTCGTCGGCTGGTGGGCCGCCGACACCGGCACCGAGCTCACCGGCTCCGCGACGATCTCCGAAGCCGAGGCCGCCAAGGAGCGCCCGGCCGGCTCGGTCGCCGAGATCGCCAAGCGCGTCTCCCCGGCCGTCGTCTCGCTCGAGGTGTTCAAGCCCGGCGCCGAGTCCGGCGAACAGGGCTCCGGCGTGATGATCGACCCCCAGGGCTACATCCTCACCAACGACCACGTGATCAGCTCCGCCGCCGCGGATCCGAGCGTCAAGATCACCGCGATCTTCATCGACGGCACCCGCACCGACGCCAAGCTCGTCGGCACCGACCCGAAGACCGACCTCGCGGTGGTGAAGGTCAACGTCACCAACCCGACCGTCCTGCAGATCGGCAAGTCTTCGGACCTGCAGGTCGGCGACACCGTGATGGCCATCGGCTCGCCGCTGGCGCTGCAGAACTCGGTGACGGCGGGCATCGTCAGCGCGCTGAACCGGCCGATCACCGCCGGCGGCGACAACGGCGCCGCGCCGGTCACCTACGAGGCCATCCAGACCGACGCCGCGATCAACCACGGCAACTCCGGCGGCGCCCTCGTCGACGCCACCGGCGCGCTGGTCGGCATCAACTCGTCGATCCGCTCGTCCAGCGCGGACGGCGGCAGCATCGGCATCGGCTTCGCCATCCCGAGCGACTACGCGATCAAGATCGCGAAGGCGCTGATCAAGGACGGCAAGGTCCAGCACGCCGACATCGGCATCAACGCGTCCTCGACGGTCGCCGGCTCGTCCACGATGGGCGCGCAGGTCAAGAACGTCGCCCCCGGCGGCCCGGCCGCGAACGCGGGCATCAAGGAGGGCGACGTGATCACCAAGATCGGCACCCGCCTGGTCCGCGACTCCGCGGAACTGACGGTCGCGGTGCGAGCACACGACGTCGGCGAGGTGGTCCCGGTGTCGCTGGCGCGTGACGGCGCCAGCTTCGTCGTGGACGTAACCCTGGCTTCCGACTGAACCTTGTTCTGGGTAGCCCGCCGCGCCCCGCGCGCAGACCGCTGGTCAATGCAGGTGTCATGCGGCGGGCGACGGCTGAACAAGGTTCACCTGAGTTCCGACCTTCGGCCTGCTTGAGCGGGGCCGGTGGCGAGTACCCTGAGCCAGTAGGTTCCGAGCGGAGGTTGACGGTGTTCGACAGTGTCGGATGGGGGGAAATCCTCGTCCTCATCATCGCCGGTCTTTTCATCCTCGGCCCGGAACGGCTGCCCGAGGCGGCGTCCTGGATGGCGAAGAGCGTGAAGAAGGTCCGCGACTTCGCGACCGGGGCGAAAGAGCAGCTTCGCGAGGAGATGGGCCCGGAGTTCGACCAGCTGCGCAAGCCGCTGGAAGACCTGCGCGGGCTGCGCAACTTCGACCCCAAGCGGGTGGTGACGCAGCACCTGTTCGACGGTGACAGCGACCCGCTCGGCCTCAAGGGCATCACGAACGGCGGCAACGGGACCAACGGCACGAACGGCTACACCGCCGCTCAGACGAAGCCCCAGCCGGAGCCGCTGAAGCCCGGCGAGCGCCCGCCGATCGACCCGGACGCCACCTGACCCGAGGTTCCCATGCGCCCCAATGTGGCGTTGGGTGCGCTGGACGCACCGAACGCCACATTGGGTGCTTTGGATGCACCCAACGCCACATTGGGGCGTTCGGGGTCAGCGGCCCGCGGGCGTCACGTTCAGCATCATCCCGGCCAGCCCGCGTGCCCGGACCGTCAGCCTCTTCGCCGTTTCCTTCAGCACCACGGACGCCGGGGCGTCGGGCGCGGACAGCACCAGCGGGGTGCCCGAGTCGCCCTGCTCGACCAGGCGCGGGTCCAGCGGGACCTGGCCCAGCAGCGGGACCTCCGAGCCGATCGACTTCGTCAGCGAGTCCGCCACCGTCCGGCCGCCGCCCGAGCCGAAGATCTCCAGGCGAGACCCGTCGGCCTGCTCCAGCCACGACATGTTCTCGATGACGCCCGCGACGCGCTGACGCGTCTGCAGCGCGATCGCGCCCGCGCGCTCGGCCACCTCGGCCGCCGCCTGCTGCGGGGTGGTGACGACCAGGATCTCCGCGTTCGGGATCAGCTGGGCCACCGAGATCGCGATGTCGCCGGTGCCCGGCGGCAGGTCCAGCAGCAGGATGTCGAGGTCGCCCCAGAAGACGTCCGCCAGGAACTGCTGCAACGCGCGGTGCAGCATCGGGCCGCGCCACACCACCGGGGTGTTACCCGGGGTGAACATGCCGATCGAGATCACCTTCACGCCGTGCGCCTGCGGCGGCATGATCATCGTGTCGACCTTGGTCGGCTTCTCGCGGGTGCCCAGCATGCGGGGGATCGAGTGGCCGTAGATGTCCGCGTCGACGACGCCGACCGAGAGCCCGCGCTGGGCCATGGCCGCGGCCAGGTTCACCGTGACCGACGACTTACCGACGCCGCCCTTGCCGGACGCGACGCAGTACACCCGCGTCATCGAGCCCGGCTGCGCGAACGGGATGACCGGTTCGGTGGCCTCCCCGCGCAGCGACTTCCGCAGCTCGGTGCGTTGCTCGTCGTTCATCACGTCCAGCTCGACCCGGACGTCGGCGACGCCGGGGAGCTTCGAGACGGCGTCCTGCGTGTCCTTGGTCAGGGTCGCTTTCAACGGGCAGCCGGCCACGGTCAGGTAGATCCCGACGGTGACGACGCCGTCTTCGCCGACGACGACGTCCTTGACCATCCCCAGGTCCGTGATGGGTTTGTGGATCTCGGGGTCTTGCACGCTCTTCAGCGCGCTGCGGACGTCGTCGACGCTGGGGAGCTGCTGAGTGCTGGTCACCCCGTCCATGTTACGAGCCGGTAGGAGCGCGGTTCGGTTTGGCCTTCCTGGGCTGGACGGCCAGGTCCTCGCGCAGCCGGTCCAGCTCGCCGCGCAGGTAGTCCCGCGTGGCCACTTCGCCGACCGCCAGCCGCAGCGCCGCCAGCTCCCGGGCCAGGTATTCCGTGTCGGCCTTCGTCTGCAGGGCCCGGTTCCGGTCCTCCTCCAGCGAGACGCGGTCGCGGTTCTCCTGCCGATTCTGCGCGAGCAGGATCAGCGGCGCCGCATACGCCGCCTGCGTCGAAAAGGCCAGGTTGAGCAGGATGAACGGGTACGGGTCCCACTGCAGCGACACGGCGGTGAGGTTCATCGCGATCCAGACGATCACCAGCAGCGTCTGCCAGAACAGGTACTTGCCGGTGCCGAGGAACCGGGCGACGCGCTCGGTGAGCCTGCCGAAGGTGTCCGGGTCGATGTTCAGCTTGAACCGGTTCTGGCTGCGGGGCTGGTCCAGCCGCCGTCCGGACGTCGGCTCAGGCACGTTCGGCCTCCAGTTGTTCGCCGGTCTCGCCGGTCGTGTCGTGCAGGCCGGTCTCGCGCCAGTCCTCGGGCAGCAGGTGGTCGAGGACGTCGTCGACGGTCACCGCGCCGATGAGGTGGTCCTCGGTGTCGACGACCGGTCCGCAGGTCAGGTTGTAGGCCGCGAAGTAGCGGGTGACCTCGGGCAGCGTCGCGTTGGGCCGCAGCGCCGCCAGCCCGGTGTCGACGGCGCTGGCCACCAGCTCCGCCGGCGGTTCGCGCAGCAGCCGCTGGAAGTGGACGACGCCGACGAAGCGCCCGGTCGGCGTCGCGGTCGGCGGCCGGCAGACGAACACCATGCTGGCCAGCGCCGGCGGCAGCTCGGCGTTGCGGATGTGCGCCAGTGCCTCGGCGATCGTCGTGTCCGGCGTGAGGACCACCGGCTCGGGGGTCATCAGGCCGCCCGCGGTGTCGGAGGAGTAGGCCAGCAGCCGCCTGACCGGCGCCGACTCCTCCGGCTCCATCAGCTCCAGCAGCCGGCTCTGCTCGGCCGGGGCCAGCTCGGCCAGCAGGTCGGCGGCGTCGTCCGGGCTCATCGCCTCGAGGATGTCGGCCGCGCGCTCCTCGGCGAGGTAGGACAGCAGCTCTTTCTGGTCGTCGTCGGGCAGCTCTTCGAGGACGTCGGCGAGGCGCTCGTCGTCCATCGCGTCGGCGACCTCGTGCCGGCGCTTGAGCGGCAGGTCGCGGATGGTCGCGGCGACGTCGACCGAGCGCATGGTGTCGAACAGCATGAGCAGCTGCCCGGCGCCCTGCTGCTGGCCGGTGATGTCGGTCAGGCTGAGCCCGGCCACCTCCGCCCACGGCAGCACCTGCATCGCCGAGCGGCGGCGGCCCAGCCCGACCCGCCGCTCCCGGATGGCGAGCTTCGCCAGCACCCAGTCGCGGGTGCGGGTCGGCTCCATCCCGGCGTCGACGACGGTGACGCGGGTGTCCGAGCCGGCCAGGGTCGCGTGCGCGTCCAGCAGCTGGCCGAGCACCAGGACCTCGTTGGGCCGCTGGGTGAACTGGCGCATGTTGACCGAGCCGGTGGCGAGGGTGACGGCGGTCGGCTCGATCGCGGTGACCCGCAGCATGGGCACGAAGACCCGTCGTCGCGTCGCCAGCTCGACGACCACGCCGAGGATCCGCGGTGGCTGTGCGTCCAGCCGCAGTCCGACGACCAGGTCACGCACCCGGCCGATGGATTCGCCGTCCGGGCCGAACACCGGCAAACCCGACAGCTGAGCTGCGAAAACCCTGTTGACCCCGGCCATGGCGCCGACCCTATCGGCTGGCTGCCCAGGCTGCGATTTCCGGCACTGTGACGAAGGCCGGGTCGTCGCTCTCCTCGCCGGATTCGGCGAACTCCTCGACCATCCAGAGCCAGTTCTGCACGGCTCGCACCAGCGTCCAGGCCCGCGCTTTTTCGGCGTCCAGCTCCAGCGCGGCGACGATCATCGCCAGCCGTTCGTCCAGTGTGGACTCGGTGAACCGGTTCCAGAACAACGGGATCACGCCGTACTCGAGGTCGCCGGACAGCGGCTTGGGGTCGATGACCAGCCACGGCTCGCGCTGCCCGGCGAGCACGTTCTGGAAGTGCAGGTCCTCGTTCACCAGCGCCGATCCCGAGTCCGGGCCCAGCTCGCGGCAGATCGCGACGGCGTCGTCGACGAGCCGCCGGTCGAACGGCTCGCCCAGCTCGGTCCAGTGCCGGGGGAGTTCCTCGACCAGTCCCGCGGCCTCGGCGCGGACGCTCCGGGTCAGCTCCGGCGGCGCGGGGACGGCCAGCCGCCGTGCGAGCCCGCCCAGGATCGGGACGGCTTCGCGCAGCGGGAGGTGATCGAGGGTGCGCCCGGCGTCGAGCCGCTCCAGCAGCAGGACGCCGTCGTCCGGCGCGGAGTCCAGCAGCAGCACCGCACCCCGGCCGGCCCATGTGGACAGTGCGACCGGCTCGTCGGTGGACTCGTCGTCGCGCCAGCCCAGTTTCAGCACCACCGGCGTGCCGTCGGCCCGGCGCGCGGGCTGGACGACACCGACGTAGCCGTGCATCGCCTCGCCCTCGAACGTCAGGCCCCATTCCCGGGCGTACGCGGCGGCGAGGGCCGGCAGGGCGGCCAGCCAGGGGACGGCTCCGGGGCCGAGCACGCGGGGTGCGCGGGCGGCGAAGACCGGAGGCACGCGAAGGTCGTTCACGACCTCAGTCTGGTCGCCGCGTCCAGCGCGTTTCGCCCTGGTGGCCACGGGCGTACGCTGGGTTTTCAGGGGAAATCGCAACCCCGGGAGCAGCCATGGTGGTGGAGATCGTCAGCGCCGTCGTCGTACTGGGCGGAGCTTGGCTCGCGGCCGGCGTGCGCGTGGTCAAGCAGTACGAACGCGGGCTCGTCTTCCGGTTCGGCCGGGTGCGGTCCCGGGTGCAGGAGCCGGGCCTGAAACTGCTGGTCCCGTTCGTGGACCGGATGCAGAAGGTCAACATGCAGATCATCACGATGCCGGTCCCGGCGCAGGACGGCATCACCCGCGACAACGTCACCGTCCGGGTCGACGCCGTCGTCTACTTCAAGGTGATCGACCCGGTCGTCGCCGCGGTCAACGTGCAGGACTACCGCGCCGCCGTCGGCCAGGTCGCGCAGACGTCGCTGCGCTCGATCATCGGCAAGAGCGAGCTCGACGACCTGCTGTCGAACCGCGAGCACCTCAACGAGGGCCTGGAGCTGATGATCGACAGCCCGGCGCTCGACTGGGGCATCCACATCGACAAGGTCGAGATCAAGGACGTCGCGCTGCCGGAGGCGATGAAGCGCTCGATGTCCCGGCAGGCCGAGGCGGAGCGGGAACGCCGGGCGCGCGTCATCTCGGCCGACGGTGAGCTGCAGGCGTCGCACAAGCTCGCGCAGGCCGCGGCGACGATGGCCGACACGCCGTCGGCGATGCAGCTGCGGCTGCTGGAGACGGTGGTCCAGGTGTCGTCGGAGAAGAACTCGACGCTGATCCTGCCGTTCCCGGTGGAGCTGCTGCGCTTCCTCGACGCGCACACCCCGAAGCAGGCCGCGGCGCCCGCGGCCCCGCCGGCGCCCGCCGCTCCGGCGATTCCCGAGGCCGCGCCGGAACCCGATGCGGTGGAAGCGAAACCGGAGGCGAACGGGCACGCGGCCCCGGCGCCGCGCAGTCCTGGCGACGCGGCATTGCCAACGTCGGACTAGCTGTCGAACTGGCCGTTCACGCCCAGGATGATGAAGGTCGTGAAGAAGCCGACCCACAGCGCGACGACGACGTAGCCGATGATCACGGCGGCCGTGGCGAGCCCGCGGCCGCCGCCTTCGCCGCGGTTGGTGCGGCTCAGCGCGATGTGGCCCATGATCAGCCCGGGCAGCGCGGTGATGCCGGAGCAGAAGCCGAGGATCGAGCAGACCAGGGCGCCGATGGCGAGCGCGTTGTCCTGGGTGCGCGGAGCGCCCGGGTAGGGCTGGGCGTACGGCGCCGGCGGCGCGTAGGGCGCGCCGTACGCCGGCGGGTACGGCTGCGCGTACGTCTGCTGCGGGTAGCCCGGGGCCGCGTGCGGCGTGCCGGGGATGTGCGCCGCGGGCGTCTCGAACGCCCCCGGCGGCAGGCTCCCGGCGGCCGGGTACGGCGCCGGCGCCGTGGCACCCGCGACCGTCGTGTCGGCGGCCGTGGCGCTCGAAACGGTGTGGTCCGAGGCGGTGTCGTGGGCGACGGTGCTGTCCGAAACGGTGCTGTCCGGGACCGTGCTGTCGAACGTCGGGTCCGCTGTCGCGGGCGGCTCGTAGGACCCCGGGTCGTACGACGACTCGGTGGTCGACGGCGGGTCGTACGACGTGGACGGGTGGTCCTTGTCGCCGGACGGGTCGGTCATCGCGGGCCCCCTCGGTGCGTGCAGGACCTCAACTTAGCCGGTCAATGGAAGAGACCGTTCGCGGCGCCGACCCCGAAGAAGAGGAGGAACCCCAGGATGTTGAGCGCGATCGCGGCGTAGCCGACGATGAACGCCGCCATCGCCACACCCTGGCCCTCGGCCTGGCCGGCCTTCGCCTTGTTGTAGGCGATGTGGCCCATGATGATGCCCGCGACGGCGATCAGGAAGCACAGGAAGATGCCGGCGATCGAGCAGATCAGCGCGCCGATGGCGAGCCCGGGGCCCTCCTTCGGCTGCATCCCCATGCCGGGGTACTGCTGGCCGTAACCGGGCTGCGGGTAGCCGCCCGACGGGTACTGCTGGCCGTAACCCGGCTGCTGGTAGCCGCCCGATGGGGGCTGCTGGAAACCACCCGACTGCGGCTGCTGCTGGCCGTACGGGTCGTTCGGATCCTGCGGATAAGTCATGGTTCCTCCCCTTCCGGTCGCACTTTACGGTGCTGAGGGGGCCGGGCGTGAGCGCCCTCATAGCAGGGTGGCCCGTTTCGGGTCATACTCACCGGTAACCTAGCGCCGGGAGCGGCGTCGTAACCGGAAAGGGAGCCGTGATGGCCCGTCTCGCCCAGACCGCCGGCCTGTCCGACGTGCAGTCGGAGATCCTCGCGACCGTCCGCCAGTTCGTGGACAAGGAGGTCATCCCGCACGCGCAGGAGCTCGAACACTCCGACACCTACCCGGCCGACATCGTCGAGGGCATGAAGGAGATGGGCCTGTTCGGGATCACCATCCCGGAGGAGTACGGCGGGCTCGGCGAGTCGCTGCTGACCTACGCGCTCGTCGTCGAGGAGATCGCGCGGGGCTGGATGAGCGTGTCCGGCGTGATCAACACGCACTTCATCGTGGCGCACATGATCACCCGCCACGGCACCGAGGCGCAGAAGCGGCACTTCCTGCCGCGGATGGCGACCGGTGAGGTCCGGGGCTCGTTCTCGATGTCCGAGCCGGACCTCGGCTCCGACGTCGCCGCCATCAAGACGCGCGCGAAGAAGACCGGCGACGGCTACGTCGTCGACGGCGCCAAGATGTGGCTGACCAACGGCGGCTCGTCCAACCTGATCGCGCTGCTCGTCAAGACCGACGAGGGCGCCGAGAAGCCCCACCAGAACCTGACGGCGTTCCTCGTCGAGAAGCCCGAGGGCTTCGGCGAGGTGGCGCCGGGCCTGACCATCCCCGGCAAGATCGACAAGATGGGTTACAAGGGCGTCGACACCACCGAGGCGGTGTTCGACGGCTACGAGATCGGCGCGGACATGGTCCTCGGCGAGGCCCCGGGCAAGGGCTTCGCGTACATGATGGACGGTGTCGAGGTCGGCCGCGTGAACGTCGCGGCGCGGGCGTGCGGCATCGCGATCCGCGCGTTCGAGCTGGCGGTGGAGTACGCCCAGCAGCGCAAGACGTTCGGCAAGGCGATCGCCGAGCACCAGGCCGTGGCGTTCAAGCTGGCCGAGATGGCGACCAAGGTCGAGGCGGCCCACCTGATGATGGTGAACGCGGCCCGGTTGAAGGACTCGGGCGAGCGCAACGACGTCGAGGCGGGCATGGCCAAGCTGATCGCGTCGGAGTACTGCGCGGAGGTCACGCAGGACTCGTTCCGCATCCACGGCGGCTACGGCTACTCGAAGGAGTACGAGATCGAGCGCCTGATGCGTGAGGCGCCGTTCCTGCTGATCGGTGAGGGCACGAGCGAAATCCAGAAGACGATCATCAGCCGCGGCCTGCTGCGCGAATACAAGTCGCGTTCCTGAGGGCCGCCACTTTCCCTATGAAAGATGCGTCCGGAGGGGCCTCCGACGCATCTTTCCCTATGAAAGTGCGAAGCGACTTGTCGACATGGCGGGGTGTCCGGCCTTTCGGGGTAAGCGGCTCGCACGGTCCGGGCGTTCTTGACAAGATGGACGACCAAGACCCACGAGTGCGCAGGTGATGATGGTGAGTAGTCCCTTCGGGGGCGGCCGGGCGTCCCAAGGCCTGCCGCGGCTGCCGACCCCGCCGACCGGCTGGCCGATCGGGTCGTACGCGACCTACGGCGAGGCGCAGCAGGCGGTCGATTTCCTCGCGGAGAGCGAGTTCTCCGTCAGCGACGTCACGATCGTCGGCGTGGACCTGATGGTCGTCGAACGCGTCATCGCGAGGCTCAGCTGGGGCCGCGTGCTCGGCACCGGCGCCTTCTCGGGGGCCTGGTTCGGCGTGTTCGCCGGGGTGCTGCTCGGGCTGTTCGTCAACCGGGGCTTCGTGCTGCAGGTGCTCACCGGGCTCGTGCTGGGCATCCTCTCCGGGCTGGTGTTCGCCGCCATCGGGTACGGCACGTCGCGCGGGCGCCGGGACTTCTCGTCGGCGAGCCAGCTCGTCGCGGGCCGGTACGACGTCCTGTGCCAGCCGCGCTCGGCCGAGCGGGCGCGGGAACTGCTGGCGAAGCTGGCCTTGAAGCCGTCGTCGTGAGATTTCCCGTCAATATCAGGCGATAATCACAGTTCGGCATGCACTGGCCTGAATCGTTACCGATACTGCTTGCGGGGTGTGATCGCCCGGCATAAGTTGTCCGACACCAGTCGGGCGGCCTCGCCCAACAAGCGCGGCGGCCCGAGCACTAGCACGTCGGGGTGCTGGCGCGGTTTAGCCTCATCGCGTCGCGGTGCCCACCGGGTACCGCGGTAACCGGCGTGCACGCGGGTGAGGAGGCCTGATGGGGAAGAGGATCGGCGCGGGCAAACGGGGGCGATCGCCCGGCCGCACCACCGCCCTGCTGGGGGCAGGGGCATTGCTGACCGGTCTCGTGGCCGGCTGCGGCTCGGGCGGTGGCACGAAGATCAACGTGTACTACGCACCCGAGGACAGTTTCCAGAAGGTCGTGGACAACTGCAACAAGGCGGCGAACGGCCGCTACGAGATCGTCTACAACAAACTCCAGCGCGGCTCGGACGACCAGCGGCTCCAGATGGCGCGGCGGCTGGCGGCGGGCGACACCGCGATGGACGTACTGGGGCTCGACGTGACCTGGGTTTCGGAGTTCGCCGAAGCCGGCTGGGTCGATGAATGGAAGGACCAGAACAAGGCCGCGGCCTCCGAAGGCGTCCTGCAGGGACCGCTGGACACGGCGACCTACAACGGGAAGCTCTACGCGGCCCCGAAGAACACGAACATCCAGCTGCTCTGGTACGACGACCGGATCACCCCGACCCCGCCCAAGACGTGGGACGAGGCGATCCAGAAGTCGCAGGAGCTCAAGCAGCAGGGCAAGCCGTACAGCATCGTCTTCACCGGCGCGCAGTACGAAGGCCTCGTCGTCTTCTACAACACCCTGGTCGCGTCGATGGGCGGGCACATCCTGTCCGACGACGGCAAGTCCGTGGTGATGGACGACGGCGCCGTGAAAGCGCTCGCCCTGCTGAAGAAGATCACCGATTCGGGGATCACCGACGCGTCGCTGACCAACTCGAAGGAGGACGACGTCCGGCAGACGTTCCAGCGCGGTGACGCCGCGTTCGAGCTGAACTGGCCGTTCGTCTACGCCTCCTACGCGAAGGACAAGGCGTCGGACGTCTCGCACTTCAAGTGGGCCGTCTACCCGCAGGCCGAGGCCGGCACGCCGGCCAAGACCACGATCGGCGGGTACGACCTCGCTGTCAGTTCGCTGTCACAGCACAAGCCCGAGGCGTACGAAGCCGCGCTGTGCCTGCGGAGCCCGGAGAACCAGAAGTTCTCGGCGATCAACGACGGCGTCCCGCCGACCATCGAATCGGTGTACCACAACGACACGCCGCTCGACCCGTCGAAGCCGGCGGGCGACGACAACCCGAACATGGCGATCAAGTACCCGATGCGCGACTCGATCCTCGACGCACTGAAGGACGCCGCGGTCCGGCCGCTGACCCCGGCCTACCAGAACGCGTCGACGGTGATGTCGAAGATCCTGTCGCCGCCGGCCGAAATCGATCCGCAGGCCACCGCGGACAAGCTGCGCCAGCAGCTCAGTGACGCGCTCCAGTCGAAGGGAGTGATCCCGTGACCGTTCAGGACTCCACCCCGGCCGACACCGCCGGGGCCACCGTCGCCGAAGGAGCGACGTCCCACAAGAAGGGCAAACCCGCCCTGTCCGAGGGCAAGAAGGCCGAGCGGAAGCTCGGGCTCTGGCTGTGCGCGCCCGCGTTCGTCGTGATGATCGCCGTCACCGGCTACCCGATCGTCTACTCGATCTGGCTGTCGCTGCAGCGGTACGACCTGCGGTTCCCGGCGCAGCAGCAGTTCGTCGGCTTCGACAACTACGGCGCCGTGCTGTCCAACTCGTACTGGTGGACGGCGTTCGGGACGACCATGTTCCTGACGTTCGTGTCCGTGGCGATCGAGTTCGTCCTCGGCATGGCGCTGGCGCTGGTGATGCACCGGACGCTCGTCGGGCGCGGTCTCGTCCGGACGGTCGCCCTGATCCCGTACGGCATCGTCACGGTCGTCGCGGCGTTCTCGTGGTACTACGCGTGGACGCCGAAGACCGGCTACCTGGCGAACTGGCTCGCCTCGGACGGCGCGCCGCTCACCGAGCAGTGGCCGTCGCTGTTCATCATCATCGGCGCCGAGGTGTGGAAGACCACCCCGTTCATGGCGCTGCTGCTGATGGCGGGCCTGGCGCTGGTGCCCGACGACCTGCTCAAGGCCGCCGCGATGGACGGCGCGAACGGCTGGCAGCGGTTCACGAAGGTGATGCTGCCGGTGATGAAGCCGGCGATCCTGGTGGCGTTGCTGTTCCGCACGCTCGACGCGTTCCGGATCTTCGACAACATCTACGTCCTCACCGGCGGCGCGCAGGACACCGGGTCGGTGTCCATGCAGACCTACGACAACCTGGTCAAGGGGCTCAACCTCGGGATCGGGTCGACGATGGCGGTGCTGATCTTCATCACGGTGGCGATCATCGCGTTCATCTTCATCAAGGTGTTCGGCACGGCCGCACCGGGTTCGGATACTGGGGGTAAGCGCTGATGGTGATGGGAACCGTCACGACGGGCCGCAAGCTTCGCTGGGGGCTCGTCGACATCCTCGTGCTGGTGTTCGCGCTGGTGCCGGTGCTCTGGGTGGTCTCGCTCTCGTTCAAGACCAAGGACACGCTGACCGACGGGTACTTCATCCCGCAGTCGTGGACCTGGCAGAACTACGCGGACATCTTCCAGACGTCGGAGTTCCTGCTGGCACTGGTCAACTCGATCGGCATCGCGATCATCTCCACGGTGATCGCCGTGGTGCTGGGCACGATGGCCGCCTACGCCATCGCCCGGCTGGAGTTCCCCGGCAAGCAGCTGCTGGTCGGGCTCTCCCTGCTGATCGCGATGTTCCCGCAGGTGTCGCTGGTGACGCCGCTGTTCAACATCGAGCGGAACCTGGCGCTGTTCGACACGTGGCCGGGGCTGATCCTGCCCTACATCACGTTCGCGCTGCCGCTGTCGATCTACACGCTGTCGGCGTTCTTCCGGGAAATCCCGTGGGAGCTGGAAAAGGCGGCGAAGATGGACGGCGCGACGCCGGCCCAGGCGTTCCGTAAGGTGATCGCGCCGCTGGCCGCGCCGGGTGTGTTCACCACCGCGATCCTGGTGTTCATCTTCTGCTGGAACGACTTCCTGTTCGCCATCTCGCTGACGTCGACGACGGCGTCGCGCACGGTGCCGGCGGCGCTGTCGTTCTTCACCGGGTCCTCGCAGTTCGAGGACCCGACCGGGCAGGTGAGCGCGGCCGCGGTCGTGATCACCATCCCGATCATTGTGTTCGTGTTGTTCTTCCAGCGTCGCATCGTGGCGGGGCTGACCTCCGGTGCGGTGAAGGGGTAGTCATGGCAGAAATCGTCCTCGACAAGGTGTCGAAGAAGTACCCCGACGGCGCGCTCGCGGTGTCCGAAGTGGACATCACCATCGGCGACGGCGAGTTCCTCGTGCTGGTCGGGCCGTCCGGCTGCGGGAAGTCGACCATGCTGAACATGGTGGCGGGGCTGGAGGACATCTCCTCCGGCGAGCTGCGCATCGACGGCAAGCGCGTCAACGAGAAAGCCCCGAAGGACCGGGACATCGCGATGGTGTTCCAGTCCTACGCGCTGTACCCGCACATGAGCGTCCGCGAGAACATGGCGTTCCCGCTGCGGCTGGCCAAGGTGGACGACAAGACGGTGCGGGCGAAGGTGGAGGAAGCGGCGACGATCCTCGACCTGACCGCGCACCTGGACCGCAAGCCGGCCAACCTCTCCGGTGGTCAGCGGCAGCGCGTCGCGATGGGCCGGGCGATCGTCCGCAACCCCAAGGCGTTCCTGATGGACGAGCCACTGTCCAACCTGGACGCCAAGCTCCGCGGCCAGATGCGGACGTCGGTGTCGAAGATCCAGAAGCAGCTCGGCACGACGACGCTGTACGTCACGCACGACCAGACCGAGGCCATGACCCTGGGCGACCGGGTCGTGGTGCTGCGCGGCGGTTTCGTGCAGCAGATCGGCGCGCCGCAGTTCCTCTACGAAAACCCGGCGAACCTGTTCGTCGCGGGGTTCATCGGCTCGCCGTCGATGAACTTCGTGCCGGCGACGCTGGAGAACAACGAGCTGCGCACGCCGCTGGGCACCACGCCGCTCACGGATCGGATCCGGCAGCTGGTGGAGAAGGCGGACGCGCCGCGTGAGGTGCTCGTCGGCATCCGGCCGGAGCACTTCGAGGACGCGGCGCTGGTCGAAGCCGGCCAGAAGACGGGCGGCGGCACGTTCACCGCGCACGTCGACGTCCTCGAGTCGATGGGGTCGGAGAAGTTCGCCCACTTCACCGTCGACGGGGAAACCGCCACGTCCGCGGAGCTCGCGGAACTGGCGGCGGACAGCGGCTCGGCCGACGTCCCGGGGTCGGCGTCGCAGATCGTGGCCCGGCTCTCGGCGGAATCGGCCGCCAAGGAGAACTCGGACCTGCAGGTCTGGTTCGACGCGGACAAGGTCAAGCTGTTCGACCCGGCCAACGGCAAGAACCTCACCTACGAGGACTGAACGGTAGTGCCGTGAAGGGCACCCTCAGGGACTCCAAGTCCCTGAGGGTGCCCTTCAGGGCGTTTCAGGCCTTCGGCAGCCGCGAGTAGATCGACGTCGCCGCGGTGCGGGCCAGTGCGCACGTGCCGTCGCCTGCCGTGCCCGCTGTCTCGACCACGCTGATCTCCGCCAGCTCGCGCCGTCCGGGCAGGCCCGGCGCCGGCTGGGTGCTGTCGACCAGGCAGAACGCGCCCGCGAGCCGGACCTGGGCTTCGCGGCCGCCGAGCGTCTCGACCGGGCCGTTCGTGCCCGCGGTGTCCACCGTGAGCTTGAAGCCGACCTTGCCGCGGATGCAGCTGTGCCCGGCCAGCCCGATGGTCGGCTGGCTGCCGGGGCCGGCGGGGTCGTCGAGGTCGTGGCTGTCGAGCAGCGCGCAGGGCGCGACCCGGCCCCACGAGCGCTCGGGGAACGTCAGCCGCCCGACCTTGCCGCCGGTGACCGCGGCGAGCACCGAGCCGACGGTGGCGTCCGCGGTCTCGCAGCGTCCGGGCTGGTCGGCGGGACCGCTGTCGGTCACCGACACGTCCAGCCGGTTGCCGTCGGCGAAGATGATCGTGCGGGTGCAGGCGGTGTGGTCGTTGAACATCGACTGCTGCACCGAGACGCCGTCGGGCACCGGTCCCGCGTAGTCGTAGGGCTTGATGTTCGGGTCGGAGTCGAAGGCCAGCGGCCCGACGAGGATCGTGCGCCAGCCGAGGTCGGCCTGGCAGCTCTCGAACGTCGGCACGGCGACGGCGCCGGCCGCGACCTTGGGCACGTCGAGCATGCTGCAGTAGTCGACGGTGCCGAAGTCGCCGAGCGCGGCGGACGCGGTCAGGGGCGTCGGCCCCGAGCCCCCGGCCGGGTCGGACGCGGCCTGCGTGGTGGCGCAGCCGGCCGAAAGCAGGGCGCAGATCATCGCGACGACCAAAGACTTCAAACGCGGGTACACGGGGTGCAAGTATCACCACATCCGGCCGAAAAGCCACCCCTGACGGGGACATCTCTCACTATTTTCCGCTTCGTGAGCGACAAACGCGCAGGTCCTCGGTTTTCCGCCGTGCGAGCTGCGGTTTCCGCAGTGCCTGAAGGACTTTCGCTTTCGCCGTCCCCTAAGGGAACGATCCTTCCCGCGAGTGATGCGGAACCGGGTGACCGGGTGGTGAAGTGGGTATATCGGAAGTTCGAGGAAAGGGAAGACGATGAGCGCACCGGTCACCCGGCGACTGAGCCGCCCCCGCCACGGCCG
Source organism: Amycolatopsis sp. cmx-8-4 (assembly GCF_046548675.1). NCBI lineage: Bacteria > Bacillati > Actinomycetota > Actinomycetes > Pseudonocardiales > Pseudonocardiaceae > Amycolatopsis > Amycolatopsis sp. cmx-8-4. Next base: position 71,408 of record NZ_JAEBDZ010000015.1, read on the forward strand.
CATGATCGCCGGCGTCTGCGCCGGTCTCGCCCAGAGGTACGGCATGAAGCCCAACACGGTCCGGCTGCTGGCGGTGCTGTCCTGCCTGCTGCCCGGCCCCCAGTTCGTGGCCTACCTCATCCTGTGGGCGGTCATCCCGGCCGAGTGACGGAAGCGGGTAAGCCGAACCAGGCGGGAGCTTCGGCACCCGCCTGGTTTTGTCGTGCCGGCCGGGTCCTCAGGGCCGCCAGGAGCACATCGCTTCGTCGATCTCCTGCTCGTCCAGCGGCGGGTGCGGCAGCTCCGTCGCCTTGCCGGGCTCCGCGCGCAGGCCGTCGAGCAGCATGCCCAGGCAACGGCGCCACAGCGACGGGTCCACCGCACACGTGAACTCGACCACCGAGCCGACCATCATGTGCAGCAGGGGGATGTCGGTGGGGGAGAAGTCGGCGCGCAGGCCGCCCGCCGCCTTGGCCCGCTCGACGAGCTGTGTGATCAACGGCACCATGCGCGCTTTCGCGTCCGCGACGTGCTCGTGGCCGAACTTGTTGGACAGCATGATCTCGCGCAGCCCGCGGTCCGTCGAATGCAGCTCGGCCGCCTTCCACGTGAAGCTGACGAACGCTTCCCACGCGTCTTCGGCCTTCAGCGCGTCCGCCGCGAGGTCGCCGATTTCCTCCATACGCTCGGCGAACATGGCTTCGACCAGGTGTTCCTTACTGGGGAAGCGCCGGTAGACCGTGCCGACGCCGAGGCCGGCGTGGTGCGCGATGTCGTCCAGGGTGGCTTCCAGGCCGCGTCGGCCGAAGACCTCGCGGGCGGCCTGGAGGATGCGGCGGCGGTTCAATTCGGCGTCACGCCGCAGCGGCCGCGCCGGTGCGGCGGGACTCGCGTCCCGTGTCATGCGTCCCACTCTACCAATCAAGTAGAGGCACCTTCTCCGGTTCTTGTGTACGTTGGGCCACGTAAGGGGAGATACCTACTCCACATAGCTTCCTGATCACTTTCAGTGAGGACACCCATGACCGAGTCCACGCTCGTCGTCGCGCCGTCGGGGGACGCGCGCGCCGCCGAGAACCCCCACCACGCCAGACGGTGGCTGATCCTCGTGATGATCGGCCTGGCCCAGCTGATGGTCGTTCTCGACGCGACCGTCGTGAACATCGCGCTGCCTTCCGCTCAGCTCGACCTGGGCTTTTCCAACGACGCGCGGCAATGGGTCGTCACGGCGTACGCGCTCGCGTTCGGCAGCCTGCTGCTGCTCGGCGGGCGGCTCGCGGACCTCTTCGGCCGCAAGAACACCCTCCTGGTCGGCCTGGCCGGCTTCGCCGCGGTGTCCGCGTTCGGCGGCGCGGCGAGCAACATCGAGATGCTGTTGATCGCGCGTGCGGCACAGGGTGTGTTCGGCGCGCTGCTCGCGCCGGCCGCGCTTTCGCTGCTGACCACGACGTTCACCGACCCGAAGGAACGCGGCCGCGCGTTCGGCGTGTTCGGGGCCATCGGCGGTGGCGGCGCGGCGGTCGGGCTGCTGCTCGGCGGGGTGCTGACCGAGTACCTCGACTGGCGCTGGTGCATGTTCGTCAACATCATCTTCGCCGTCGCCGCGTTCGTCGGCAGCTCGATCCTCCTGCGCAACCAGCGTGACGCCGGCCCGCGCCCGAAGCTCGACCTGCCGGGCACGGTCACCGCGTCGGCCGGCCTCTTCTCGCTGGTCTTCGGCTTCGCGAACGCGGGGTCGAACTCGTGGTCGTCGGTCTCGGTGTGGGGCTTCCTCACCGCGGGTGTGGTGCTGCTGGGCGTCTTCGTGTGGCTGCAGCAGCGCGTTTCGCACCCGCTCCTGCCGCTGCGCGTGCTGCTCGACCGCAACCGCGGCGGCTCGTACCTGGCGATGTTCCTGCTCGCCATCGGCATGTTCGCGATCTTCCTGTTCCTGACGTTCTACGTGCAGCAGAACCTGAAGTTCACGCCGATCCAGAGCGGCCTCGGGTTCCTGCCGATGGTGGCGACGCTGATGCTGGCCGCCACCTCGGCGACGGCCGTCCTGCTCCCGCGCTTCGGCCCGCGGCCGCTGGTGCCGACGGGCATGGCGATCGCGGCGGTCGGGCTGTTCTGGCTCAGCCGCATCGACCTCGAAAGCACGTACGCCGGCGGGGTCCTCGGCCCGCTGCTGGTGATGGGCTTCGGCATCGGCCTGGCGATGGCGCCGGCGATGAGCGTCGCGACGTTCGGCGTCGAGGCGCACGACGCCGGGGTCGCGTCGGCGGCGGTCAACACGATGCAGCAGGTGGGTGGCTCGATCGGTACGGCGCTGCTCAGCACCCTCGCGGGCAACGCGGCGACGTCGTACCTCGCGGGCAAGGTGCCGACGCCGCAGCTGGTGGCCGAAGCCTCGATCGAGAGCTACACGACGGCGTTCACCTGGGCCGGCGTCATCTTCGCGGTCGGCGCGGTGCTCAGCGCCCTGCTGCTGCGTTCGGGCGCCCCGAAGGGTGAGGCGGCGCCGGGCGTCGTCCACATGTAGTTCCGCTTGAACCTTCCCGGCCCTCCGCGCACTAGTAGGGGTGAGAATGTGCGAAGGAGGGCCGGGTGGGGGCGTCGAGAGAGCTCGATTTCAGCGAGTACTTCGCCGCGCGGGTGCAGCGGTTCCGGCGGGTGGCGTTCGCGCTCTGCGGGGACTGGCACAGCGCCGAAGACCTCGTGCAAGCCATGTTCGTCCAGCTGTACCGGCGGTGGCGCCGGGTGCGGCCGGACACCGTCGACGCCTACGCGCGGCGCATCCTGCTCAACGCGTTCCTCGCCGGGCGTAGGAAAGCGGGCCGTGAGCACGTGACGTCCGAGCCAACCGAACGGGCGGCCCCACCGGAGCACGACAGCCACGTCCGCGTCGACCTCGAGCGCGCACTGACCGGGCTGACGCCGCGGCAGCGCGCGATGGTCGTGCTGCGCTTCCTCGAAGACCTGCCGGTGGCCGAAGTCGCGGCCCTGCTCGGTATCGCCGAAGGCACCGTGAAGAGCCAGACCGCCCGCGGAGTCGAGGCGCTGCGCGCCGCCCTCCCCGCGCCGATGACGGAGGAGCGGTGATGGAAGACCTCGACGTCCGGTCCGCGCTCACGGCGTACGTGACCGAAGACGAACCCCCGATCGGCCTGGACGGCGCGCGGATCCTGGCACGGGGCCGCCGCTCGCGGCGCAACCGGCTGCTGGCGGCTTCGGCGGGAGTTCTGGTGGTGCTGCTGGCCATCGGCGCGACGGTGCTCGCGTCGCCGCGTCAGGGCGAGATCGCCGGGCCGAGCTGCCCATCGGCGTCGGCGGGGGAGACGCGGGCGCAGATCGTCGACCGGCTGAGCTGCGTCGTCGACAAGGCGGTGCGCTCGATGCTGCCGCCGGGAGCGAAGGTCGAACGCCTGACGATCCCGGGGGAAACGCCGCCGCCGAACCCGTTCCACCTGATCGCCGACCCGGTGGGGACCGCGCCGCGGGACGCCCTGTTCCACATGGGCGTCCGGGTCACCGACGAGCGGGGCACGGGGTCGGTCTACTTCCTGGCGTTGCTCGACGACGCTTCCAGTGGCGGCGCTTTCTCGATGGCGCGGTGCGGTACGGCCGTCCCGAACCAGGTGAGCTGCGAGGTCGAGCAGCTGAAGGAAGGCGGCCTGCGGAAGGTGACCGAGCGCGCGAACGGCGTGCTGACGTATCGCGCGTCGCTGACCGCGCCGGGGATGAACGTCGAGTTCTGGTCCAGCAACAGCGGTGTCCTGGAACAGAACGGCGTCCCGCTGCCGGTCCAGCGGCCGGAACCGACGTTGAACGCCGTACAGGTCAGGGGGCTGGCGCTCACGCCCGGTCTCGGCTGAAGATCCACTTTGGACCGGGGCACCCGATCGGGTGGTAGACGCCGAACTGTTCGCATGGTGCGGTGGAAAACCCGATCGAGTGCGAAGGGGTGAACCTTGTGGGAGCCTGAGGTGGCGCCGGATCTCGTCGACGCCGCCCGGCGGCTGGCCACCGCGATGGCGGGGGCCGGAGCCACCGACCGGGAGGCGATGGCCGTCGGGTTCGCGCGGGAAGTCCTGGCTTCGCGGGGTGCCGAGGCGCGGTTCGCCGCGTTCTACGAACATTGCCCGTCCGGCGTCGTTCTTGTCGACCCGGAAGGTGTTGTCGGCGCGGCGAACCCGGCGTTCCTGCGGCTGGCGCACGCCGGGTCCGTCGGGCGTTGATCATCATGGCCTCGGCCTCCGGCACGACGGTGCCGGCGATCGCCCGCCTGGTAGCCGCGGACGAGGACACCGTGCGGGATGTGATCCACGCGTTCAACGACGTGGGGCTGGCCTGCTTGGACCCTCGCTGGGCGAGCGGCCGTCCCCGCCGGATCAGCGACGCTGACCTCACGGTCATCGTCGAGACGGCCACCACTCGCCCGCGCAAGTATGGGTTGCCGTTCACGCACTGGAGTATCCGCAAGCTGGCCGGCTATCTCACTGGCCGTTACGGCCGCTCCGACCCGCGATGGGCGCCGGTCCGGGTGGTGCGCATCGGGCGGGAACGGCTGCGGCAGATCCTGCACGCTCGGGCCATCACGTTTCAGCGGACCTGGACCTGGAAGGAATCCCGCGACCCTGACCTCGAAACGAAGCTGGACCGGATCGAGGAGGTCACCGATCGGTTTCCGGATCGGTGTTTCGCGTTCGACCAGTTCGGGCCGTTGTCGATCCGCCCGTGTCACGGCACCTGCTGGGCCGCGCAGAAGCACCCGGACCGGCTGCGCGCGACCTACAAAACGCACCCACGGCATCCGGTACTTCCACGGCTGCTACAGCCTGTCCGAGGACCGGCTGTGGGGTGTGCTGCACGAACACAAGGGCGGCAAGTACACCCTCGCCGCGTTGAAGTCCATCCGTCAGGCACGCCCGGACGGCGCCCCGATCTACGTCATCTGCGACAACCTGTCGGCCAACACCACACCCGCGATCCGGACCTGGTGTTCACGCCACAAGGTCGAGTTGTGTCTGACGCCCACGAATGCCTCCTGAGCCAACCCGATCGAGCCGCAGTTCGGACCGTTGCGCCAGTTCACCATCGCCAACTCCGACTACCCCAACCACCCCGCCCTCGCGCGAGAGTTGCACGCATATCTGCGCTGACGCAACGCCAACGACCGACACCCCGACGTCCTGGCCGCGCAACGCCAGGAACGCGCCCGCATCCGCAGCGAACACCACCACCGATGGGGCCGCCCTCAACCTCGAGCAGCCTGGTAAAATCGGGATCAAAAGCGGCCACCGCACTAGGTCGGGCAACGTTTCAGCCAGGCCGCTGGTCTCGCTGGTCTCGCTGGTCTCGCTGGTCTCGCTGGTCTCGCTGGTCTCGCTGGCTTCGGCGGCGGCCAGGCGTGCGGTGTGTACCAGCCCTGCCCAGCCGTGGTACGGCTCGATGATCGACTGCGGTCGGCGCGGCGAGGTAGGCATCGTCTTGCCACCTTTCGGTGTAACAGTCGTCAGCCACGTGGCGACTCTGCCCTTGCAATCCGCCTTAGTCAGCCGATCATGAACGAAAGTCGCCGGATGGCGTTCATTTCCATCAAGTCGAATATCGCACCCGGAGACGCTCGAAAGGGAGGGATGGGCAAGTGTCGAACGAACCTGAGCCGGTCGACAGCCTCGTCGCAGCAGGCACGGCAAGACCCATCCACCGGGTGTGCACCATTACCGAGAGCACTGCGACCTCCCCCGGAGCTCGAACTGCCAGAAGGTGGCTTGTTTTTGGCACGTTGACCGTTTCGGCTCCCACTGCTGACATGCTGACCCGGTGCCGCAAATGGATCAAGTAGTCATCGAGGTGAGAGACGAGATTCGTCGCCTGAGAGCAGGATACGGCGTCTTCACACCCAATCTGATCGACCGGTTGGGCCCGCGTCTGCAGGCCTGGTGCGGAGCGCACCACGACCCCTCCCAGCTTCGATCGACTCTGACCCAGCGCTTGCTCACCAGTGCGGGAGCGCTGCCCGGCGACCGCCAGGACGCCCTCGTTGTCAGCTTGGCCATAGACCCCGAGGTCGAACATCTCGTCAAGTTCAAGGACCGGGTCGACCACCTCGCCGCCAAGCTGGCCGTGAGCACCCGCACCGCGTTGCGCAGGATCGAGTCCGCCGAAGCCGAGCTGGCCGACGAGATAGCCGCCGAGTCCGCAGGCGCCACGGCGAGCGGGCACTTCGTCAAGTCCTACTACGTCCGCCAATACCAAGCCATCGTCGACAACACAGGCTCCCACGGCAACCCGGCGACCGTGTCCGTCCACCAGGAACGTGAAATCGTGTGCGTCCAGGACCGGCTGACCGAGATACCGATCCGCTTCGAGATCCCGGACCACCCCGACACGGCCGAACCGCTGTTCACCGCCCGGGTTCAGCACGGCGGCCGGCTACGGTCTCAGCGTCGGCTGTCTCCGACGGGCTTCGAGCTCACCCTCAGCCTGCCGTCCGCCATCGCTCAGCGAGAGACCCACCGCTTCGCGTTGAGCTTCGTCTTCCCCGCCGGTTTGATCCGCGCCCACCACGTGATCACCGGCGAGGTCCAGATCCAGTGGTACCGCCTCATCGTCAAGTTCCACCCCGACCACCTGCCGGTCTGGATCCGGAAGGTGGACGGCGAGGACATCAGGACCCTGGACGCGTTCGCCCACAAGGCGGCCGCTCCGGCAGGAGCGTTCCCACTCGACGCCGTGGGAGAGGCGCACCTGGAGTTCCGGCGGCTCGCTCCGCACCTGGCATACGGCTTCCAGTACCGCTGGGCCGACCCACCGGGAAGCCTTGGGTGAGCGCCGACCGGGTGGACCCCCGAACCTGAGGGCCCACCCGCACCGATCACCGCCGTGAACCGTCAGTCACGGGGCCGGCTCACCCACCGCCGCAGCAGGGCCGCCGCCCGGTACGCGGCCTTGAGGCGCGCGACGACCGACGTTAGCACGACCCGGAACAGGAACGAGAACGTCGCGCCCTGGATGCAACCAGCCAGGAAAAGCAGGACGCAGGCAAGAAGATATGCACTCGCGTTGCCGTTCCCGGCAGCAACCAGGAAAGGAACAGAGGTCTTGAACTCCATGATTTCACCTCGCACATCGAATTAATCTGACGAGGCTCAGAATTCGTCAAAAACAACCGACCCACTTGTCCCGGCGGGACGCTTCTCCCATCAGCGCAGTTCGCCGAGACGAAAATAGCGTCCGACCACTCGGACACTCGGACACTCGGACATCTCACGAGCAGTAGAGCGCGAGGAGTAGCCGTTGAACAGCCCAGGCGTGACGCCCGACCAGCTCCTGCATGACTTCGGACTCCTGGTCGATGCGCAGAAGAAAAGCCTCCGAGGACTGGCCACCGCATCGGGCATCGGGCATGAAACCATCCGAGGCTGGAAAGACGGGAACCGGTTCCCCCGGAACACGGATGACTTCCTCAGAGTCGTGCAGACCTGCCTGAAGTCACTCAAGGAAGGTGCGCCTGCACCTCGCTGGAACTATCCGGAATGGGAAATCCGCTACCAGGAGGCGAAACGGGCCTGGGAGAACCAAGCCGGCGACAGCCGCTCCACGAAGACCGTCCCCCTCCTGGCCGGCGGACCGCCACCGCCGCCCGCGATTCAGGTCCACGGCGGCGACTACGTCGCCGGAGTCAAGAACTCCATTCATTTCGGAGACGTGAACCACAACCACAACCCGCAGCAACAATAGAGATTCTCCGCCATCACGCGCAATGAAAGGAACTTCCATGGACGACTGTGAGGTCAGGATCGAAAACGGGATCCTGTGGATCGACAGCGAGGCATACCCCCTGCGCAACATCTCGCGCGTCGGTTCGCGCTGGATCGACCCGAAGCCGATCAAGGCAGCGGCGGTGAAAGCGTTCATCGTTCGGACGTTCCTCTGCCTGATCGTGTCCGGGATCGTAGGCACCGGCTCCACGGCGGGCGGGATCATCCTCTTCCTGGCCGTCATGGCGCTGCTGATCTGGCGGCTGTCGGTGGCGCTCAAGCTGAGCCCGATCTACGGCCTGGTCCTCAACACCTCAGGCGTTCAGCAGGACGCCGTCTGGAGCTACGAGCAGAGCGAGATCCACAAGCTCGTCAAGGCGGTCACCGACGCGATCGGCCATCCCGACACGGCCCAGATGATCGTCAACCTCAACCACGCCGTGGGCGGCGACGTCATTCAGCAGTACGGTGCGAAAAGCACCGGCAAGCAGGTCGGCGCGGGAGCTTGAAGGTGCTCGATGAACAGCGATGACCGGTTCGAAATCCACAACCACAACCAGGTCCAGGACGGCGACATCATCCAGCAGTTCGCCCCGGGAAGTATCGGCAAACAGGTGAGCGCGGGCCTCGGCGACAACCACTCCGTCGCAGTTCACGGCGGCGACTACGTTGTCGGCGACAAGACGGCCGACCACCGCGGCGATGTCAACCACGACCACCGGCAGGCCACGGAAACTTGAGCGGAAGCGGTCCGTGAAAACAGCACGCCGAGCCGCACTCACACTGCGGCTCGGCGTGCACGGTGACTCCGGTCAGACGGGGAATACGCCGAAAGTCTGCGCGGGCGTACCGTTGCAGTCCCAGATCTGCATCGCGGCGGCCTCTGGGGCCAGCTCACCCGGCACGTCCAGGCAGTGCGTGCTCGTGCCCGCGACGCGCGACCGGCGGGACGCGAAGTTCGGCAGGTCGCGACTCGCTTGGAACCGCTGATTGTTGATGCCGGAGCATGGCCACTGGATGACCGGCACCTGGTTGGCGTTGCGCCCGGCCAAGTCCATGCGCTTGAGCTTCACGGCCTTGCGGACCTGGAAGATGTCGTCGTCGTGATCGACGAAATCTCACCGCTCGAACGTGCTGCCGTTGCTTGCGCGGGCGAGTGGTGGCCGTCTCGACGATGACCGTGAGGTCAGCGTCGCTGATCCGGCGGGGACGGCCGCTCGCCCAGCGAGGGTCCAAGCAGGCCAGCCCCACGTCGTTGAACGCGTGGATCACATCCCGCACGGTGTCCTCGTCCGCGGCTACCAGGCGGGCGATCGCCGGCACCGTCGTGCCGGAGGCCGAGGCCATGATGATCAACGCCCGACGGACCCGGATCGACTCATGCTTACCCCACCTGACCAGGCGCAGCAGATAGTGGCCCTCGTTTTCGCTGAGGCGGCGGGCTCTGACAGGTCGGGACATGACACACCTTCGCTTCACCCCGACCCGGCACGATCAAGCCTGCTCCGCACCGCATCCGGAGTCACGCCCCCACCCGGCGTGTCACCAACCCGGTGAACGTTAATGGACACCGCACTAGCGCTTCGACCGCAGCTGTTCGATGACCTCGTCGTCCCACCGGTGCGTGCGGATCAGCCGGTACCGCTCCGCCGCCACCCACATGTACGCCTCGGCGTCCGTCCGGTCGCCCACCATCCCCGCCTGCCGCAGCATGGCCACCACCGGGACGTACTCCTCCTCGAACCAGCGCTGGGCCACGCTCGCCCGGTCGCAGAACTTGCCCTCGTCCTGCATCAGCCGGAACCCCCACGCCTCCACGTGCTCGCCCAGCTTCGCGTAGTCCCACGGGTCCGACACGATCACCGACGCCCGCGCGTGGCCCGTCAAGGGGACGCGCTCCAGGAACAACCTGCGGTAGTCCTTGACGATCAGGTCGCCGCGGTAGCGGATACCGCTCGGGTCGAGCTTGGTGCGGACCACCGTCACCGAGGCCTCTATTGTGGACAGTCCCTGCGCGTGGGCGACCGAGACCCGGTGGTGGCCGTCGATGATGAAGTGCAGCTCGCCGACCCGGTAGACCTCGATCGGCGGGATGTCCTCGCCGCGGCGGGCGGCCAGTGCCAGTCTTTCCCAGCGCTCGCGGACGCGGCCGGACGTCGGGCGGAAGCGGCGGTCGAAGTCGCGGCTGCGGTCGACCGTGCCGGCGATCGAGTCCAGCTTGATCACCCGCAGGCCGATCCGGCTCTCGCCGAGGTAGCCGAGCGCCTCCACCACCTCGTGGAACGGCAGCATGATGTTGACGTCGTCGGGCTCGCGGCGCAGCCACGTCGACAGCCGCGAAAGCACCTGCTGACGCCGGGCGCGGAGGAAGTCGCTTTCGGCGTCCGCGCGCGGGAATCCCGTTTCCTTCATGAGAACTCCATGATCCGGTGGCCCACCACGTTGCGGATCCGCGTGTCGCCGACGACCCGGTCGGGCACCGGCTCGCCGTGGGGGTGGATGTGGCCGTGCAGCAACCACTTCGGGCGGAGGCGGTCGATCGTTCTGTGCAGGCAGGAAAACCCGCGGTGCGGCGGGTCTTCGCGGTCGCCGAGGTCCAGCGGCGGCGAGTGCGTCAGTAGGACGTCGACGTCACGGCCGTCGCGCCGGCGCCGGGTCCGGGCGCGCCGCTCCAGCGCGCGGGACCGGCGCGCCTGCTGGCGTTGCGTCCACTGGTTCGGCCCGTCGTTGTAGCGGATCGACCCGCCGAGCCCGGCGAACCGGATCCCGGCGACGTCGACGACCCGGCCGTCGGCGTTGACGCCGCCCGCCGGGCCCGGCCAGACCGTCGGGAAACCGTCCTTCATGGACAGTCCGCCGTACCGCGTGTAGCCGGTCAGGTCCGGGTCGTGGTTGCCCGGCACGAACACGCACGGCGCGTCCAGGGCGCTGGCCAGGAAGGCCAGGTAGTCGTAGGGGAGGTCGCCGGCGCCGATGACGAGGTCGACGGGGCGGGTGCGGACCGCGTCGGTCCACAACCGCTCGTCCACCTCGTCCGCGACCACCAGCGCTTTCGGCACGCCCCCAGGGTACGACGCCGAGCGCTACTTCATGCCGTGCGCGAACCCGGGGTCGGCGACGATGACGAAGGTGATGACGAAGATCCAGAGGAGGCTGAGCGCGAGCGCCCAGGCCTTGAGGTTGGACAGCATGCGAGGCATCACGAATTCTCCGATTCCGGCGGAAAGAAAAAGGGGACCTAGAGCCAGCCGTTCTTCCGGAATATTCGGTACAGCAACAGGCAGATCGCCAGGATCACGGTGATCACCAGCGGGTACCCGAACTTCCAGTGCAGTTCGGGCAGGTAGTCGAAGTTCATGCCGTAGATGCCGGCGATCATCGTCGGCACGGTGATGATCGCCGCCCACGACGTGATCTTGCGCATGTCGGTGTTCTGCTGCAGCGAGATCTTCGCGACCGTCGCGTCGACCAGGGTGGACAGCAGCTCGTCGAACGCCGCGACGCGCTCGGACACGGTCGTGAGGTGGTCGGCGACGTCGCGGAAGTAGGAGCGCACCTCGTCCGGCACCAGCCGCGTGTAGCCCTCGGCCAGCCGCTGGACCGGCGTCGCCAGCGGCATCACCGCCCGGCGCAGCTCCAGGACCTCCCGCTTCATCAGGTAGATCTGCTCGGCGCTGACCAGCGAGCGCGGCGCGAAGACCTGCGCCTCCATCACGTCGATGTCGTTCTCGATCCGGCCCGTGACGTCGAGGTAGTGGTCGACGACGTGGTCGGCGATCGCGTGCACGACCGCGGCCGGGCCGAGCTGCAGCCGCTCCGGGTCGTCGTCCAGCTCACGGCGCAGCCGGGCCAGCCCGGAGTGGTTGCCGTGCCGGACGGTGATCACGAAGTCGCGGCCGAGGAACACCATCAGCTCGCCGGTCTCGACGATCTCGTTGGCCGTCGTCGGCGACTCGTGCTCGACGTACCGGACGGTCTTGACCACGAGGAACAGCGTGTCGTCGTAGCGCTCCAGCTTGGGCCGCTGGTGCGCTTCGAGCGCGTCCTCGACGGCCAGCTCATGCAGCCCGAACGTCTCCGCGATGCCCTGGATCTGGTCGGCGTCGGGCTCGTGCAGCCCGATCCAGACGAACCCCTCGTGGCGCTTGCGGACCTCTTTGATCGCCTCGATGTGCGTCCAGCGGCCGGGCAGGCGCATGCCGCCGACGTACACCGCGCAGTCCACGACGTACGCGGACAGCGGCACCGGGATCGGCCGGACGGGGACGCCTTTGGCCCGGTTGTTGCCGCGGCCGCGAAGGCCGCCGAGCGAGGGAATGGCAGGCATGAGGTCTCCTGGGCGTCGTGCGTGGTCGTGCGAGGACGACTGACCAGGCGGAACGGGGTCCGCCCGGCAACACCAGCGCTCCCGAAGCCGCGGGAAGACCTACCAGGAGATGAGCCGGCCGGCCGGTGAGGTGGGAACGCTGGGACTACTAGGGAGCGGACTATCGCCACTACTCATCGGGGTTCCTCACCTCCTTCGGGCCAGGCACGGACGTGTGACGTGGAGAGTGGTGGGGCTCGCGTTGACGAGCGAACACCAATGGTTGAGGGTACTCCTCACTACGGATGCGTGTCGTACCAGGCTCACGCGGTGTTACGCGGACAGGAGAGACGAGTGCAGTTCGGGCGGTACTACGAGGAGTTCGAGGTCGGTGCGGTCTACAAGCACTGGCCGGGCAAAACGGTCACCGAGTACGACGATCACCTGTTCTGCCTGATCACGATGAACCACCACCCGCTGCACCTCGACGCGCACTACGCCGGAGAGACGACCGACTTCGGCAAGAACGTCGTCGTCGGGAACTACGTCTACTCGCTGCTGCTGGGCATGTCCGTGCCGGACGTCTCGGGCAAGGCGATCGCGAACCTCGAGGTCGAGTCGCTGAAGCACGTCAAGCCGACCTTCCACGGCGACACCATCTACGGCGAGACCGAGGTGCTGGACAAGACGCCGTCGAAGTCCAAGGACGACCGCGGCGTCGTCTACGTGGAGACCCGCGGCTACAAGCAGGACGGCCTGATCGTGTGCACCTTCCGGCGGAAGGTCATGGTGCCGAAGCGCTCCTACGGGGAAGCCCGTGGCGGCGAGCAGCCGGGCCGGCCGACCCCGCACGAATGAGGCTCCGATGACGATCGAACTGGACCGCGTCAAGTCCACATTGCGCACGTTCGCGGAAGTCGAAGCGCGCGGCGTGTCCCCGTTGTACGACCACCTCGCGACGCAGGCGGCCGAGGACGACGACGTCGCGGGGCTGCTGACGGCCGCCCGCGACGGCGAAGCGCGCGCGACGCTGCTGATGGCGACCGCGCACCGGCTCGTCCAGGCCGACCCGATCCACCCCCTGTCGCGGTACTACCCGTCGCTGGGCGGCTTCGACGGCGTCGATTCCGAGACGTGGCCGCTGTTCCGGTCGTTCCTGCTGGAGCGGGCGGACAAGGCACGGGCGTTCATCTCGTCGCGCTACACCCAGACGAACGAGGTGCGCCGCGCCGCGCTGCTGTACCCGGCCGTGGCCCGGGCGGCGAAGGAAGCGGGCGGGAAGGTCGCGTTGCTGGAGGTCGGCTGCAGCGCCGGGCTGCTGCTCGGCCTCGACCGCTTCGGCTACCGCTACCAGTGCGACGGCGGCGAGCAGCTGACGGCGGGCCCGGCCAAGGCCGCGGTCGGGCTGCACTGCGCGCTCGACCTGGCGCCGGGCGCCGTGGCGCCCAAGCTGCCCAAGAAGCTCGCGGTGGTGGCGCGGGCCGGGCTGGACCGGTCGCCGGTCGACCTCTCCGACGAGGACGAGCTGGCCTGGCTGGAGGCGTGCGTCTGGGCCGACCAGCCGGACCGCATCCGGCTGCTGCGCACGGCGGCGGCCGAGCAGGCCAAGCACCGGCCGCCGCTGATCGCGGGTGACGGCGTCGACGACCTGGCCTCGGCGGCCGCGACGCTGCCCGCGGAGGCCCCGCTGGTGGTGCTGACGAGCCACGTCCTGGCGTACTTCACGGCCGAGCGGCGGGCGGTCTTCGTCGACGCCCTCGCCGCGCTGGCGGCCTCCCGGCCGCTGTGGTGGGTGTCGGAGGAGTTCTACGGCGCCGCGCTGGAGGGCGTCCTGCCCGGCCGGGCGGACTTGGCGGGCGCGGACGGCCTGGCGACGCTGGGCGTGGTCCGGTGGGCCGAGGGCAAGCCCGAGGCCCACGCGCTGGCCCGCACCGCGCCCCACGGCCAGCGGATGACCTGGCTCCCGGCGTAGCCCGGCGACGGACGGAGCGGTGCCCTGCGCGCCGGCTCGGCCGTCGGCGTAGATCGAACCGGCGGTTTTCGACCCCAACGCCGTCTTGCTCAGGCGCGCGGCAGGGCGTTCCAGCCACGCAGCGTCACATACAGGAGATCCACGAGCGCGCCGGCCGCCTCCATGTCCGAAAGGTCTGCCGCATCGGCCCAGCGGGCGTCCGTGGCGTCGTCACCCGCGGTGAGCGTGCCGCCCGCGATGCGGCAGGCGTAGTCGTGGATTTCGAACGGTTCGCGGGTCACGGTGCCGACCAGTGTGCCCGGAATCACGTCGAGGCCCGTTTCCTCCCACATCTCGCGGATCACGGCCGTTTCGTCTGATTCGCCCGGTTCGACTCGGCCGCCTGGCAGCGACCATTGGCCCGAACCGGGGTCGTTGGCCCGCCGGATGAGGAGTAATCGGCCCTGGTCGTCGTACGCGATCCCGCCGACGCAGCGGACGGTGGTGCCGGTGGAGCCCTTCATGTCCCGAAGGGTAGACGTGATCGAGGTGAAAACCGATGTCCTGTACACGGAGAGTAGCCATACGGTACACTCCGGACGGCGTGCTGACCCAAGCGCGGGACTTTCCTCCCTCGCGCCCCTTCAGTGCGGTACAACGTAAAAAGTCAGTTTTCTGCTGTTGTCCGGTGTCACCGTAAGAGACGGGATTTGATCGCGGTGAACGTGAAGAAGATTGCGGGCCTCGCCGGTATCGCGTTGGTGCTGTTCTTCGTCATTGCCCAGCCCGGTCAGGCCGCGGGCCTTGTCGGCAACATCGTCGACTTCCTGCGCAGCTCGGCCGAATCGGTGATCACCTTCGTCAGCAACGTGTTCAAGGGCTGATAGGGGGCTACCCTCGAACCATGTTCGCGCCACGCGACCCCGACGAGTACCTCCTCGACACCGAGCGGCGGGTCATCCGGATCCGCCGCCACTGGGCGGTGCTGCTGTGGGACACCTTCGAGGCGGCGGCTCTGCTCGCCATCTGCGTCCTGGTGTCCTACCTGCTGCCACCGGCGCTTTACATCGGCCAGAACCTCCTCTGGTACGTGGCGCTGATCGTGGTGCTGCGGTTCGCCTACGTGGTGATGGAGTGGTGGGTCGAGCGGCTGGTGGTCACCGACAAGCGGTTCGTCATGACCACCGGGGTGTTCACGACCAAGGTGCTGATGATGCCCATCAGCAAGGTCACCGACCTCAGTTACGTGCGCACGGCGACCGGCCGCATGATGGGCTACGGCACGATGGTGGTCGAGTCCGCCGGTCAGATCCAGGCGCTCAACAAGATCGACTTCCTGCCGCGGCCGGAGGAGTTCTACGACACGATCTCCGAGCTGGTCTTCGGCGACAAGCAGAAGCAGGCCGAGCGCTTCTCGATGATCAAGGCCCAGCGGGCCGCCCGGGGCAAGAAGCCCGTCGGCTGAGGCGTCCCGACGACGGTGTGACGTAGCGCATCGTCGACAATGGACCCGATGCGCATCGACCTGCACGCCCATTCCACCGCTTCCGACGGCACCGACACGCCGGCCGGCCTCGTCGCCGCGGCCGCGAGAGCCGGGCTCGACGTCGTCGCGATCACCGACCACGACACCACGGCGGGCTGGGCTCCGGCCACCGACGCCCTGCCACCGGGCCTGACGCTGGTGCCCGGCGCCGAGCTGTCGACCGTCTCGACCGACCCCGGGACCGGCCGCCAGATCAGCGTCCACCTGCTGGCCTACCTGTTCGACCCGGCCGCCGAGGCCGTCGTCACCGAGCAGACCCGGCTGCGGATCGAACGCCGCACCCGGCTGCGCAAGATGGCCGAGCGGATGGCCGCCGACGGCCTGCCCATCGACGCCGACGAGATCTTCGGCCTGCTGCCCGAGGACTCACCCGCCGGGCGCCCGCACCTCGCCCAGGCGCTGGTCCGCGCCGGGCTGGTCAAGAGCGTCGACGAGGCCTTCGCCGAGTACCTGAACAGCCGTCGCGGCTACTACGTCGCGCGCCGGGACACCCCGGTCGAAGACGCCATCGACATGATCGCCGCGGCCGGTGGGGTCACGGTCATCGCGCACCCCTTCGCGTTCAGCCGCGGCGCCACGATCAGCGAGGACACCCTCGCCGGCCTGGCCGCGCACGGGCTCACCGGCGTCGAGGCCGACCACCCGAACCACGACCCCGCCACGCGCGCCCGCACGCGGGAGCTCGCCGGCGAGCTCGGCCTGCTGGTCACCGGCTCGAGCGACTACCACGGCACGAACAAGACCATCGCCCTCGGCGAATGCACCACCGACCCCGGGCAGCTGGAGGAGCTCGTGGCGCGCGCGACCGGTTTCCAGGTCGTGAAGGGCTGAGATGGCGATCGCCGACTTCTTCGACGCCAAGCTCTTCATGAGCGCGACGATCACCCTCGTCGTCATCATGGACCCGCCCGGCACGGTGCCGGTGTTCCTCAGCCTGGTCGGCCGCAAGCCGCTCGCGACGCGGGCGCGGGCCGCCCGGCAGGCCGTCCTGGTGTCACTGCTCGTGATCAGCCTCTTCGCCGTCGCCGGCCAGGCGATCCTGGCCTACCTGGGCATCGGCATCCCGGCGCTGCAGGGCGCGGGCGGCCTGCTGCTCCTGCTCATCGCGCTGCAGCTGCTGACCGGCAACGGCCACGAGGCCGAAGCGGCCACCGAAGACGTCAACGTCGCCCTCGTGCCGCTCGGCACGCCGCTGCTGGCCGGGCCGGGCGCCATCGCCGCGACCATCGTGTTCGTCCGGCAGGCCGACGGCCACATCGGCGCGTACATCGCGCTGGCGCTGGCGATCGTGATGACGCACTTCATCATCTACATCTGCATGCGCTACTCCGGCGTCGTCATCCGGCTGATCAAGGAAAGCGGCATCACGCTGCTGGCCAAGGTGGCCGGCCTGCTGCTCGCGGCGATCGCCGTCGAGCTCGTCGCGAACTCGGTGCGCGGCTTCATCGCCGGCGGCAACTGACCCCCGCCACTCGGGTTGTCCTGCCGGACAGGATCCCGCCCGTGCGTTGACATCGTTGCCACGCCTCCCGCAGCCTGAATCTCAGCTCAGCGGTTGAAACGATTCAAACGTGCCTTGCGGAGGCCTCGATGAAGTGGCTCAGAGCAGTCCTGCCGGTCACGGTCCTGGTGGCGAGCGGCGTGGCCGCGGTGCCCGCCACGTCCGCCGTAGCGGCGCCGGGCTGGCAGAAGTACGTCGTCGCGCCCACGAGCCGGGACGTCCGGCCGGTGCGCGTGCTGTCCACCACCGGCGACGTCACCAACCCGAAGGGCCTGCTGGGGCAGGGCGTCGCGACGCTGAAGCGCCAGGCGCCCCCGCCGAAGCCGGCCTGGCCGGGCGGGACGACGGCGGCCGCGTCGTCGTTCCACGCGCCCAACAACGGCGGCAACGGCCAGCCGCGCACGTACGGCCCCGGCAACGCGGTCGACGGCAACACCGACACGTTCTGGAACGACGACACGCTGGGCGCCTACCCGGACGTCCTGACGATCACCTCGGGCGCGGCGGTCGCGCTCCCCGGCGTCACCGTGCTGTCCAGTGTGGACGGTGTGCCGCAGGACTTCACGGTCGACGTGCTGGACGGCGGCGCGTGGCGCACCGCGGCCACGGTCACCGGCAACACCGCCGTGCAGCGCGCGGTGGCGTTCGACCGCGCGGTGACGACCACGCAGGTCCGGATCACCGTGACGAAGGACCAGGCCACGCCGTCGGGCGAGTTCAGCCGGGTCACCGAGGTCTGGCCGGGGCTGGTCGCCGATCCGCCGACGCCGGTCGCGGTGCTCGACTTCGGCAAGGTCGTCTCGGGCTACCCGAAGATCTCCTTCGCGGGCGCGTCGGCGAACCACCCCGGCATCCGCGTGTCGACCTCGGAAACCCAGCAGTACCTGGGCGAACGCTCCGACTTCAGCCGGTCGGACTTCTCGAACGGGCCGGGCAGCGACCAGATCGCCGTGCCCGCGGCGCCGTCCGTCTGGCGTGACGCGACGGGCTGCCAGAGCGGCACGCAGGTGTGCGCGGACGGCCTGCGCGGCTTCCGCTACCTGCGGATCAGCCTCGACGCGCTCGCGTCGGACGCGCCGCTCACGCAGCCGTCCGGCGAGGTGCGGATCAACGGCGTCTCGCTCGACTTCACGCCGTTCCTCGGCACGCCGGACACCTACCGCGGCTGGTTCGAGTCGTCCGACGAAGACCTGAACCGCTACTGGTACAACGCTTCCTACACCAACGAGCTGGGCATGGACACGTTCCGAGCGTCCGATGTGGACCCCCGCGGCGCGTTCTCGCCGTCGCTCGACGGGAAGGTCGTGCTGCACGACGGCGCGAAGCGCGACCGGGACCCGTACGTCGGCGACGTCGCGATCTCCGGGCTGACCGAGTACCTGACGCACCAGGACGGCACGGCGGCGCGCAACGTGCTCGCCGACCTGGCCGACCACCAGCGCGCGGACGGCTGGATCCCGCCCGCGTCGATCAACGGCTACACGCTCCCGCTGTTCGACTACCCGCTCTGGTGGGTCACCGCGAGCTGGGACTACGTGCTCTACACGGGCGACACCGCGTACGCGTCTTCGTACTACGCGAAGCTCGTGAAGACGCTCGACGCGTGGTACCCGTCGGTCACCGACGCGCACGGGTTGCTGTCGAAGGGCCTCAACGGCACCAGCGGCTACGGTGACTACGCGTTCCTCCCGCGCACCGGCGAAGTGACGTACTACAACGCGTTGTACGTCCGCGCGCTTCAAGGCGCGGCCGGAATGGCCCGCGCGACGGGGCACGCCGCCGACGCCGATCGGTGGCTGTCGCGAGCTTCCGGCGTCGCGGCCGCGGTGAACCAGTACCTGTGGGACCCGGCGGCGGGGGCGTACCTCGACTCGGCGACCGGCGCGGTGCGCCACGGCCAGGACGGCAACAGCCAGGCGATCGTCGCCGGGATCGCGTCGCCGGCGCGGTCTTCGTCCTCGCTGGCCCGGCTGGCGGCCGGGGCGCTGCCGTACGGGAACCCGTTCATGGACAACGACACGCTGGTTTCGGACGGCACGAAGCGCGTGTACGCGTTCACGTCGTACCCGGAGCTGGTGGCGCGGTTCCAGACCGGGCAGGCGGCGTCCGCGATCGACCAGATCAAGCGGATGTACGGCTGGATGACCAGCCACGACCCGGGTATCACGGACTGGGAGGGCATCGGCGACGGCGGTTCGCACTACGAGCAGGGCTACACGTCGGCCGCGCACGGCTGGTCCACCGGCGTCGTCCCGGCGCTGACGAACGAGCTGCTGGGCGTCTCGCCGACGTCACCCGGCTTCGCGACGTGGCAGGTTTCGCCGAAGCCGGGCTCGGTCGCGTGGGCGCGCGGAGCGGTGCCGACGCCGAAGGGCGCGTTGTCGGCTTCGTGGGGCCAGCAGGGTTCGGTGTTCTCCCTGACGGTGACGGCGCCGCGCGGGACGTCCGGCTCGCTGGCGGTGCCGTCCGGTCGCGTGGTGCTGCTCGACGGCCGCGTCGTCCGCACGGCCGCGGTGAACGGCACGGTGACGGTGGCCGCGACCGGCGGCACCCACACGGTGCTGGTGGTGCGGTAGGTGGTGCGGTAGGAAAAGCCGTGAAGGCCTCCTTACCGGCTCTTATGGCCGGGTAGGAGGCCTTCACGGCTTTGCGCGCTGGTGCGGGCGCGGCGGCCGGTGCGGGTCCGGCGCGGAAAGTGTCGGTGGTGGTGCGTAGCGTGGGGAACCGTGAAGGAGCAGATGGGCTTCGATTTCGGTGTCGCGCAACCGGTGCGGCTGACGAAGGTGTCGCCGGCACGGCTGGCCACCTTCGACGACTGCCCGCGCCGGTACCGGCTCGCGTACCTGCAGCGGCCGACGCCGCAGCGCACCGGGCCGTGGGCGCACAGCACGCTCGGCGCGGTGGTGCACAACGCGTTGCGGGCGCTGTTCGACCTGCCGGTGCTCAAGCGCGTGCCGCAGAAGGCCGTCGCGCTCGTCGCCGAGTACTGGAAGGACGCCGGGTTCGAGGACGCCGAGCAGGCCGCGCGCTACCGGGCGCGAGCCAAGGGCTGGGTGGCGGAGTACGTCGAGGACAACGACGTCACGCACGACCCGGTCGGGCTCGAGCGCTGGGTGTCGGCGCCGGTCAACTCGGAGCCGGGGGAGCGGCCGTCGATGATCATCGAGGGCCGCGCGGACCGCATCGACCAGCGTGACGGCGAACTGGTGGTCGTCGACTACAAAACGGGCCGCCGCGCGCCGGACGAGTACGAGGCGCGGGCGTCGCAGGCACTGGCGCTGTACGCGGTGGCGTCGGCGCGCACGCTGCGGACCCCGTGCACCACGGTCGAGCTGCACCACCTCCCGAGCGGCACGATCGCCGCGGCCGAGCACACGCCCGAGAGCCTGCGCCGGCACCTGCAACGCGCCGAAGAGACCGCCGGGGACCTGAGGCTGGCCACGGATACCCTGAACGCGGGCGGCGACGAGGACGTGTTGTTCCCACCCCGCCCCGACCGGCGCTGCGCTTGGTGCGACTTCAGGCCGAGCTGCGCTGTGGGCCGGGAAACGGCCCCGCAGATGCAGCCGTGGGACCTGCTCGCGCCCTGAACAGGAGAGAAAGTGGCCTCACCGGACACCGAGGAACTGGCGACGGTCCCGCTGCCGACCCCGCGGCCGGACGACAGAACGACGCCCCACCCGGTCATCGCGGACCCGGCGGCGCCGTCACCTGACGCGCCGGCCGAGGCCGACGCGCCGGAGGGCGGTGAGGCTGACGCCACCTCACCGGAGACCGTCGAGCAAGCCGCGGCCGAAGCGGCGAAACCCGCGAAGCCGGGCGGCCGCTGGTGGCGCGGCTTCACCGGCTCACTGGCCGCGGGCCTCACGGTCCTGGCCGTCGGCGTGCTCGTGGTCGCGGGAGCCTGCCTGTACACCGACGCTCCCGGCCCCGGCCCGGTGCTGCTGATCGGTCACCCCGTCGCCGCGGTGCTGGCGTTGCTGGCCCAGCGGGTCGCAGACCGCCGCAACGGCCTTCCCGCCGCCGGCGCGGGGATCGCCGTGGTCCTGTTCGTGGTCTCCGCCCTGACCCTCTTCTGGCTCACCTGACGAACCCGGAACTCGCGTGATCAGACCCGGAACTCGCGTGATTGAAGCCGGAACTCGCGAGTTCCGGCTTCAATCACGCTGATCACGTGCTGAATCACGCGGGATACGGGTTACTTCAGGGCGGTGAGGGTGTCGCCGCGTTCTTCCAGCAGGACGGGCCCGGCCGTGCCCAGGCGGACTGGGCCCGCGTAGCCGCGGCGGTCGACGCCCACCGTGCGGATCGTGGAGCCGTCGTTCTCGTTCAGCACCGCCAAGCCGCCCTTGATGGGGACCACCAGCTGCCCGGCGAACGTCACGCCGGGGCCCATCGCGCTGCCCAGCGTCCAGCGCGGGGACAGGTCGTCGCGGGAGAGGGCCAGCACCTTCGAGCCGCTGAACCAGTAGACGTTCGCCGCGGTCTGGGACGTCTGCTCGACGCCGCCCTGCGGGTCCGCGGCCAGGTCGGCCGGCGGGACGTCCAGGGGGTACGCCGCGCGCTGGGAGCCGTCGCCGTTGTAGATCACCAGGAGCTTCTGGTCCGGCAGGACCACCGCCGTCAGGTCGCCCGACATCGCGATCACGCGCGCCCGCTTGCCCGCCAGCACCGAGCTGAACGCCATCTGGGGCTCGTCGTCCTTCTCCGGCGCCGCCTTGTAGACGCTCAAGCGGTCCGCCGGGTCGCCCGGGCAGCGCTCGATGACGCCGACCTTGCCCGACGCCGCCGCGACCGTGCCGTACGTGCAGCCGGTGCGCGGCTGCTTGCCCGCGTTGACCAGCGCCGGGACCTGGCCGTACTCGGCGCTCTGCACCAGGTCGTCGCGCCAGGTGTCGAGCAGCTTCTTGCCGGTGGTGGTCACGTGCGAGCCGTCGCTGACCAGCCGGGTGCCCAGCTCGGCGTTGCCGTTGCGCTGGGCGGTGATCCGGCCGGTGCCCGGGTCGAGCTGCGTGACCTCGCTGCAGTTCTCGGTCTTGTGGTAGACGGCGTTGACCCGCCCCCACGTCTCGTTGAGCGTGCACAACGGCAGGTCACGCGTGTAGTGCCAGCGGATCTGCCCGGTCAGCGGGTCGCGGGCGGCGACCTCGCCGCCGTCCGCCGTGACGACGGCGTCGCCGCTGGCCACCGGGACCGGCGTCGCGCCGCTGCGGGCGCTCCAGATCTCGGCCAGCGAACCGGGCACCGTGTTCGGCGCCGCGGGCAGCGGCGACGGCGGGTCGGCCTCGGTCCGGTCGGTGCCTTCGCTGTCGCTGGTCGCGCCGATGACCAGCGCGACCGCGACGACGACCACCGCGATCACCGCGGCGAGCACCCGGTCCCGGCCGCGATTCCACGGCGAACGACGGGCCTTGACCCGCGGCGCGGGCGGAGCAGGTTCGACGTCGTCGAGGACGTCCTCGGAGCCCAGAGCGGCGGCTTCCGAAGGCTGCTCCGGTTCTTCCTCGGGCACGGAAGAAGCAGCCTTGTCCTCGTCGCTCACGTACCTGCTCCCCGCGCTAAAGCCTCAGTCTGCCGACGCAGGTGTATCAGAAGTCGCGGCCGGGCGGCGACGGCGGCGCCGTCGAGCCGGGCGTTCGGCGTTCTCGCCGGACTCCTTCTCCACCGGGCCGGCCGTCTCCGGGGCGGTGCCGCGGGTGCGACGCCGGGTCCGGGTGCGGCCTTCGGCAGTGGCCTCGCCGGGCTCCGAGCCTGAGCCCGAACCGGACGTGGCCGCGGTGTCGGTGGCCTCGCTCGTCTCGTCCGCCCGCGCGGCACCGCGGGTCCGCTTGCGCGGGGTGCGGTTGCGCTTGGGCGGCGCGTCCTCCGAAGACGACGACGGCGACTCGGGGCCGCCGGCGGAGGTGTTGCCACGGCCCTGGGCCTGGCCACGGCCACGGCGCTTGCCGCCCAGGTCCTCTTCCACCTCGGCCGACAGGCCCGCACGGGTGCGGTTGGCGAGCGGTAGCCGCCCGGTCTTGCCCGCCGGGATGCCCAGGTCCTCGAACAGGTGCTTCGACGACGAGTACGTCTCGACCGGCTCCGGCTTGTCGAGGCCGAGGGTGTCCGAGATGAGCTTCCAGCGCGGCATCTCGTCCCAGTCGACGAGCGTGACGGCGACACCGGTGCGGCCAGCGCGGCCGGTGCGGCCGATGCGGTGGACGTAGGTCTTCTCGTCGTCCGGGCACTGGTAGTTGATCACGTGCGTGACGTCGTCGATGTCGATGCCGCGGGCGGCGACGTCGGTCGCGACCAGCACGTCGACCTTGCCGGAGCGGAACGCGCGCAGGGCCTGCTCGCGGGCGCCCTGGCCCAGGTCACCGTGCACGGCGGCGGCCGCGAAGCCGCGCTCGACCAGGTCGTCGGCCACCTTCTGCGCGGTGCGCTTGGTGCGGCTGAAGATCATCGTGAGGCCGCGGTCGGCCGCCTGCAGGATCCGGGCGATGACCTCGGGCTTGTCCATCGAGTGCGCCCGGTAGACGAACTGGGTGGTGCGCTCGTGGATCGCGCTCGCGTCGTTCTCCTCGGCGCGGATGTGCGTCGGCTGGTTCAGGAACGTGCGGGCCAGCGTGATGATCGGCCCCGGCATGGTGGCCGAGAACAGCATCGTCTGGCGCTTGTCCGGGACCATCCGCAGGATGCGCTCGATGTCGGGCAGGAAGCCCAGGTCGAGCATCTCGTCGGCCTCGTCGAGCACCAGCCCGCGGACCTTGCCGAGCACCAGGTGCTTCTGCTCGGCCAGGTCGAGGAGCCGGCCCGGGGTGCCGATCACGACGTCGATGCCCTTGCGGAGCGCCTCGATCTGCGGCTCGTACGGGCGGCCGCCGTAGATGGCCAGGGTGCGGATGCCGAGGTGCTTGCCGGCGCCCTTGAGGTCGTTGGCGACCTGGATGCACAGCTCGCGGGTCGGCACCACGACCAGCACCTGCGGGGTGCCGTCGCCCGGCACCTCCACGCGGTGCAGCAGCGGGACGCCGAAGCCCAGGGTCTTGCCCATGCCGGTGCGGGCCTGGCCGATGAGGTCGTCGCCGGCCATCGCCAGCGGCAGCGTGAGCTCCTGGATCGCGAAGGTCCGCTCGATGCCGACTTCGGCGAGTGCTTTGATGATCTCCGGCTTGACGCCGAAGGACGCGAAGGTCGGGGCCTCGGGCTCCACCTCGACGCCCGCCTGCAGCGGGTGCGACGTGTCGAGCGCGGCCGGGCCGGTCTCGCTGTGTTCCAGCGCGACGGCGGGGGAGTTCTGTTCGGTTGTGGGATTTTCTGCGGTCAGGGTGATCGCCTCTCTCGTGACCAGCGCGCACAACCCTGAGTCCCGTTTCGACACTCGACCGGGAGTAAACCCTGGTCCCCAGCGCTGAAGTGAAGCGCGGAACCGGTCCGTCCCGGGAATGCCGGAAGAGGCGTGCACGCACATTGCAGTACGTCGGCGGGCCTCGTGGCCTGCCTGATCCCGACGCCTGTAGTGACGTGCGGAAGCTTCGATATCAAAGGCAGTGTACCTGGTCAGCAGTTTTTCGACAGCACCCGGCACGCCGGAGGCAGTGGGATCGGTCTCGTCCCGACACGCCCGGGTGCTTCGGCGATACCCTGCTGCCGTGACCGACCCGAAAGAGATCACCGAAGGCGTCGTCGACCTTCTGGGCGTGATCGCCTATCTCGAGCTGTCCGCGTTCGACCGGCTGGCCGAGGACGCTCGCAGTGCCCCCACCCTGGCCGGGCGGGCCGCGCTGGCGGCCATGGCGGCCGCCGAGATCGGTCACTACGGCCTGCTGTCCGCGCACCTGGCCGGGCACGGCGTCGCGATCGAGGTCGCGATGGCGCCGTTCCCGAAGCACATCGACGACTGGCACGCCTCGACCCCGCCGAAGTCCTGGCTGGAGTCGCTCGTCAAAGCTTACGTCGGCGACGGCCTCGCCGCCGACCTCTACCGGGAGATGGCCAGCTGGCTGGACCCCGAGACCAAGGACCTGGTGCTCACCGTGCTGGCCGACACCGGACACTCCGCCTTCGCCGAGCGCGAGGTGGCGGCCGGGATCGAAGCCGACCCCAAGACCCGCGACAAGCTCGCTCTGTGGGGGCGCCGCCTGCTCGGCGAAGCGCTCACGCAGGCCCAGTACGTCGTCGCCGAACGAGACGGCCTGGCCGAGCTCATCATCGGCGGATCGGGTGACCTCTCCGGAATTGCGGCACTGTTCCGAAGGTTGCAACAGGGGCACACGAAGCGCATGCAGGCCCTCGGCCTGGGCTGACCCCGATGGAGTACCAGGACACGACGACGTGGCCGGGCGCGGACATGCGGCACCGCAACGACCCGGTTCGGTTAGCCTTGCCGAGCACATCCCTTTCGAATTTCCAGCGGAGGTCCCACGTGGAGGTCAAGATCGGCATCAAGGACACCCCGCGCGAGCTGGTGGTGTCCAGTGGCCAGTCTCCCGACGAGGTGGAGAAGCTGGTCTCCGAGGCCCTGACGGCCGGTGACGGGCTCTTCCGCCTCAGCGACGAGAAGGGCCGCAAGTACATCGTCCCCTCCGACCGCATCGCCTACGTCGAGATCGCGCCGTCCGACACCCGCAAGGTCGGCTTCGGCGTCGGCGACTGACGTCACACCGCGGTAACCGTCCGGTCTCAGCTCGCTCTCAGCCCCATCCGTAACCGTGCCCCGGCAGGGGTTCGGGTGAGGTGAGCGAGAGATGAGGTGGACGGCGTCCACGCGGTAGCAACGGCTCCGGCACGGAGCCGCGAACACCAGCCCACGGCCGGTCCCGCTCCCCGGAGCGGACCGGCCGTCCGGCTGACCGGGATCGACGTGGCCCGCGGGGCCGCGGTGCTGGGGATGTACGCGGTGCACCTCGGGCCGAACCCGCTCGACGGCGGTGGCGCCGCCTGGTTCAAGCCCTTCGAAGGCCATTCCGCCGCGCTCTTCGCGGTGCTGGCCGGCGTCTCGATCGCGCTGATGTCCGGCGGGCGGCGGCCCAAGGCGGGCCGGGCCCGCACGCGCGTCGCGCTGCGGCTGGCGACCCGGGCCCCGCTGCTGGTCGCGCTGGGCCTCCTGCTCACCGGGCTCGGCACCGGCTACATGGTCATCCTCGCCTACTACGGCGCCTGCTTCCTGCTCGCGACCGGCGTGGCTGCGCTGCCGGGCGCGCACGCTCGCCGTCGCCGCCCTGGTCACGGCCGTGGTCATGCCGCTGGTGTCCTTCGCGGTGCGGTCCGTCTTCGCGCCGCGCGACCTGGTCTTCGCGGCGCCGGACGTCGCGTGGGGCGACTTAGCGACCTGGCACGGCCTCGGGCGCGCGGCCGGCGTGCTGCTGCTGACCGGGACGTTCCCGGCGGCCACCCTGATGGCCTACCTGTTCGCCGGGATGGCGATCGGGCGCCTCGACCTGACGTCGCCGGTGGTGCGCCGCCGGCTGTGCTTCGGCGGCGCGGCGCTGGCGGCGGGCGCGTACGCCGTCTCGTGGCTCGCGACGCGCGTCTTCGGCGGCCTCGAAGCCGTCTACCAGGCTCTGGAACCGGCCGCGGCGAGCTACGGCATGAGCCCGGAGACGCTGCTGCACCTCGACGAGTCCTGGATCTACGGCACGCCGCCGACCACGACGTGGGCGTGGGAGCCGCTGGCGAGCGGCGCGTCGTGCACGCCGTTCGACCTGCTGGTGTCGATCGGCATCGCGGCGTCGGTGATCGGCGGCTGCCTGCTGCTCGCGCCGCGCGTCGAGCGGCTCCTGCGGCCGCTGGCCGATCTCGGCGGCCGCGCGCTTTCCGCGTACGTGCTGCACTTCGTGGCGATCCGGCTGATCTGGGACAGCGACGGTGACGGCCCGGACGTGTTCGCGCTCACCCATTTCGTGGCCTTCTCGGCGGTCGCGCTCCTCGCTTCGGTGGCCTGGCGTCGCCGGATCGGGCGCGGGCCCCTCGAATGGGCGATGGCGCGCTTCTCGCGGTGGCCGGACCAGGTCCTCCGCCAGGTTCACCGGATCGGTGCGCTTTCCTTGGTGTGTCGGGGTTTCCCGGCTTAACTTCGTCGGCGATCCGGCGCCACGGGGCCCGGACCGACACCCCTCCGGAGCAAGTCGATGACCACTGTCGAGCCCACGACGACCGCCGTGGCGGACCTCGTGCGGAGCACCCTGGCGACGCACAAGTCGCTGTTCCTCGCGACTTCGGGCAGTGACGGCCCGTGGGTCGGCGGCGTCTACTTCGCCGAGGACGACGCGTTCACGCTGAACCTGGTGCTGGAGCGCCGCGGCCGGACGCTCGCCGCGATCCGTGAGAACCCGGTGGTGTCGGTGGTCGTGTCGACCGGTTCGCCGATGCAGCCGTTCCTGCAGGCGCGGGCGCTCGCCGAGGTCGTCGCCGGTGAGGACGACACGCGGGTGCGGGAGACGCTGGTGGCGAAGGTCCCGGAGGCGGCGCCGTTCCTGGACGCCCCGGTGGTGGCGGTCCGCCTGAGCGTCCGCGGCTGGCGCGCGACGGACATCGCGAACGGCTGGCTCCCCGGACGTGACCTGCCGAGCCCGCGGCACCCCTGAGTCGTATCCCGGCACGGCCACCGCGCGGGTGGCCGAGCCGGTTCCACCGCGCCGCCCGCGGCGGCGCCTTCACGGGCGAGCGTCGTCGCGGGCGGCTGCGAAAGTCCGTGAATGCCCCATCGAGGGACCTGGTGTCCGTGAATGTGGCATTCACGGACTTCAGGCGTTGAGCTCTTCCAGCGACGTCGGCACGTGGAACGGGGGCGTGCTGGTGCCCGTGATCCGGTAGCGGCCCCACGGGTCCGGGTCCGACAGTTCGCCCGTCGCGGTGTGCGCGCCCGCGTGGATCTCGACGGCCTTCTTCTTGCCGCCGGCCAGTTTCGCCAGCTCTTCGTGCACCGCCACCCGGCCGTACCAGCGGTAGAAGCCGTCGATCGGCTGGAAGTAGCCGCGCAGCTCCACCTGCGCCGTCAGCGAGACGCCGTCGACCACCAGGGTCGCTTCGCCGCTGTAGCCGTCTTCGTCGTGGTCGCTCATGACGTCTCCTCAACAGGCACGGGTTCCGTGCGGCCCAGCTGGACCACCTTGTTCGCTTCCAGCGGCTGGTTCGGGTCGATGACCACGCCGTGCTGGCGGCTCAGCCCGTCGATGGCCGCCCAGATGATCTGCGTCAGGTACTCGACGACGGCGTCGCGGCCCATCGACCGGCGGTCCAGCCACCACTCGCCGGTGTTCTGGACCATCCCGACGATGCCGTGCGCCCACGGCTCGGCCGCGCCGGAGTCCATGTTGAACATCCGCATGTAGTCGCCGAGCAGCGCGGTCAGCGCCGTCGCGATCAGTTCCTTGTCCTCGGCCACGACGTCGGAACCGACCGGCTTCTCCGGGCGTCCGTGCGCGAGCAGCCGGTACAGGTTCGGGTGCTCCTCGATCACGGTGAAGAACGCGTCGAGCGCCATCCGGATCCGCGGCACCGGCGCCAGTTCGGCGTTGATCGCCGGGATCAGCCGCTCGAAGAGGATCTCCGTGCCGCGCTGCCCGAGGGCGACGTAGAGGTCGGCCTTGTCGTCGAAGTGCCGGTACAGCACGGGTTTCGTGACGCCCGCCTCGGCGGCGACGTCCTCCATGCCGAGGTCCGGGCCGTGGGTGTCGAGCGCGCGCAGGGCGGCCTCGACGAACTCCTTGCGCCGCGCGATCCGGTGCTTGCGCCAGCGGTCCCGGCGGGCGTCGCCGGTCGCCTCCTCGCCGCGCGACGAAGGCTTGGACGGCTTGCCGGAGCGCTTGACACGTTCGATCACGAGGGGGATGCTACCAGAGGTAACTGTTACCTCAAGTTACATGTTTCGGAAGGGGCTGTCGGCGATGACGCGGACGCTGAAGGAACCGGATCGCGAAAAGACCGCGGAGCGGCTGCTCAAGTCGTCGGCGAACAAGTTCTACGACCCCGACGTCGACATCGACTGGACCGCGCCGCTGGTCGAGGGCAAGCGGTTCATCCCGGACGAGCGCTCCTCGCTGTACGGCACGAAGCTCTGGGACAAGCTGACGCCGGAGCAGCGCATCGAACTGGGGAAGCACGAGGTCGCCAGCGTCGCGACCACCGGGCTGTGGTTCGAGATCCTCCTGATGCAGATGCTGCTCAAGGAGGTCTACAAGCAGGACCCGACGTCCGCGCACGCGCAGTTCGCGCTCACCGAGATCGCCGACGAGTGCCGGCACTCGACGATGTTCGCGCGGATGGCGTCGCGGATCGGCTGCCCCGCCTACGGCCCGGTGCCGTGGCTGCGGAAGCTCGCGAAGCTGATGCCGGCGATCTCCTACGGCCCGGCGCGTTACGGCGCGATCCTGGTCGCCGAAGAAGTGCTGGACCGGCTGCAGCGCGAGCAGATGAACGACGACGGCATCCAGCCGCTGGTCCGGATGGTCAACCGGATCCACGTGCTGGAGGAGGCGCGGCACGTCACCTTCGCCCGCGAAGAGGTCACGCGCGGCATGGCGAAGCTGTCCAAGGCCGAGATCGCCTACCAGCAGTTCGTCATCGCGCTCATCTCGTACTTCGTGACGCGGGCGTTCATCAACCCGAACGTTTACAAGGCGGTCGGGATCCGGCCGCGCGACGGCGTCGAGGCCGCGCTGAACAACCCGCACTGGCAGGGCACGATCGCCTGGGCCGGGGAGAAGATCATGCCGTTCCTGGAGGAGTCGGGCCTGGTCGGGCTGCCCGGGAAGTTCTTCTGGCGCAAGTCCTTCCTGCTCCCGGCGGGCCGGTGACGACCGCGTCGCGGCTGCGGAACCCGTCGCTCGGGCACCGGTTCGTCGCGAGCGACGGCGCCGCGCTGCACGTCGCCGAGTCCGGCCCCGCCGACTCGGCTGTGACGCTGGTGCTCGTCCACGGCTGGACGCAGGACCACCGCACGTGGGACTTCGTGCTGCCGCACCTCGATCCCGGCGTGCGGGTGCTGCGCTACGACCTGCGCGGCCACGGCGGTTCCGAGCCCGCGCGCCCGGGCTCGGCGTCGATCGCCCGGCTCGCCGACGACCTGGCCGAGCTGATCGCCGACCGCGTCCCGAAGGGCCCGCTCGTGCTCGCCGGTCACTCGATGGGTGGCATGACGCTGATGGTGCTCGCCGAGCGGCACCCCGCGCTGGTCGCGTCGCGGCTCGCGGGGGCGGCGTTCGTGGCGACGTCGTCGGGGGACATGGACCGGCTGACGCTCGGGTTCCCGGGCCTGGTCGGCCGGGGCGTCACGCGCTTCGAGCCGCGACTGGCTCGCCTGCTGGCAGGCCTGCGGTCGGACACGCTGCGCCTGCGTCCGGGGATGGTCCGGTCCGGTTCGCGGCGCCTGGTCTTCGGCGACCGGCCGAGCCGTGCGCAGGTCGACAGCGTCGTCGAGCAGCTGCTGTGCAGCCACCCGGCGAGCGCGGGGCTGTTCCTGACTGCGATCGCGGCCCACCGCGGTGTCGGCGGCCTGGGCGCGCTCTGCGACGTCCCGTCGGTGGTGCTGGCGGGGGAGAAGGACCGCCTCTGCCCGCTGGCGCACGCGAAGGTGATCGCGGACGAGCTGCCGCACGCGGAGTTCGTCCGCTACCCGGGAGCCGGGCACATGCTGCCGCAGGAGCGTCCCTACGAGGTGGCCCGCCGCCTCTCGGCCCTGGTCCGCATGGCCGTCACCACCCGCTGACGCCCTGCCAACAAAACGCCACTTTCATAGGGAAAGATACGTCGGAGGCCCCTTGAGGCGGATCTTTCCCTACGAAAGTGACGGCCTCGGCCGGATCAGGAGTCCTTGAGCGGGAAGCCGCCGCCGATGCCGCGCCAGGCCAGGTTGGCCGTGAGGGCGACTGCTTCCTCTTGGCTCATCGACTGGTGGTGCTGCAGCCAGAACCGGGCGCTGACCTGGCTCATCCCGACCAGCCCGACCGCCAGCAGCCGCGCCTTGTCCTCGTCGAGACCGGCGTCCGCCGTGATCGTGTCCGTGATCGCGTCCACGCTCGCCGAGGTCGCGCGGTCCACCGCTTCCTGGACCGCCGGCTCGCCGCGCAGGTCGGACTCGAACACCATGCGGAACGCGCCCGCGTCGCTGCTCACGAAGTCGAAGAACGCGCCGACCGTGGCCGGGACGCGCTGCTTGTTCTCCGTTGTCGAGTCCAGCGCCGCCTGCACGCGCCTGACCAGCTCGTCGACATGGCTTTCGAGCAGCGCGATGTACAGGTCGAGCTTGCCGGGGAAGTGCTGGTAGAGCACCGGCTTGCTGACGCCCGCGACCTCGGCGATCTCGTCCATGGCGGCGGCGTGGTAGCCGTTCTCGGCGAAGACCCGCTGCGCCGCGGCGAGGAGCTGGGCCCGGCGCTCGGTCCGGGGCAAGCGCACCCCTCGTTGCTGCAACCGCGTCATCTCCGTCATGCTCTTCCTCCCGTCTTCGCCACCTTCGACGGGCGGGGTCGCCACCGCGTGAAGTCGACCTGAAGATTACTCGCCGGTACGCGTGCTGTGCCAAGTGTCGGGCATCCTGGAGCCGTGAAGACCTCCGCCCACGACCCGGGAGACGTCGGCGCGGCCCGGCCGCCGGTGACCCACGTGCCCCTCTCGACCAGGGCTTTGCCGTCGCTCGAGCCGGTGCTGCCGCCCTGGCCGGCGACGTTCGAAGAGGTCGGCACCGCCCGCCTCCACATCCGCCGCACGCCGGGCCCGGACGGCGTGCCGGCCGTCTACCTCCACGGCCTCGGCGGTTCGTCGACGAACTGGACCGACCTGGCGGCGCTGCTCGCCCCGGTCGCCGGGGGCACCGCGCCGGATCTGCCCGGCTTCGGCAGCTCCGAGCCCGAGGCCGGGTTCGACTTCAGCCTCGAAGCGCACGCCGAGGTCGTCGCGCGGCACATCCGCGACGTCGGCGCGCCCGTCCACCTGCTCGGCAACTCCATGGGCGGCGCCATCGCGCTCATCGTCGCCGCGCGGCACCCGGAGCTCGTCAAGACGCTGACGCTCATCTCACCCGCCATGCCCGACCGGCGCCCCGACCCGCGGCGGCTGTCGGAGCCGCGGATGGCGTTCGCCTACCTGCCGCTGGTCGGCGCGCGGGTACGCGCCCAGCTCGCCGCGCTCGGCCCGCGTGAACGCGCCGCCCAGGTCATCAAGCTCTGCTTCGCGGACCCGTCGAGGTTCCCGGAGAGCCGGCTCGACGAGCTGACCGAGGAACACGGCGCCCGCGCGGCCTTCGCCTGGGCCGCCCCGGCGATGGCGCGCAGCACGTTCGGCATCTTCCGGGCCTGGTCGGCGGTCGGGAAGGCGTCCCTGTGGTCCCTCGCGCCGTTGGTGAAGGTGCCGACGCTGGTCGTCTGGGGCCGGGAGGACCGCGTCATCACGGCGCGACGCGCCATGCGCACCGCCCGCGCGCTCCCGCGGGCCCGGCTGCTCGTGCTCCCGCGCACCGGCCACGTGGCTCAGATGGAGCGGCCGATCGTCGTGGCGAAGGCGGTTCTGGGCATGTGGGAGCACGTCGAAGCCGGAAATTGGTAGCCCGATCGGGTGACAACTGATCGCTGCGTGATCCGCCAGTCGCCGAGGGCGCCGCTTCGGCGCTGTGGCACCCTGGTGCGGTGGACCGGGTGAAGCAGGACGCGCGAGGCGAAGATCGGCGGGCTCCCCACCGCGCGTCGGCCCGCCGGCCCGCGCAAGGTGCCCCCGAGTCCGGAGAGCCGCCGCGCACCGGGCAGTACCGCCCGGCGAAGGCGCCGGCCCAGCGCGTCAGCGAGGACCGCTACCGCCCCGGTGGCCGCCGGACCTCCGCCGAGCCCCTGAGCGCGTCCTGGAAGCCGCACGAGCAGGCGCGGGAGGCCAAGCAGGCCGAAGAGCCCCCGAAGACCGCCTTCGCCAAGTTCACCAAGACCTACGGCTGGCGCGTCTACGCCCTGCCGATCCTCGTCGTGCTGACCGTGCTCGTCGTCGTCAACACCGCGAACAGCCCGGCCGAGCCGATCGCCGAGCAGGGCGCCGGTTCCGGGATCGAGTCGGCGGGCGGCGACACGTCCGGCGGCTCCATCGACGGCGCCGACGGCCAGGGCATCCCGGAGAACCCGGCGACCCCGGTCGACCTCAAGGTCCCGACGGCGGACCTGCCGGAAGGCAGCCCCTTCACCCAGGCCGGCGCGGGCGCGTGGCACACCGTGCCCGGCAGCGGCCCGAAGGTCGGCAGCGGCAAGCTGTACACCTACACCGTCGAAGTCGAGGACGGCATCGACCCGGCGAGCTACGCCGGTGACGACGCCTTCGCCTCGGCCGTCCAGGGCACGCTGTCGGATCCCAAGAGCTGGACGTGGGACGGCAAGGTCGCCTTCCAGCGCGTGGACGCGAACTTCCCGAACCCGTCGTTCAAGGTGAGCCTCACCACGCCGGAGACGACGCACCGAGCGGACGCCTGCGGGTTCCAGATCAAGTTCGAGGCGTCCTGCTACCGCAAGAGCATGGGCCGCGTCCTGATCAACCTGGCCCGCTGGGTGCGCGGCGCGAAGGCGTACGGCGCCGACATGACCGGCTACCGGCAGTACGCCATCAACCACGAGGTCGGGCACGCCCTGGGCAACCAGCACGTCGGCTGCGGCGGCAACAACCAGCCCGCGCCGGTGATGATGCAGCAGTCCTTCGGCGTCAACGACGACTACGTCTCGATGCTCAACGACATCCCTGGCGGCGACAAGGGCAAGGTCGCCAAGGACGGTCTGATCTGCAAGACCAACTCCTGGCCGAACCCCACGCCGTGACATCCGGGGCCTCGCCCCGGGCCGGGGGCTCCGCCACCCGGAACCCGTGAACGCCGCGGTAGCCGTCCCACGATCCGGACCTGGGAAGGTCTGTTTGCCCGCGCGCGTTGTGCATAGTGGGATGGACGCGATCCGCGCGAGATGGAGGACCCGATGTCAGCACTGCCGCCGCTCGTCGAGCCGGCTGCCGAGCTCACCAAGGAAGAGGTGGCCCGGTACAGCCGTCACCTGATCATCCCGGACGTCGGGGTGACCGGGCAGAAGCGGCTCAAGAACGCGAAGGTCCTGGTCATCGGCGCCGGTGGCCTCGGCAGCCCCGCGCTGCTGTACCTGGCCGCGGCCGGCGTCGGCTCGCTCGGCATCGTCGACTTCGACGTCGTCGACGAGTCGAACCTGCAGCGCCAGGTCATCCACGGCCAGTCCGACGTCGGCAAGCTCAAGGCCGCGTCCGCGCAGGAGTCGATCGCCGAGATCAACCCGCTGGTCCGGGTCTACCTGCACACCGAGCGGCTGGACTCGTCGAACGCGCTGGAGATCTTCGAGCAGTACGACCTGATCGTCGACGGCACGGACAACTTCGCCACGCGCTACCTGGTGAACGACGCCGCGGTGCTGCTGGGCAAGCCGTACGTCTGGGGCTCGATCTTCCGGTTCGAGGGCCAGGTCAGCGTGTTCTGGGAGAACGCGCCGAACGGCAGGGGCCTCAACTACCGCGACCTCTACCCGGAGCCGCCGCCCCCGGGCATGGTCCCCTCCTGCGCCGAGGGTGGCGTGCTGGGCGTGCTGTGCGCGTCCATCGGCTCGATCATGGTGACCGAGGCGATCAAGCTCATCACCGGCATCGGCGAGCCGCTGCTCGGGCGGCTCATCAGCTACGACGCGCTGGAGATGAAGTACCGCGAGGTCAAGATCCGCAAGGACCCGGAGACCCCGAAGATCACCGAGCTGATCGACTACGAGGCGTTCTGCGGCGTGGTCTCGGACGAGGCGGCGTCGGCGGCGTCGGGTAGCACGATCACCCCGGCGGAGCTCAAGGCCAAGTTCGACAACGGCGACGACTTCGCCCTGATCGA
The DNA here is from genome assembly GCF_046548675.1 of Amycolatopsis sp. cmx-8-4. Lineage (NCBI taxonomy): Bacteria > Bacillati > Actinomycetota > Actinomycetes > Pseudonocardiales > Pseudonocardiaceae > Amycolatopsis > Amycolatopsis sp. cmx-8-4. The sequence goes on from NZ_JAEBDZ010000015.1 coordinate 106,275, forward strand.
CGTCCGCGAGCCGCACGAGTACGAGATCGTCAACATCAAGAGCGCGACGCTGATCCCGAAGGACCGCATCCTCTCGGGCGAGGCGCTGGCGGAGCTGCCGCAGGACAAGCCGATCGTCCTGCACTGCAAGTCGGGTGCCCGTTCGGCGGAGGCCCTGGCGGCCCTGCACGCGGCCGGCTTCAAGGACGCGACCCACCTCGGCGGTGGCGTGCTGGCCTGGGCCAAGCAGATCGACCCGAGCCTGCCGACCTACTGACAGTTGTGCTCCGTGAGGGGCACCCTCCCGGCTCCCGCGGCCGTGAGGGTGCCCCTCACGGCGTTTCGTCCCGGTTCTCAAAACCGTCTGTGACCAGCGCGTCTTCTCGATCGTGGACCACCCGGCCGGGTACCGTCGGTCCTTGTGCGGTCAACCCTCGAACGCCCTCCCGGCCACGTCTGCGCGGCCTTCGGCGGGCTCGCCGACAACGGCGAAGCGCTGCCGGACTCGGCGGCGTGGCGCTGTGGCGACCTCGTGCTCAAGCCGGTCGCCGACAAGGCCAAGACGTTGTGGACCGCCCGCGCGCTCGACTACGTCGACGAGCCGGGCCTGCGGGTCGCGAAGCCGGTGCGCTCGACCGACGGCCGCTGGATCGTCGGCGGCTGGACGGCGTCGCGGTTCGTCGCCGGCACCGCCGAGCACCACGGTGACGCCTCGGTGCTCGCCGCGGTGAAGCTGCACCGGGCGACCGTCGGGCTGCCGCGGCCGGACTTCATCGCCCTGCGGAAGGACGTCGACGCCGTCGCCGACCGCGTCGCCTGGGAAGAACTCGAAGTCCCGCTGGAGGAGACGAAGGGCGGCCGCTGGTTCGAGGTCCTGGCCGGTGCGCGCCGCCCGATCAAGCTCTCGTCCCAGGTCGCGCACGGCGAACTGCTGGCGGGCCTGCTGTTCGACGGCGACGCGGCACCGGGCCTGGTCGACTTCGTCCCGTACTACCGCCCGGGCGAGTACGGCGCGGCGATCGTCGCGGTCGACGCCCTGGCCTGGGGCGGCGCGACCCGCGAGCTGCTGGAGCGCTGGGCGCACCTGCCGGAGTGGCCGCAGCTGCTGCTGCGCGCGGTGCTGTTCCGCCTGGCGGCCAACGCCCTGAACCCGAGGTCGACGCGCGCGGCGCTGGACAGCCTTCGCGTAGCGGCCCGCGAAGTCAGCGGCGTGCTCTGACGCCGTGTTGGCCACTCCGGTCGTCGTGTTGGCCGTTCCGGTCGCCGAGTTGGCCGTTCCGGATGGGCGGTTCGGTCGTGCCGTCACCCGGAACTACCGGCGCGGCGCCCGGAACGGCCATCGTGCCGCCCGCAGCGGCCCTCACACTGCCCGCAGTGGCCCTCACACTGCCCGGAGTGGCCAACACGGCGTGGGGCCGGCCCTGACCTCACTGCGCGGGGCGCGTGAGTCGCGCCGCAATGTCAACTGCCTGAAACATCCGGTCGATTCCGAGTAACACGGCCTGCTTAGCGTCGGGTCATCCCGAACGACGCCGGAGGTGACCAGTGCCGCAGGTCGACACGCACTGCCCGTACTGCGCGCTGCAGTGCGGGATGCGCCTCGACGGCGTCCGCGTCACGCCGCGGGACTTCCCGGTCAACGCCGGGGGCCTGTGCCAGAAGGGCTGGACGGCCGGCGAACTCCTGACGTCGCCGAGGCGCCTGACCAGCCCGATGGTGCGCGAGAACGGCGTCCTCGAGCCGGTCGGCTGGGACTTCGCGCTCGACTTCGTCGCGCGGAAGGTCCGGGAACTCCAGCAGAACCACGGCCCGGACGCCGTCGCGGTCTTCGGCGGCGGGGGGCTGACCAACGAAAAGGCCTACCTGCTCGGCAAGTTCGCCCGCGTCGCGCTCGGGACCTCGCAGATCGACTACAACGGCCGGTTCTGCATGTCCTCGGCCGCCGCCGCGGGGAGCAAAGCGTTCGGAGCCGATCGTGGGATGCCGTTCCCCGTCACCGATCTGGGCAACGCCGACGTCGTGCTGCTCGCCGGGGCCAACCCGGCCGAGACGATGCCGCCGTTCGTCCAGCACCTGCGGGGCGCCGACCTGATCGTCGTCGACCCGCGGCGGACGGCGACCGCCGAGCTCGCGAGCCTGCACCTCGCCCCCGCGCCCGGTACCGATCTCGCTTTGGCGCTCGGCATCCTGCACGCCGTCGTCGCCGACGGTCATCTTGATCAGTCCTATGTGGACCAACGGACGAACGGCTTCGACGCGGTGTGGCGGATCGCCGCGTCCTGGTGGCCCGAACGCGCCGAGCGCATCACCGGCGTCTCGGCCGCCGACATGCGCCTGGCCGCCGCGAAGCTCGCCGGCGCCCGCAACGCCTACATCCTCACCGCGCGCGGCACCGAGCAGCACGCCACCGGCACCGCGACCGTCGGCGGCTGGATCAACCTCGCCCTCTCCCTGGGCCTGCCCGGTCGCGCGGGCTCCGGCTACGGCTGCCTCACCGGCCAGGGCAACGGCCAAGGCGGCCGTGAGCACGGTCAGAAGGCCGACCAGCTGCCCGGTTACCGCAAGCTCGACGACCCGGCCGCCCGCGAGTACGTCGCCGGTGTGTGGGGCGTCGAACCGGACTCGCTGCCCGGGCCTGGGCGTTCGGCGTCGGAACTGCTCGAAGCGCTCGGTCAGGAAGGCGGGCCGAAGGCGCTGATGGTGTTCGGCAGCAACGTCGTCGTCTCGGCGCCACGCTCCCAGCGGGTCCAAGATCGACTGTCCGCTTTGGACCTCCTGGTGGTCGCGGACTTCGTGCTGTCGGAGACGGCGGCCCTCGCCGACGTCGTCCTCCCGGTCACGCAGTGGGCCGAAGAGGACGGCACGCTCACCAATCTCGAAGGCCGTATCCTGCTGCGCCGCAGGGCGATCGACCCACCGGCAGGCGTGAAGTCCGATTTGGACGTCCTCAACGGACTCGCCGAACGGCTCGGCCAGCCCGAAGGACGCTTCCCGGCCGACGCCGAGACGGCGTTCGACGAGCTGCGGATCGCGTCCAAAGGCGGCATCGCCGACTACTCCGGCGTCAGCTACGACCGCCTGCGCGCCGGCGAGGCCCTGCACTGGCCGGTTCCGGCCGACGACCACCCCGGCACGCCGCGGATGTTCCTCGACACCTTCGCCCACCCGGACGGCCGCGCGCGGTTCGTGCCGGTCGAGCACACCGGCCCGGCCGAGCTGCCGGACGACGAGTTCCCGCTGCAGGCCACCACCGGCCGCGTGCTGCAGCACTACCAGTCGGGCGCGCAGACGCGGCTCATCGAAGAGCTGAACGACGTCGTGCCGGAGGCGTTCGTCGAGGTCCACCCGGACACCGCCAAGCGCGCCGGGCTCGAAGAGGGCGACCAGGCGCGGATCCGGTCTCGCCGCGGCGAGACGACGGCGAAAGTGCGTTTCGTGCAGTCAATGCGGCCCGACCTGGTCTTCGTGCCGTTCCACTTCCCCGGCGCGCAGCGCGCGAACCTGTTCACCAACCCGGCGCTCGACCCGGTCAGCCGGATGCCGGAGTTCAAGGTGTGCGCCGTCTCGCTGTCCACTGTGGATGGTGTTGCGTGAGCGCCCGGGACGTCGTGATCGCCGGCTACGGCATGGCCGGGGCCCGGCTGGCCGACGAGATCCGCCGCCGCGACCCGGCCGCCGAGCGCGTCCGGCTGACCGTGCTCGGCGCCGAGCGGCACGCGGCCTACAACCGGGTGCTGCTCTCGGCCGTCGTCGCCGGCGGGATGAGCCCGGCGAGCGTCCGGCTGCACGACGACGACTGGGCCGCACGGACGCACGTCGACCTCCGGCTCGGCCTCGCGGCCGCGAGGATCGACCGCGGCAAGCGCCGCGTCGAACTGACCGACGGATCCACAGTGGACTACGACGCGCTGGTGCTCGCGACCGGCGCCAACCCGTGGCTCCCGCCGGTCGAAGGCCTCGCCGCCGGGCCCGGCGTGGTCACCTTCCGCACCCTTGACGACTGCGCCGAGATCCTCGACGCCGCCCGCTTCGGCGCGCCGGTCGCGGTGCTCGGCGGCGGCCTGCTCGGCCTCGAAGCCGCCCGCGGCCTGGCCGGGCGCGGCAACCAGGTGACCGTCGTGCACCCGAACCGCCACGTCATGGAACGCCGGCTCGACCCGGCCGCCGGGCACGTGCTGGCCCGGCAGCTCACCGGCATGGGCGTCACCTTCCGGTTCGGCGCGACCGCCGCCAGCTACCTGCCCGGCGACGGCCTCAAGCTCGACGACGGCAGCTTCGTCCCGGCCGACCTGGTCGTGGTCGCCGCCGGCGTCCGCGCCGAGACGAGCCTCGCCGAGGACGCCGGGCTCGACGTCGACCGCGGCATCGTCGTGGACGACGTCCTGCGCACCAGCGACGGCCGGATCCACGCGCTCGGCGACTGCGCCCGCCACCCCGGCGCCCCGGCCGGGCTGATCCAGCCCGCGTGGGAGCAGGCCGAGGTGCTGGCCGATGTCCTGACCGGCACGAACGCGGCCGCGCGCTACCGCGGCACGACCGCCGTCATCCGGCTCAAGGCACGCGGCGTCGACCTCGCCGCGCTGGGCGAGACCCAGGTCGAGGCGACCGACGACGACGCCGAGGTGCTGACGTTCACCGACCCGGCCGGCGGGCGGTACGGCAAGCTCGTCGTCCGCGAAAACCGCGTCACCGGCGCGATCCTGCTCGGCCTGCCCGACGCGGCCGCGTCGATCACCCAGTACTACGACCGCGGGACGCCGCTGCCGGACGACCGGCTCGCGGTGCTGCTCGGCCGGGCCCTCCCGCCCGGCACCGCTCAGGCGGCCGGCCCGGCCGAGCTGCCGGCGGCGGCGGTGATCTGCCGCTGCAACAACGTCACCAAGGCCCGGCTGATCGAGGCCTGGAAGGCCGGGGCCACCGAGACTCCCGCACTGGCGCGGGCCACGCGGGCCACCACGGGCTGCGGCGGGTGCGCCGACACCGTCGGCGCCGTCGCGAACTGGCTCGCCGCGCAATGACGACCCCGACGACCACCCGACTTCGGACGAGGAGAACGTGATGGCCCATCAAGGGAAGCACTGGATCGAGCACTGGGAACCGGAAGACGAGACGTTCTGGGAAGAGACCGGCAAGCAGGTCGCCCGCCGCAACCTCTGGTTCTCCGTGCTGGTCGAGCACATCGGCTTCTCCGTCTGGACACTGTGGTCGGTCATCGTCCTGTTCATGGGCAAGGACTACGGCTTCGACGCCGCCGACAAGTTCCTGCTCGTCTCGACGCCGACGCTGATCGGTGGCCTGATGCGGCTGCCCTACACCTTCGCCGTTGCCAAGTTCGGCGGTCGCAATTGGACAGTCGTCAGCGCCTTGCTGCTGCTGATCCCGACGATCCTGGCCGCGGTCGTGCTGCACCCGGGCACGTCGCTCGGCACGTTCCTGCTGGTGGCGGCCCTCGGTGGGGTCGGCGGCGGCAACTTCGCGTCGTCGATGACCAACATCAACACGTTCTACCCGGAGAAGCACAAGGGCTGGGCGCTCGGTCTCAACGCGGGTGGCGGCAACCTCGGCGTCGCCGCGATCCAGCTCGTCGGGCTGCTCGTGATCGGGACGGCGGGCGCGACCGCGCCGCGGATCGTGCTGTACGTCTACATCCCGCTGATCGTGATCGCCGCGGTGTGCGCGTACCGCTACATGGACAACCTCGCGACGGTCCGCGGCGACACCAAGGCGATGCGCGAGATCGTCAAGGACCGGCACACCTGGGTGATGTCGTTCCTCTACGTCGGCACGTTCGGCTCGTTCATCGGCTACAGCTTCGCCTTCGGGCTGGTGCTGCAGAACCAGTTCGGCCGGACGCCGCTGCAGGCGGCCGCGGTGACGTTCCTCGGCCCGCTGCTCGGCTCGCTCGCGCGCCCGGCCGGAGGGTGGCTGTCCGACCGGATCGGCGGCGGCAAGGTCACCTTCGCGACGTTCGTCGGGATGGCCCTCGCGACGGTCGTGCTGATCCTCGCCTCGACGTCGAAGTCCCTGACGCTGTTCACGGTCGCGTTCATCGTGCTGTTCGTGCTCACCGGCGTCGGCAACGGCTCGACGTACAAGATGATCCCGGCGATTTTCCGCGCGAAAGCCCGTACGGCGATCGCGAACGGCGCCGAGGAGGCGGCCGAACTGCTCAAGGCACGACGGCGGTCCGGCGCGCTGATCGGCCTGGCCGGCGCGATCGGCGCGGAGGGCGGGCTGTTCATCAACCTCGCCTTCCGGCAGTCGTTCGCCGACGCCAAGAGCGGCGCGCCCGCGTTCATCGGGTTCCTGGTCTTCTACGGGCTGTGCTTCGCCGTCACCTGGGCGGTCTACCTGCGCAAGCCCGCCGAACAGCCGAGTGAGCGCGGCCGGGCGCTCGCGGGAGCGGAGGTCTGAGATGCCCACCCTGGTCGTCGCCGGACACGGCATGGTCGCGCACCGGCTGGTGGAGGCGGTGCGCACCGCCGACAGCGCCGGGCACTGGCGGATCGTCGTCCTGGCCGAGGAACCGCGCCCGGCGTACGACCGCGTGGCCTTGACGTCCTACGTGGACGGCTGGGACCCCGCGTCACTGGCGTTGCCCGGCTCGGACTACGCGGGTGACTCCCTTGTGGACTTGCGGCTGGGCGAGCTGGTCACCTCGGTGGACCGCACTGCTCGCACGGTCACCACCGCGTCCGGCGCCACGGTCTCGTACGACGCGCTCGTGCTGGCCACCGGCTCGCGGCCGTTCGTACCGCCGGTGCCCGGCCACGCCCTGCCCGGCTGTTTCGTCTACCGGACCATCGAGGACCTGGACGCGATCCGCGCGGCGGCCCTGCGCCCGGGCCGCGGCCGGCGTGCGGCGGTCGTCATCGGTGGTGGCCTGCTCGGCCTGGAAGCCGCGAAGGCGTTGCGGGACATGGGACTCTCGCCGCACGTCGTCGAGATGGCGCCGCGGTTGATGCCGCTGCAGGTGGACGAGGGTGGCGGCTCGCTGCTGCGACGGCTCATCACCGGGCTGGACGTGACCGTCCACACGGGAACGTCGACCGACGCGATCGAGGCCGACGGTTCGCGGCTGGTGGCCCGGCTCGGCAACGGAACCGAGCTGGACGTCGACCTGGTCGTGTTCTCGGCGGGCGTCCGGCCGCGGGACGACCTCGCGCGGCAGTCCGGTTTGGACGTCGGGCCACGCGGTGGCGTGTTGGTGGATTCTTCTTGTCGTACGGGTGATCCCTCGGTGTACGCGATCGGCGAGTGCGCCGCGGTCGAGGGGCGCGTCTACGGCATCGTGGCGCCCGGGTACGCGATGGCCGAGATCGTCGCCGCGCAGCTGACCGGCGGTTCCGGGACGTTCCCGGAACCGGACACGTCCACCAAGCTGAAGCTGATGGGCGTCGACGTCGCCTCCTTCGGTGACGCGCACGCGACGACCGAAGGCGCTTTGGAAGTCGCCGTCAACGACGCGGTCGCCGGGACGTACAAGAAGCTCGTGGTCACCGACGACGGCAAGACCCTGCTCGGCGGCGTGCTGGTCGGCGACGCGGCGGAGTACAACACGCTGCGGGCGCTGGTCGGTCGTCCGCTGCCCGCGGAGCCTTCCGCGATCCTCGCCCCGGCCGGTGGCGGTGCGGCGGTCGGTGTCGACGCGCTGCCGGACGCGGCGCAGATCTGTTCGTGCAACGCCGTTTCTAAGGGTGCGATCACGCGGGCGGTGCACGAGGACGGCTGCGACACCGTCGGCAAGCTCAAGGCGTGCACCCGCGCCGGGACGTCGTGCGGCTCCTGCGTCCCGCTGCTCGGCCGGTTGCTGACCGCGGCCGGCGTCGAGCAGTCGAAGGCGCTGTGTGAGCACTTCGGACAGTCGCGCGCGGAGCTGTTCGAGATCATCCGGGCCACTCGGATCTCGACGTTCAGCGAGGTCATCGCTCGTTACGGCACGGGTACCGGCTGCGCGGTCTGCAAGCCCGCGGTGGCGTCGATCCTCGCCACGCTGGGCAGCGGGCACGTGCTCGGCGGCGAGCAGCTGACGTTGCAGGACACCAACGACCGGTTCCTGGCGAACATCCAGCGCAACGGCACCTACTCCGTCGTACCGCGGATCCCCGGTGGCGAGATCACGCCGGACAAGCTGATCGCGATCGGCGAGGTAGCGAAGGAGTTCGGGCTGTACACCAAGATCACCGGCGGGCAGCGGATCGACCTGTTCGGCGCCACAGTGGACCAATTGCCGCTGATCTGGCGGCGTTTGGTGGACGCCGGGTTCGAGTCCGGGCACGCGTACGGCAAGGCGCTGCGGACGGTGAAGTCGTGCGTCGGGTCGACGTGGTGCCGCTACGGCGTGCAGGACAGCGTCGGGCTGGCGATCGAGCTCGAGCTGCGGTACCGCGGGCTGCGGTCGCCGCACAAGCTGAAGTCCGCGGTGTCCGGGTGCGCGCGGGAGTGCGCGGAGGCGCGGAGCAAGGACTTCGGGATCATCGCCACGGACAACGGCTGGAACCTCTACGTCGGCGGCAACGGTGGTACGACGCCGCGTCACGCCGAACTGCTCGTGTCCGATGTGGACACTCCGACGCTGATCCGGACCATCGACCGGTTCCTGATGTTCTACGTGCGCACGGCCGATCGGTTGCAGCGGACGGCGCCGTGGATCGAGGAGCTGGAGGGCGGGCACGACCACCTGCGCGCGGTGATCGTCGACGACAGCCTCGGCATCTGCGAGGACCTCGACGCGGCGATGGCCAAGCACGTCGACAACTACGCCGACGAGTGGCGCGGTGTGCTGGAGGATCCGGAGAAGCTGGCGCGGTTCACGTCGTTCGTCAACGCGCCGGGGACGCCGGACCCGGCCATCTCGTTCCGGTCCGAGCGGGAGCAGAAGGTGCCGGTCATGCTGGGTGTCCCGGAGGTGCGGCGATGACGACGTCTCTCGAACGGACGTGGACGGCGGTGTGCCCGGTGGACGCGGTGCCGGAGTACTCCGGGGTCGCGGCGCTGCTCGGCGACGGCGTCCAGGTGGCGATCTTCCGGCTGCCCGGTTCGCGGTGGTACGCACTGTCCAATTGGGACCCGTGCAGTGGCGCGGCGGTGCTTTCGCGGGGCATCGTCGGGGACGCCGGCGGGGTGCCGGTGGTCGCGTCGCCGGTCTACAAAGAACGTTTTGTGCTCCACAGTGGACAATGCCTGGACGTCGAGGGCGTCGCGGTGCCGGTGTACGAGGTGCGCGTGCGAGAGGGCGTGGTCGAAGTGGAGTCGCCGTGACGGAAGTGCTCCCGCTGGCGGGTTTCGTCATCGGCATCACCGCGGCGCGCCGGGCGGACGAGCTCGGCGCGCTGCTGGTGCGCAAGGGTGCGGGCGTCCGCTACGGCCCGGCGATCCGGATCGTGCCGCTGACGGACGACACCGAGCTGCGCGCGGCGACCGCGCGGCTGCTCGACTCGCCGGTGGACGCGGTGGTGGCGACGACCGGCATCGGCTTCCGCGGCTGGCTCGAGGCGGCCGAGGGCTGGGGCCTGGGGGAGGCGCTGGTCGCACGCCTCTCGACGTCGTCGCTGCTGGCGCGCGGCCCGAAGGTGACGGGCGCGATCCGCGCGGCGGGGCTGTCGGAGGACTACTCGCCGGCGTCGGAGAGCAACGCGGAGCTGCTCCAGCACCTGCTGGCGTCGGGCGTTTCCGGCCGGCGGATCGCGGTCCAGCTGCACGGCGAGCCGTTGCCGTACTTCGTGGACACGCTGCGCGCGGCGGGCGCGGAGGTCATCGAGATCTCGGTGTACCGGTGGGTCGGCCCGGTCGACCCGGGCCCGGTGGACCGCCTGCTGGACGGCGTGCTGGAGGGCTCGATCCACGCTCTGCCGTTCACGAGCGCGCCTGCGGTTGCTTCCTTGCTGGCGCTGGCCCGCCGCACGGGCCGCCTTCCCGGCTTGATCTCGGCTCTTTCGGGCCCGGTGGTGGCGGCGTGCGTCGGCCCGATCACGGCGGGCCCGCTGGCGGCGTTGGGGGTGCCGACGGTCCAGCCGCACCGCGCGCGGATCGGCGCGCTGGCCCGGACTCTCGCCGAGACGCTGGTCGCGCGTTCCCCCAGGCTGCAGGCGGGCGGGCGGTGTCTGGAACTCCGCGGCGAAGCGGCGATCGTGGACGGCGAGTGGTGCGAGGTGGCGCCCGCGCCGATGGCGCTGCTGCGGGCGTTGGCGGCGTCGCCGGGCCGGGTGGTGTCGCGCCGCGAGCTGATCGCGGCGTTGCCGGGCGGCGGGGAGGAGCACGCGGTGGAGACGGCGATCGGCCGCCTGCGGACGTCGTTGGGCAGCGGGCGAGTGGTCCAGACGGTGGTGAAGCGCGGCTACCGGCTGGCGGTGGACACCTGAGGTCGTGAGTGTTCAGGAGGGTTGGAACCCTACTTACCACTCACGACACGGACCAGGTGACGTCGTGCTTCTCGAACCCCCGCGCCGTCGCCACGAGTGCTGCTTCCGCTTCGGCCGCCTCCCGGGCCGCGGGGCGCAGGGGGTCGAACGCCGTCAGGGTGAACGTCAGCTTCGTGCCGCTCGCCTTCGTGCGCCACGTGCCCGCGATGTCGCCCTCGGCCAGCAGGACTCCCGGGTTGCCCAGCATCTTCCAGACTTCCTTGCGCCGCGCCGGGTCCGGGACGAGCAGGGCTTTGTCGCGCGCCTGGATGAACGGGTCCCACGGTGGCAGCAGCCGCACCACGTCCGGCTCCGGTGGGTTCTCCAGGGCAGGCAGCCGCGATGCGGGCAGGTAGCGGGTCTTGCCCTCCACCTCGACGTCGGCCAGGTCCGTGGGCCAGGTCCGGTCCACGACCGCCCGGGACGTCCCGACGAACTCCGCCGCGTCGCCCGGGGACGCCGGGCCGTTGAGCTGCAGGTACGAGGTGATGACCGACGTCGCCGCCGTAGGGTCCGGCGTCGTGCGCATGCGGCCGCGGCCTTCGAGCGGCGCCAAGGTCGCCGGGGTGGCGCCCTTGACCAGGCGGATGCCGCCCAAGGGGGTCGCGATGCGCATCAGCTGCTCGTGGATGTGCGTCGCGTTGCAACCTCGGCACCACCGCGAGAACTCCGGCGGTACGAGCTTCGTGACCGCCGTCGAGACCGCGCCCTTGGTCATCTCCGAAGTGACGACCTTCCGGAGGGCGGCAGCCGCCGTGAAGACCACCTCCGACGCCGCCACGCCCGTCGCCGCCAGCTCCTTGCGCTGCCACAGCATCCTCGCCAGCGCGTCCGCGTCGTCCAGCGGGATCAGCGCGCGCGTCGCCTCGGCGAGGTCGGTGCGGAGGTGGAAGTGCGGCGCACCGCGCAACGTCCAGGCCAGCACCAGGCGGTCGTCGTCCACAAGGGACACCGGACCGTCGAGCCGGGCCACCGCGGCCAGCAGCGCGGTGTCGCGCATGCTGTCCTGCAGACCGGCCCGGACGACGGCGAGATCCGCGACGTCCGTCGAACCGCGGTGCAAGCCGTGCTCGGCGATGCGGTAGGCGAGTACCTGACGACGGTCCACGGGCGACTCCTAGAGGCTGTACTCGAAGGTGTACCCCATTTTCTCCTCGCCCATCGCGCCGCCGACCGTGCCGGTGCCGGTGAGCCCGGTCAGCGCGCCCGTGCCCGAGCCGGGGACCACGCTGAACGTCGACGCGATGCCCTTGGCGTCGAACGTGAACTCGTGCCGCACGATGAACGTCCCTTCGCGACCGTCGACCTTGCCGTCGAAACGCTCGAGGCTCGGCGACGTCGTCGAGCCGCTGTCGTAGCCCTCGCCCGCGTAGTACAGCAGCAGGTCGCAGACCGATTCACCCTCGATGACACCCTCGTACGCCATCGACGCGTGCGCGTGCGCCACCCGCGGCCCGTTCTCCGAGCCGCTGACGACGTTCTCTTCCCAGTTCTTCATGGTGAATGCGTTCATGGAAGACAGTCTGACGGTCATACCTGTCAGCTTGTGTCAGGTATTTCGGTCATACTGATATTCATGCGCGCCAGCCGTCTCCTGTCCGTTCTCCTGCTGTTGCAGAACCGCGGCCGGATGACGGCGGAAGAGCTGGCCGAGGAGCTGGAGGTCTCGGTGCGCACGGTCTACCGGGACATCGACGCGCTCTCGGCGTCCGGCGTCCCGGTGTACGCCGACCGCGGCCGGACCGGCGGGTATCGCCTGGTCGACGGCTACCGGACGCGGCTCACCGGGATGACCGAAGAGGAGGCGCAGTCGCTGTCGCTGGCCGGGCTGCCGGTCGCCGCGGCCGAGCTGGGCCTCGGCACGGTCCTCGCGGCCGCCCAGCTCAAGCTGTACGCCGCGCTGCCGCAGGAGCTGCGTGACCGCGCCGGCCGCGTCGCCGAGCGGTTCTACCTCGACGTTCCTGGCTGGCACCGGGGCATCGAAAGCCTGCCGACGCTGTCCGCGGTCGCCGACGCCGTGTGGTCGTCGCACCGGATCCGGATCCGCTACGAACGCTGGGGGCAGCGGGTCGTCGAGCGGGACCTCGAGCCGCTGGGGCTGATCCTCAAAGCCGGGAACTGGTACCTCGCCGGGCGCTGCGAGGGCAGCGACCGGACGTACCGGATCTCGCGGATCCAGGAGCTGACCGACCTCGGTGAGGAGTTCGAGCGGCCGGCCGGCTTCGACCTCGCGGCCTACTGGCAGGAGTGGTCCGAGCAGTTCGAACGGCGGATGTACCCGCGCGTCGCCGTGGTGCGGCTGTCGCCGCGGGCGCAGGCTCTCGTACCGTTCTACGCGGGTGCCGTCGGGGCCCGGGCCCTGCGCGAGTGCCCGAACGAGCCGGCCGCGAACGGCTGGCTCACCATGGAGCTGCCGGTGGAGCCGGGCGAGCCGGCCATCGGCGAGCTGCTGCGCTTCGGGCCGCACCTGGAGGTCCTCGAGCCCGCGGACCTGCGGGCGCAGCTGGCGGCGGCGATCGAGGAGATGGGCGCGATCTATGGGTGAGCTGAGCGGGGTCGCGATCGGCGTCACGGCCGAACGGCGGGCCGACGACTTCATCGAGGCTCTCGAACGCTACGGCGCCGACGTCCGCCACGCCCCGACGATCACCATCGTCCCCCTGGACGCCGACCCCGACCTGCGCGCGGGCACCGAGGCGCTGCTGGCGTCCCCCGTCGGCTTCACGGCGATCACGACCGGCGCGGGCTTCCGCGGCTGGCTGGCCGCCGCCGACGGCTGGGGCCTGCGCGACCGGTTGCTGACGGCGCTGGGGGAGTCCCGGATCTACGCGCGCGGCCCGAAGGCCGTGGGCGCGTTGCGCGGCGCCGGGCTGCGAGAGTCCTTTTCGGCCGCTTCGGAGTCCAACGCGGAACTCTTCGGGACCCTCGCTTCGGCGGGGCTGGCGGGCAAGCGCGTGGCCGTCCAGCTGCACGGGACGCCGTTGCCGGAGCACACGTCGGCCCTGGAACAGGCGGGCGCGAGCCTGGTCGCGGTCCAGCCGTACCGCTGGTACTCGCCGCCGGACGTCACCCCGGTGCACGCGCTGATCGACGCGGCGATCGGGGGCGAGCTGGGCGCGATCGCGTTCACCAGCGCCCCCGCGGCGGCGAACTTCCTGACGCTGGCCCGGGACCACGGCCGCTACGACGACTTGCTGACGGCGTTGCGCGGCCCGGTGGTGTGCGCGTGCGTCGGCCCGGTGACGGCGGCGCCCCTCGAAGAAGCCGGGGTGCGCACGCGGCAACCGGACCGGCAGCGCCTGGGAGCGCTGGTGAAACTCTTGGTTACGACGCTCAGGGTGTAGCTGCCAACCGACCTGGACGCTCAGGGTGTAGCTGTCAACCGACTTGGCGGCTTTCCGCCCGAGTTGTCCACATCGCGTCCGGCCATCCACAGATTCGCCGCGTCACCCATCCGGGGTGGGGTGGGCCGATAGACTGGAGCAGGGCACGCCCCCCTGGGTGTGGCGGGGGAGTTTCGGTTGGCGGCGACGGGCAAAGCGCGGCGCTCAGTGGCATTGGTGGGGCGGCTGGTCCGACGCCGTTGTGACGCCGAGGTCGTCGGAGCGGCCGGCGGCCAGCCGGGGCCACTGGGCGATGGGCCGGCCCGGGCCGGGTGTCCACGCGGGCGCGCCGGTGTCGGTCCGGACGTTCGTGCGGTCCTGTGGCCAGCCGTCCGGGGAGTCCTCCCAGGGCTCCCGGCGGCCGAAAACCGTCAGGTCCATCAGCGCGTAGCTGTAGTCCATCGCTTCCACCCCACGGCGTTTCGTCCAGTACGTCTCGAAGACGCGGTCGCCCTCACGCAGGTAGCAGACCAGGTGGAACAGGCCGGCCTCGCGCCCGACGAGCAGCGTGTCGAGCGACGGCTGCGCCGAGTACCAGGGCATGTGCCAGTCCATGAAGCCGCGGTAGCGCAGGCTTTCGGCGTACGACGTCGGCGTCGGCCGGGCCGGTGGAAACGTTGCGGCCCTGGGAAAAGACCGCGTACGTGATGTCGCGGGAGTGCAGGTTGGCGAGTTCCGCGACCTGGTTCGTGTAGAACGTGCAGCCCTCGCACTGCTCCGCCGCGGGCCGGCCGGGGTTCCACATGAAGTAGTAGGCGATCAGCTGACGGCGTCCCTCGAACGCGTCCAGCAGCGTGACCGGCCCGTCCAGGCCGAGCAGCTCGAGGGTGGCGTCCACCTCGACCATGGGCAGCCGGCGGCGGGCCGCGGCGATCGCGTCGCCTTCCCGGGTGTGGGCCTTTTCCCTGGTGCGCAAGACATCCAGCTCGGCCTGAAACGTTTCGCGGTCGACGATGGCCATCAGGACTCCTTCAGCTTGGCGGTGAGCAGGACGACGCTCGCCAGGGTGACGACCACGGCCACGCCCAGCGCGAGGTGGATGCCGGTCAGCTCGGCGGCTTGCGTCGCGGCGACGGCGCTCAGGACCGGGATGCCGACGGTGATGCCGACCTGCTGGGTCATCGACGTCAGGCCGGTGGCCAGGCCCTGCTCCTCGTCCGGCAGCCCGGACGTCGCGGTCACGGTGTACGCCACGATCGCGGCGACGTGTCCGAAGAACCCGGCGAACAGGGCCGGCAGCAGGATCAGCAGGGCACCGCGGCCGGGGCCGAGGAACAGCAGCGGCACCGTCGCCAGCGCCTCGACGGTCAGCCCGGCGGCCAGCAGGACGCGGCTGCCGAAGCGGCCGATCGCGCGCCCGGCGAGCACGCCCGCGGCCACCGACGCCAGGCCCGGCACACCGAAGACCAGGCCGGTCGCCCACGGCGAAAGCCCCAGGATCCGCTGCAGGTAGAGGGTCGTCAGGAAGATCACCGCGGGTTCCACCGCGAACAGCACCAGCCCGGCGAAGTTGCCCCACTTGACCGTGCGGCGGGCCAGGATTCGCGGCGGCACGAGCGGTGCCGGCGAGCGCTGTTCGATGAGCCAGAACGCGGTCAGCAGCACCACTCCGGCGACCGCGGCGAGCACGCTCTTGTCGATGACGGCGTAGACCAGTGCCAGCAGGCCGCCGCTGATCGTCAACGCGCCGGGCAGGTCCGGCCGCGCGCGGCCGGCCACGGTCGATTCGGGGACGAGGAACGGCGTCGCGACCAGGATGGCGACGGCCACCGGGACGTTCATGAAGAACGCCGCGCGCCAGCTGAGCAGGCCGACGAGAGCGCCGCCGACCAGCGCGCCGACGGTGAAGCCGCCGGAGAGCAGGGCGCCGTTGAGGCCGAGGACGCGGTCCCGCGCCCGGCCTTCGGCGAACGTCGTGGTCAGCAGCGACAACGCCGAGGGCAGCGTCATCGCGGTGGCGAAGCCCTGCAGCGCGCGGGCCGTCAGCAGCAGCTCCGGCGTCGTGGCGAGACCGCCCAACAGCGACGCCGTGGCCAGCAGGGCCGTGCCGGACCAGAACAGCCGCCGGCGGCCGAACAGGTCCCCGAGGCGGCCGCAGACCAGGGTGAAGCCCGCGGCGGGCAGGACGAACGCCGTGCTGACCCACGGCAGCGACGTCAGGTCCAGCCCGACACCCGCGCCGACCTGCGGCAACGCGACGTTCAGGATCGAGAAGTCGATCGACAGCAGGAAGCCGGCACCGAGCAGCACGGCCAGGACGGCGCGCTGTCTCGGCGTGAAATGGGCAGGGGGTAGCGCAACGACGGACATGGGGTTCTCCTGGGGAGGAAGTCAGTCCTGCTCGTCGGCCTCCGCGAGGCGCTTGATCTTGGCCAGCCGGCGGTCCCAGTCGGCGGCGAGCGAGGTCATCCAGCGGGCCGTCGCGTCCAGGGCTTCCGAACGCACGGCGTAGCGGACCTCGCGGCCGATCTTCACGCTGCCGACCAGCCCGGCCGAGTCGAGGACGGTGAGGTGCTTGACGATCGCCTGGCGCGACACGGGGAGGCCGCCGGCGAGGGTCGTCGCGGTGGCCTGGCCGTGGGCGGCGAGCAGGTCCAGCAGCTGACGACGGGTCGGATCGGCCAGTGCGGCCAGGACGCCGTCGACGACGTCGTGCGCCATTATTCGGCGCGTGCGGCGAGGGTGGTGAAGCACTGCTCCCAACCGCCGGTGTGATCCTTGACGACGTTGCGGCGGTTCTCATCCGACGTCGGCAGGGTGGCGAAGCCGCTCTCGACGACGCGCAGGCGGGTGCCGTCGCCCTCGGGGGTCAGGGTGAACTCGACGAGCGTCGAGTTGTCCTCACGCAGCTCTTCGCCGGGGAACGCGCTGACCCAGCGGTAGGCCAGGTAGTGCGGCGGGTCGACCTTCTCGACGCGCAGCGGGAACTCGCCGTGCTCCGAGTGCGTGACGACCAGGATCTGGCCCTCTTCGGCCATGGTGCCCTGGACGGTTTCGTCGTCGGTCGCCCAGAAACCGGGCTCGGCCACCAGCGGCCAGACCTTGGCCGGCTTCGCGGCGATCACGATCTCGCGTTCGATGCTGTCGGTGCTCATGGGCACTCCTTCGTCGTCTCATGTGCAATGCCACAGTTGCACATGATGGAGTGCGGTGCAACCCCAGGGTTGCGCTTATGGCGTCAGTCCTCGGGGAGTTCGCCCGCCTCCACCGCGCGGAACGACTCCCGGCTCGCGGCTTCTTCGCTCATCCCGAGCCGCCAGTAGCCCGTGAAGCAGATCCGCCGCTTGTCGACGTCGCGCTCTCGCACGAGGTGCCGTCGCACGAGCTTCACCACGCCCGCCTCGCCCGAAACCCACGCATACGGCGTCCCATTGGGGAAGGTCGCCGCGCGGACCGCCTCCAGCAACGCCTCGCCGTGCGGTCGCGCGCCGCGCACCAGCCAGTGGACTTCGACCGCTCCGCGCGTCTCGAACGTCTGACGTTCTTCGCGTCCGGAGATCTCGATGTACGCCGAAAGCCGCGCGCCGGCCGGGAGCTGCTCGATGATCGCGCCGATCGCGGGCAGCGCCGTCTCGTCGCCGGTCAGTAGCTGCCAATCGGTGCCGGCCGGGACGTCGTACAGGCCGTGCGGGCCCAGGAAGGCGACGCGGTCGCCCGGTGTCACGCGGGACGCCCACGCCGAGGCCGGGCCGGTGTCGCCGTGCAGTACGAAGTCGACGTCGATCTCCGCGAAGCGCGGCCGGTGCGCGCGCACCGTGTACGTCCGCATCGGCGGGCGGACGCCGTCCGGCGTCGCGAGGTACGTGCGGTACCACGACAAAACGTCGGAGCCGGTGTCCGGCAGGGTCGGCGTCTCCTGGCCGGGGAGCGGGAAGAAGACCTTGACGTACTGGTCCGGCGCCCCGGCGGGCACCCCCGCGAAGGTCGCCGCCTCGAACGTCACGCGCACCGTGTGCGGCGTGATCGGCCGGACCGTCGTCACGCGGGCCCGGTGGTACGTCAGTGCCGGTCGCTCCACCTGCGTCGTCATTAGGCGAGGCTAACCTAATTCATGGGCGTCAGAACAGCCCTCCCGGCTCGGAGTCGTCGGCACCCTCCGGTTGCCAGCGGTATTTCCGCAGGTCGACGCGCTGGCCGTCGGCCAGTACGCCTTCCTCGCGCAGTCGTTCGAGCTGGTCGTGGACCAGGTGCGGCGCCGGGGTGCCGTTGGCGCGCAGGATCCGGTGCCACGGCAGGTCGTGCCCGTCCTCGGCGAGGATCGCGCCGACCATCCGCGGTGAGGGCGCGCCGGAGAGCGCCGCGATGTCGCCGTACGTCGCGACCGTGCCGGCCGGCACCGACTCGATGATCTCCCGCACCCGCTCGTGCAGAACGTCGTCCATGCCCCCACTCTGCCCGATGGGTACGACACTTTCCGATGCCGCCTGTCGCACGGGCGGTGACCTTCACCGGACACGCCCGCGCTTAGGTGTGCCGGTGCGCCGCCCGTTACTCCGGACGTGGTTCCATCGCGGGGTGAACGGCAGGCGAACGGGACCGGCGAACGCGCGGCTGGTGCGCCCGCCGATCGCCGACCTGCCCACGTTCACCTGGGATTCCGGCGCTCGGCGCGTACTGTCCGCACCCGGGGGTTTCCTGCGGGTGCTCGGCGGGCCCGGCACCGGGAAGACGACGCTGCTGGCGTCGGCCGCGACGCGCCGGATCGCCGAGGGCGCCGACCCGGAGAGCGTGCTGGTGCTGACCACGTCCCGCAAGGCCGCGGACGCGCTGCGGGCCGGCATCACCCGCAGCCTCACCGCCGACCCCGATCTGGCGCGGCCGCTGCCCCGGACCGTCCGCGAGCCGCTCGTCCGGACCGTCCACTCGTACGCGTATTCGCTGCTGCGGCTGGAAGCGATGGGCGCGGAGCTCCCGGCGCCGCGGCTGCTCGCCGGCGCCGAACAGGACGTCGTGGTCCGCGAGCTGCTCGCCGGCGACCTCGACGAGGGCGCCGAGAACTGGCCGGAGCAGCTGCGCCCGGCGCTCATCGTCCCCGGCTTCGCCGAGGAGGTGCGCGACCTGCTGATGCGCGCGGCCGAGCGCGGGCTCGGCCCGGCGGACCTCGCCGAGCTGGGCCGCCGCCGCGGGCGCGAGGAGTGGCTCGCCGCCGGGCTCTTCTGGGCGCAGTACGAAGAGGTCACGCAGCTGCAGGGCGCCGGCGGCAACGCGCTGGGCGTCGCGAGCGCGCCCGCTCTCGACGCCGCCGAACTGGTCACCTCCGCGCTGCTCGCGCTGGAGGACGACGACGAGCTGCGCGAACGGGAGCGCACCCGCGTGCGGCACCTGTTCGTCGACGACGCCCACCACCTCGACCCGCTGCAGACCAGCCTGGTCCGGATGATCGGGCACACCGCGGCCGAGTTCGTCGTCGCCGGCGACCCCGACCAGAACGTCTATTCCTTCCGCGGCGCCGACGCGAGCCTGTTCGCCGACGCCGACCCGGACGGCAGCCGGACGATCACGCTGACGACGTCGCACCGGCTCGCCCCGGCGGTGCGGCTGGCGGTCGCGAAGATCGGCGCGACGCTGCCCGGGCTGTCCCAGCACCGCAAGATCGTCCCGCCCGCCGGGGCCACGGGCGGGAATGTCCGCGTGCGCGTGATGCCGACCCCCGCCGCCGAGGCGAGCTGGATCGCCGACCAGCTCCGGCGCGCGCACCTCGTCGACGGCGTGCCGTGGTCGGAGATCGCGGTGCTCGTCCGGTCGCCGGCGCGGACTTTCCTGGTGCTGCAACGCGCTTTGCGCGCGGCCGGCGTGCCGATCGGGTCGGCCACGGAGGAACTGCCGCTGGCGCGTCAGCCCGCGGTGCGGCCGCTGCTGGCCGTGCTGAAACTCGCGCCCTCGCCGGACCTGCTCGACATCGACCTCGCCGAGATGCTGCTGTCGTCGTCCCTCGGCGGCGCGGACCCCTTGGCGTTGCGACGGCTCCGGCGCGGTCTGCGCCGGCTGGAGCTGGCCGGCGGCGGGCAGCGCTCGAGTGACGACCTGCTCGTGGAAGCGTTGCGCGGCGGGGACATCCTCATCGGGCTGGGTGACGCCGAGGCCGAGCCGGTGCGGCGCGTCGGCGGCCTGCTGCGCGTCACGCACCAGGCCGTCGCCCGCGGGGACGGCGTCGAGCAGGTGCTGTGGGAGCTGTGGAACGAAAGCGGCCTGCAGGAGAAGCTGCTGAAGCAGACCGAGCGTGGCGGTTCGCTGGGCGCGCAGGCCGACCGGGACCTCGACGCCGTCGTCGCGCTGTTCGACGCGGCCGGCCGGTACGTCGACCGGCTGCCCCGCTCCAGTGTCGCTTCTTTCGCGGATTATCTCGGTGCGCAACAGATCGCGGGCGACACGCTCGCGCCGGCCGCCGTCCCGGCCGACGGCGTCTCGCTGCTCACCGCGCACTCCGCCGCCGGTCGCGAGTGGACGGTCGTCGCCGTCGCCGGAGTCCAGGAGGGCGCCTGGCCGGACCTGCGGCTGCGCGGATCCGTGCTGGGCGTGGAACGGCTCAAGGACCTGATGTCCGGAGTGGACGATGACGCCGTCTCCCAGACCGCGCCGATCCTGGCCGAGGAACGGCGGCTGTTCTACCTCGCGATGAGCCGGGCGAAGGAGACGCTGCTGGTCACCGCGGTGTCCGGCGAGGACGAACAGCCGTCGCGCTTCCTCGACGACCTGGAGGAGAACGGTGCCGACGACGGCGGCCTCGACTCGCGGATGAAGCCGCCGGGCCGGTCGCTGGTGCTCGCCGAGCTGGTGGGGGACCTGCGCGAGGTCGTCTGCGACGACAAGGCCGACCCGGCGCGCCGGCGCCGTGCGGCCAAGCAGCTCGCGCGGCTGGCCGACGCCAAGGTCCCCGGCGCGCACCCGAGCACCTGGTACGGCCTGCTCCCGGCGTCCACCGACGCACCGGTGCACCCGCCCGGCGACCTGATCCGGATCTCACCGTCCACAGTGGAGATCCTGACGAAGTGCCCGCTGCGGTGGATGATCGAGCGACACGGCGGGAGTGACCCGGCGCAGCTGGCCGCCGTCACCGGGACGCTGGTGCACGGGCTCGCGCAGGCCGTCGCGTCCGGGAGCACCGACGCCGAGCTGCAGGCCGCGCTGGACGACGCGTGGGTGCGCGTCGACGCGGGCGCGCCGTGGTTCTCGAAGCGGGAGCGCCGGCGGGTCGAGGGGATGCTGCAGAACTTCGTCACCTGGCTGGAGCGCAGCCGGGCGGAGCTGAAGGAAGCCGGCGTCGAGCAGGACATCGAGGTCGAGCTGCCGGCCGGGGGCGCCGACGAGGTGCGCGTACTGCTGCGTGGGCGGGTCGACCGGGTGGAGCTGGACGCCGACGGGCGGCCGGTGATCGTCGACATCAAGACGGGCAAGGTTCCGGTGTCGGGCAAGGACGCGGAGGAGCACCCGCAGCTGGCCGCGTACCAGCTGGCGGTGCTGCTGGGCGCGATCGAGGGCCGCACGGAAGCGGGCGGCGCGCGGCTGGTGTACGTCGCGAAGGCCAACAACAAGACCGGCGCGACCGAGCGGTCCCAGCCGCCGATGGACGAGGTGGGCGGCAAGCAGTGGCTGGACCTGGTCCGCGGCGCGGCGGCGTCGGCGGCGGGGCCGGACTACCAGGCGCAGGAGAACGTGGACTGCGACCGCTGCCCGGCGCGCGGCTGCTGCCCGCTGCGTCCCGAGGGCAGGCAGGTGCCCGGTCCGTGAGTCCTCTTGTCATCGCGAATACGGTCGAGCCCGCCGAACTCGCCGACGCGCTCGGCCTGCACCGGCCGACTCCCGAGCAGGCCACGGTCATCGCCGCGCCCGTCGAACCGTCCCTTGTGGTCGCCGGCGCCGGTGCGGGCAAGACCGAGACGATGGCCGCGCGCGTGGTCTGGCTGGTGGCCAACGGGATCGTCAGCCCGGACCGCGTCCTCGGCCTCACCTTCACTCGCAAGGCCGCGCGTCAGCTCGGCGAACGCGTCCGCGCGAGGTTGCGGCGGCTCGCCGGATCCGGGCTGCTGGACCGGCTCGACCCGTCCGGCGGGCTGCGGTCCACGGTGGTCGCCGGCGAACCGACCGTGCTCACCTACCACGCCTACGCCGGCCGCCTGCTGTCCGAACACGGGCTCCGGCTGCCGGTGCAGCCCGGCGTCCGGCTGCTGTCGGAGACGTCGTCGTGGCAGCTCGCGCACCGCGTGGTGTCCACTTGGGACAACGAGCTGGACACCGACCGCGTCCCGCCGACGGTCACCGCCGACGTCCTGGCCCTGGCCGGTGAACTCGGCGAACACCTGGTGTCCACAGAGGAACTCGCCGAGTACACGTCGTGGATGTGCCAGGTCATCGAGAACGCCCCGCGCGCCAAGGGGCAGCGGGCCGCGTTGCCGCAGAAGCTCACCGAAATCATGGCGGCACAGCACTTCCGGCTCGCGCTGCTGCCGCTCGTCGAGGCCTACCACCGGCGCAAGCGCAACGAAGGTGCGCTGGACTTCGCCGACCAGATGTCGCTGGCCGCGCAGCTGGCGAGCGAGTACCCGTCGGTCGTGCGCGGCGAGCGGGAGCGGTTCGGCTCGGTGCTGCTCGACGAGTACCAGGACACCGGGCACGCCCAGCGCGTGCTGCTGCGGGCACTGTTCGGCGGCGTCGAGAACCCGCCGATGCCGGTCACCGCCGTCGGCGACCCGGCCCAGGCGATCTACGGCTGGCGCGGCGCCAGCGCGGCCAACCTGCCGCGCTTCACCACGGACTTCCCGCGCTTTGACGGCGAAAAACTCGCCCCCGCCCACGATTTCGGCCTGCTGACGAGTTTCCGCAACCCGCCGGAGATCCTCGACCTCGCCAACGCGATCGCCGAACCGCTGCGGGCGCGCGGCCTCGGCGTCGAACGGCTGCGGGCGCGCGAGGGTGCCGGGCCCGCGGACATCGCGTGCGCGCTGCTGCCGGACGTCCGCGCCGAGCGCGAGTGGGTGGCCGACGCGCTGGCCCGGCGCTGGTACGCCGTGCAGGAGCGGACCGGCAAGCCGCCGACCGCGGCCGTGCTGGTGCGGCGTCGTGCCGACATGGCCCCGATCGCCGCCGAGCTGCGGGCGCGCGGGCTGCCGGTCGAGGTCGTCGGCCTCGGCGGGCTGCTGGACGAGCCCGAGGTCGCGGACCTCGTCTCGACGTTGCGCGTGCTCGCCGACCCGCTCTCCGGCAGTGCGGCGGCGCGGCTGCTGACCGGCGCGCGCTGGCGGCTCGCGGCCGCCGACGTCGCCGCGTTGTGGCGGCGCGCGGGGGAGCTGTCGAGCCCGGAGAAATCGGACGGCCCCGAGCTGGTCGTGGAGCGCGTCGAGCAGGCGGGGCTGATCGACGCGATCGACGAACCCGGCTCGCCGGAAAGGTATTCGGAAGAGGGCTACAAGCGGATCCGGCGCGTCGGCTGGGAGCTGGCCGCGCTGCGGCGCCGGCTGGACCAGTCGCTGCCGGAGCTGGTCGCCGACGTCGAGCGCACGCTGCTGCTGGACGTGGAGTCGCTGGCGCGTCCGGGATCCGCCGGGCGAGCGCACCTGGACGCGTTCGCCGAAGTCGTCACCGACTACGCCGAGACGGCGCCGACCGCGACCCTGTTGTCCTTTGTGGACTACCTGAACACCGCGGCGCACGCCGAAGACGGGCTGACCCCGGGTGAGGTCGAGGTGGTGCCGGACCGGGTGCAGGTGCTCACTGTGCACTCGGCGAAGGGCCTCGAGTGGGAGGTCGTCGCCGTGCCGCACCTGGTGCAGGACGTCTTCCCGGGCCGGCGGCGGTCGTCGTCGTGGCTGCGGACGGCGACGTCGCTGCCCGCCGCGTTGCGTGGCGACTCCCAGGACCTGCCGGAGCTGCGGATCGCCGACGGCTACGACCGCAAGGAAGTCCAAGAAGGACTCGAGCTGCACGAGGCGGGGTTCGTCGAGCGGGAGCAGTCGGAGGAACGGCGGCTCTGCTACGTCGCGCTGACCCGGTCGGAGCACGCGCTGATCGTCTCCGGGCACTGGTGGAACGAGAGCAGCAGCCGGGCGAAGGGGCCGTCGGAGTTCCTGACCGAGATCGCCGGCGTCATCCGGGAATCCGGCGTCGGGCAGCTCGGCGACTGGGCGCCGGAGCCCGGGCCGGACGACGAGAACCCCCTCGTCTCGGACTCGCGGAAGGCCCGCTGGCCGATCGACCCGCTGGCCGACCGCCGCACCGGCGTCCAAGGTGGAGTGGACCTGGTTTTCGAGGCGCTGTCGGCGTCTTCGGAAGAGGAAGAGTCCGAAGAGGACGATCCCGACGGCTGGCTCACCGACACCGACGTCCTGCTGGAGGAGTGGGCGCGCAAGGACGACCAGATCAAGCGGGTCCCGTTGCCGTCCCGGCTTTCGGTGAGCCAGCTGGTCGCGCTGGCGGAGGATTCCGCGCAGCTCGCGACGGACCTGCGACGGCCGTTGCCGATGGCGCCCAACAGTTTCGCCCGCCGCGGTACGGAGTTCCACAGCTGGCTGGAGCGTCGCTTCGGCGGCGACCAGCTCATCGAGATCGACGACCTCCCGGGCGCCGCCGACTTCGCCGAGATCCCGGACCCCGGCCTCGAAGAGCTGCAGACGCAGTTCGACAAGAGCGAATGGGCCGCGCGCGTCCCGCACGCCGTCGAGATCACGTTCTCGGCCGACGTCGAGGGCATCACCCTGCGCGGCCGGATGGACGCCGTCTTCTGGAATCCCGACGGCTATTGGGAAGTGGTCGACTGGAAAACGGGCTCGGTCCCGCCGGAGTCCCGGCAGGCGGTGCTGTCGGTCCAGCTGGCGGCGTACCGGATGGCCTGGGCGGCCCTGAAGAACGTCCCGGTGGAGCAGGTCCGCGCGGCGTTCCACTACGTCCGCGCCAACCACACGATCCGCCCGGCCGACCTCCTGGACGCCGAAGGCATCCGAAGCCTGCTCCGCAACCTCCCCGAGTCGTGATCGAAGAGTCGACACGCGTGTCTGGAGAGTCGACACGCGTGTCTGGAGAGTCGACACGGCGATGCCGGGGCCGGATGTCGTGTCGACCCCTCAATCACGCGTGTCGGCGTTCAAATCACACGTGTCGGCTTCCTGATCACGCGGAGTCGCGGACTTTCAGGGCCCACGCGATCAGGGGCCACTGCAGCGGGAGGCGGCCCCACGCGATCGCTCGCTGCGGGAGCGGGGCGGTGCGGGCGTCGACCGCCATCTTCACGTTGCCCGGGAAGACGCCCAGGAAGAGCAGGGCCGCCGCCAGGCCGCCCAGGCGGCGGGTGCGCGGGACCGCCACCGCGGCCGCCACCGCCAGTTCGGCGACGCCCGAGCCGTACGTCCACGCCCGGCGTGAGCCCGGGAGCGAGCGGGGGATCAGGCCGTCGAACGGCTTCGGGACCGCGAAGTGCAGGGCGCCCATGAAACCCAGCGCACCGGCCATGACGTGCGCGGGCCGTTGTGAAGTAGCCATCGGCTCATCGTTCCACGCGGCGGGCCGCCGTCCGGTTCGGCTATCCTCCGGGCGTGAGTGACGCTCGACACCTGCCTGCGGGAGCCAGTGCATGAGGGCCCTGAGGCGGCTGCCGCTCGGCAGTCTCACCGATCGGCCCGACCACGAGCTCGTCGGCGTCCTGCGGATGCCCGAGCTGACGGTCAGCCCCCTTCGCTCCATCATGAAGCGGGTCATCGGCGCGACCCTGGCGCTGCTGCTGACGGTGATCATCGTCTACGTCGACCGCGACGGGTACCGCGACGCCAACGGTGACGGCCTGTCCCTGCTGGACAGCCTCTACTACGCGACCGTCTCGCTCTCGACCACCGGCTACGGCGACATCGCGCCCGCCACGTCGTCCGCCCGCCTGGTGAACGTGCTGGTGATCACCCCGTTGCGGGTGCTCTTCCTCATCGTCCTGGTCGGGACCACCCTGGAAGTGCTCACCGAGCGCTCCCGGCAGGCGTTCAAGATCCAGAAGTGGAGGACGAAGGTGCGCGACCACACGGTCGTCGTCGGGTTCGGCACCAAGGGCCGGTCCGCCGTCAACGCGCTGCTCGGCGACCAGAGCGTCGCCCCGGGTCAGGTCGTCGTCGTCGACACCGACCAGCAGGCCCTCGACGCCGCGAGCGCGCTCGGCCTGGTCGCCGTGCACGGCTCGGCCACCCGGTCCGACGTCCTGCGCGTCGCCGCCGTGCAGCACGCGCGCGCGGTCGTCGTCGCCCCGAACCGCGACGACACGGCGGTGCTCGTCACGCTCACCGCGCGCGAGCTCGCCCCGAACGCGCACATCGTGGCGTCGGTGCGGGAGGCGGAGAACGTCCACCTGCTGAAGCAGTCCGGCGCCGACCAGGTCGTCGTCTCCAGCGAGACGGCTGGGCGGCTGCTCGGCATGGCGACGTCGACGCCGCTGGTCGTGGACATCATGGAGGACCTGCTCACCCCGGAGTCCGGGCTGGCCATCGCCGAACGCGCGGTCGAGCCGTCGGAAGAGGGCGGGTCGCCGCGACACCTGTCCGACCTCGTCCTGGGCCTGGTCCGCGACGGCGTCCTCTACCGCGTCGACGCCCCGCAGGCCGACGCCATCGAGCCCGGCGACAAGCTGCTCTACGTCAAGAAGGTGACGCAGACGGAGAAGATCGAGCGGTAGGTCCGGTTCGCCCGGCCGACCAGCGGACCCGAGACCGTGCCGCCTGGGTTTTGCCGTCGGGATCTGGAACCATGACCGCGTGCCCCCGCGACCCCTCGCCCTGAAGTGGCCCTCGGTGGCGATCCCCGCCGCGGCGGGCGTGCTCGTCGTCCTGCTGGCCTGGCTGGCCGGGCCCGGGCTGCTCGGGATCAGCGACGACGACCTCGGCGCGCCGGTGTCGGCCGAGGTCACCAAGCCGGCGCCGTGCGACCGGCTGGACCCCGTCGAGACCGTGCGGTTCACCGTCGCCGGCAAGACCCACGAGGGCACGCTCAACGGCTGCGGCCACGGCCAGAACGAGCGCGTCGACGTCGGCGTCCCGGACGAGCTCCCGGACCAGGGCACGGTCGCCGTCCAGGTGGCGGACACGTCGGCCGGCGCGTCGGACGCGCGGCGCCCGCTCGGGCTCGCGCTGCTGGTGTTCGCCTGCTTCTCGGGCGGGATCTTCGTCTACACCTGGCTGCGGCTGCCGCCGAAGCCGAACCCGGAACCGAAGGCCGCCAAGCCCGCGAAGGTCAGCTGACCATCAGCTGACCTCGGAGGACGGTGCCGCGAAGGTGTTGCAGTCGGAGATCCGGTTGCTCGTCGCGCCCGCCCGCCACCACGACGCGTAGTGCGCGTTGGTGCCGTGGTCGTGGCTGCGGGAGGTGTTGTCGCCGCGGGTCTCCTGGTCGTTCCAGGCCTTGTTGTACATGTCGCGGTTGATCGTGCCGCCCTGGTCGACGTGCGCGCCGAGGAACATCCCGGAGAAGCACTGGGCCTGCAGTTCCTTGCGCCGCGACATCTCGAGCCCGGCGGGGCTGTTCTGGCCGGCCTCGTAGATCTTCTGCCAGGCCGCGTCCATCAGCCCGGCGACCTCCTGGACGTGGTGGCCGTACTCGTGGGCGAACAGGGCCAGGTAGACGCCGGGGTTGTTGCCGTACTGGTCGGTCTGCAGCCCGCGGAAGGGCACGTACAGGTTGTTCTCGCAGTAGTACGCGGCGGTCGCGATGCCGACCTGGATGGTGCCGCACTCGGTCTCGAAGCTCGCGCTGGTCGGGAAGTGCAGCGCCGGCGGGGTGAACGGCAGGCCGTAGGCGGTGAGGAACGGGCCCCACGCCGCGTCCAGGCACTTGCTGGCGGCGGTGAAGAACGCTTCCGCGCCCGCCTGGGTGCTCTGCCAGGCCGGCAGCGTGCAGACGCGGTTCTGCAGCCCGGCGTTCGGGTCCTGCAGGATCGGGTGGTCGGCCAGCTTGAGGACCTTCTGCGGGCCGGTCGCACTCGGTGTGGACAGCTCGGTCGACGGGCCGGGCGACACCGACGCCGGGGCGCCCGCGCCCCCGGGCAGCTGTGAGGGAACGTCCTGGGACGACGGCGTGTCGCGGTAAGCCGGGTTCGCGAGTGGCGTGTCCTGGCGGTTGAGCGCCACGATGGCGACCAGCCCGAGCACCAGCACGGCCACGGCGCCGAGGCACACCCCGATGACGGCGGCCGGCGAACGACGGCGCGGCGCGGCGGGCACGGTGTGCGGGTGACCCAGCCACGCGGGAGCCGGTTGCGCATCCGGCACCGGCGGCGGCTGGACGGAACCGCTGGGCGGTACCTGGCCGTGGGGCGGTTGCGTCATCTAGGCAGTCCCGAAGGGTCTCGGTACGGACCGGGGGTACCCGATCCCGGCGTTCAGCCTACCGGGGGAACGGTGCCTCCCGCACCCGTCCGTGTGCGCAGGGTCGCGGCGCACCGACGTCACCCCAGGTCTGGCCGGGTACAACCCGCTCTGAGAGAGTGTCCGCAAGCAGGTACCGCAGGCGAGGGGCTTCGATGACAGAGACCGGTGGCGCGTCCGGCGAAGAGGGCACCGACACGCCGACACCGAGCCAGGGCTTGCCCCGGGCTCACGCTCCTGGATCGGGTGAGGCGAAGCCACCGGAAAGTCACGATCAGTCACCGCCGACGCCGCCGACCGGCTGGCAGGCCCCGGACCCGCGTGGTGCGCAGCCGCCGCCCGGGTGGCAGCCGCAGACCCCGCCGCCGATGCCCTACGGCGGGCCGCCGCCGCAGTACCCGCAGTTCCCGCAGCAGCGGGCCTTCAGCCCGCACGGGCTGGGCAAGCCCGGTGTGATCGCGCTGCGCCCGCTCAACATCGGCGACATCCTCGACGGCTCGATCACCGCGATCCGCCGGCACCCGCTGCTCATCCTGGGTGTCGGCGCGGTGCTGGCGGTGATCTCGGCCGCGATCACCTTCCTCGTGCAGAAGTTCCTCTACGCGGACCTGGGCGAACTGACCTCGGTCGCCGCGCTCGGCCCGGGCGCGACCGAGGCGGAGGCGCGCGACGCCATGTTCGGCGTGTTCGGCGACGTGTTCCTGGTGGTCCTGCCGACGGCGGCGCTCACAACGCTGCTGACGACGCTGCTCAACGGGTTCCTCGCCGCCGTCATGGGCCGCGCCGCACTCGGGCGCGAAGTGACCTTCTCGATCGCGTGGGCCGAGGTTCAGCCCCGGCTCCTGCCGCTGCTGGGCATCGGGCTCGTCTACTCGGTGGCCACGACGATCGGCCTGATGCTCTGCATCGTCCCCGGTGTGCTCGCGTACGTGTTCTGGGCGCTGGCCAGCGCGGCACTGATCCTGGAGCGCGGCACGTTCAAGCAGGCGTTCTCCCGCTCGGTCAAGCTCGTCAAGGGCTCGTTCTGGCGCGTGCTCGGCATCCTGGCGCTGGCCTGGATCATCGAGTACCTCTTCAACAACATCATCCAGCTGCCGTTCACCCTCGGCACCGGCGTCTTCCAGCAGGTGCTGAACCCGTCGGCCGCGACGGTCGTGCCGAGCACCGGCGACCTGCTGCTGGCGTCGGTCGGCCAGGTCATCTCCGGCACCATCGCGACGCCGTTCGTCGCGCTGGTCACCGTGATCATCTACCTGGACCAGCGGATGCGCCGCGAGGGCATGGACATCGAGCTGGCCCGCGCCGCCGGGGTGACGCCGCCGCAGGCATGGTGACGTCGCTGTGGTTTCTGGGGCCGAGCCCCAGACCCCAGCCGGGGGACAAGCCCCCCTGGACCCCCCAACAGCGCTGGGTGACCGACGTCCCGGTCGACATCGACCGGGACACGGCACGCCGGGCCGCGCAGGAGGAGCTGAGCGACCCGAAGTACCAGCAGGCGCGCCCGAGTGTGCTGCAGCAGGTCGCGCAGTGGCTCGGCGAGCAGCTGGAGAAGCTGCTGAACGGCCTGTCGTCGGTCGTCCCGGGCGGGATCTTCGGCCTGGTCCTGATCCTGGTTCTGCTGATCGTGCTCGTCGTCGTGATCCGGTTGCGCACCGGCAAGATCGCCCGCGCGGCCCGGGCGGACCGGCTGGTCTTCGACGGGAAGCGGCAGAGCGCCGACGACTACCGCCGCTCCGCCGCCGAGGCCGCGGCCGCCGGCCGCTACGACGACGCCGTCCGTGACCGCTTCCGCGCGCTCGTGCGGGCCCTGGAGGAACGCGCGCTGCTGGACGCCCGCTCCGGCCGGACGGCCGACGAGGCCGCCGCGGAGGCCGGGGTGCTGCTGCCGAACGTCGCGACCGAGCTGCGGCAAGGCGCGCGGCTGTTCGACGACGTCCACTACGGCGGCCGCGAAGGCACCGAAACGGCGTACCGCACGCTGACCGAGCTGGACGAACGCTGCCGCCGGGAACGGCCGGTGGTGATGGCGGCCTCGTGAGCACCTCCGTTTCGCCGGACGCGCGCCGGATCTGGCGCGGTTCCCGCATTCCGCTCGCCCTGCTCGCGCTGGTGGTCGCCGCCGGCGCGCTGCTGCTGCTCGGCCGCGGCGAGCAGACGCACGGCGCGCTCGAACCCGGTTCCTACGAACCCGGCGGCGCGCACGCGCTCGCGAAGCTGCTGGCCGATCAAGGCGTCGACGTCCGGATCGCGCACACGATCGACGAGGCGGACGACGCGCTCGGCGAGAACACGACGTTGCTGGTCACCCAGCCGGACCTGGTGCCGGCGAAGCGCTTCGACGCGCTGCGGCGGCGCGCCGCCGACGTCGTCCTCGTGACGCCGGGGGCGCCGACGCTCAAGGACTCGCTGCCGCTGGTCCGGCCGGTCGGCCAGAACGACGTCGGCACGCTCAGCCCGCAGTGCACGGTCGCCGCCGCGGTCGCGGCCGGCGACGCCACGCTCGGCGGGATCGGGTACGCCGCACCGGGTGCGCGCTCGTGCTACCCGGGCGAGGACGGCGGCGGCACGCTGCTGCAGCTCGCCGACGCCGGCGGCACGACGACGCTGCTCGGCACGTCGGCGCCGCTGACCAACGGCCGGCTCGCCGACGAGGGCAACGCGGCGCTGAGCCTGCGCCTGCTCGGGCAGCACCCGAAGCTGGTCTGGTACCTGCCGTCGGCGACCGACCCGGCGCTGGACGACTCGCGGAAGTCGATCTTCGAGCTGATCCCGGACGGCTGGTACTTCGGCGCCGCGCAGGTGGGCATCGCGGTCGCGCTGCTGGCGCTGTGGCGGGCCCGGCGGCTCGGCCCGGTCGTCACCGAGCCGCTGCCGGTCGTCGTCCGCGCGGCCGAAACGGCGGAGGGCCGCGCCCGGCTGTACCGGCGCGCGAAGGCGGCGGACCACGCCGGCGAGACCCTGCGCGAGGCGGCGCGGTCCCGGCTGCGGACCACGCTGGGCCTGCCCCGCGACGCCGACGCGGCGGCGCTGGTGACGTCGGTGAGCGAGCGGGCCGGCCGGCCCGCGAACGACGTCGGCGCTGTGCTGTACGGGCCGCCGGTGACCGGCGATCCCGCGCTGGTGCGGCTGGCCGGCGAACTGGACAGGGTGGAACGAGAGGTGGAGCGAACTTGAGCAGCGGTACCGAAGGGACGACCGGGGCCCGCGACGCGCTGATCGCGCTGCGCGCGGAGGTCGCGAAGGCCGTCGTCGGCAACGACGCCGCCGTCACCGGGCTGATCCTGGCCCTGCTCTGCCGGGGGCACGTGCTGCTCGAAGGCGTCCCCGGCGTCGCGAAGACGCTGCTGGTGCGGGCGCTCGCGGCGGCGCTGGACCTGGAGACCAAGCGGGTGCAGTTCACGCCGGACCTGATGCCCGGCGACGTCACCGGCTCGATCGTCTACGACGCGCACAGCGGCGAGTTCTCCTTCCGCGAGGGCCCGGTGTTCACGAACCTGCTGCTCGCCGACGAGATCAACCGGACGCCGCCGAAGACGCAGTCGTCGCTGCTGGAGGCGATGGAGGAGCGGCAGGTCTCCCTCGACGGCGAGTCGCGGCCGCTGCCCGACCCGTTCATCGTGAT
This sequence comes from Amycolatopsis sp. cmx-8-4, assembly GCF_046548675.1. Classification (NCBI taxonomy): domain Bacteria; kingdom Bacillati; phylum Actinomycetota; class Actinomycetes; order Pseudonocardiales; family Pseudonocardiaceae; genus Amycolatopsis; species Amycolatopsis sp. cmx-8-4. Next base: position 137,983 of record NZ_JAEBDZ010000015.1, read on the forward strand.
CGCCACCCAGAACCCGGTGGAGTACGAGGGCACCTACCCGCTGCCGGAGGCGCAGCTGGACCGGTTCCTGCTGAAGCTGACCATGCCGACGCCGTCGCGCGAGGACGAGATCGGCATCCTCTGGCGGCACGCGCAGGGCTTCGACCCGCGCAACCTCGCGGCGGCGGGCCTCAAGCCGGTCGCGGGGGCGGCGGAACTCGCCACGGCCCGCGAAGCCGTTTCGAAGGTCACCATCGGGCCCGAGGTGATCGGCTACGTCGTCGACCTCTGCCGGGCGACGCGGCAGCTGCCGTCGGTGCGGATCGGCGTCTCGCCGCGTGGCGCGACGGCGCTGCTCGCGGTGACGCGCGCCTGGGCGTGGCTCGCCGGGCGCGACTACGCGACCCCGGACGACGTCAAGGCGCTGGCCCGGCCGGCGCTCCGGCACCGCTTGGACGTCCGGCCCGAGGCCGAGCTCGAAGGCGTCACCGCTGACGGCGTGCTGGACCGGGTGCTCGCGTCCGTGCCCGTGCCGCGCTGACATGGCCGTCACCGGAAGGCTCGGGCTGCTGGCGCTCTTCGGCGCGCTGGTGGTCGGGCTGCTCCTGCCGTCGCGGGCCGGCCTGCTGGCCGTCGGCGGGGTGCTGCTGGTGCTCGTCGTGGTGGACCTGGTGCTGGCCGGGAGCGTCCGGCCACTGACGTTCGCGCGCTCCGGCGACACGTCGGTGCGGCTCGGCGAGCCGTGCGAGGTGACGCTGGTGGTGGCGAACCCCGGTGGCCGCGCGGTCCGCGGGCAGCTGCGCGACGCGTGGCCGCCATCGGCGAGTGCCGCCGACCGGCACGTCCTGCGCGTGCCGGCGGGGGAGCGACGCGCGTTGGTGACGGCGTTGCGGCCGTCGCGGCGCGGCGACCGGACGGCGGCGCGCGTGACGGTCCGCTCGGTCGGCCCGCTGGGGCTGGCGGCGCGGCAGGGCTCGCACGTGGTGCCGTGGACGGTCCGCGTGCTGCCGCCGTTCCACAGCCGCAAGCACCTGCCGTCGCGGCTCGCGCGGCTGCAGCAGCTCGACGGCCGCAACGCGGTGCTGATCCGCGGCCAGGGCACGGAGTTCGACTCGCTGCGCGAGTACGTGATCGGCGACGACGTCCGCTCGATCGACTGGCGGGCGACAGCGCGCGCGGCGGACGTCATGGTCCGGACCTGGCGCCCGGAACGCGACCGGCACGTGGTGCTGGTGCTGGACACCGGCCGCGTCTCGGCGGGCCGGGTCGGCGACGCCCCGCGCCTGGACGCGGCGATGGACGCGGCGCTGCTGCTGGCGGTGCTCGCCGCGAAAGCCGGCGACCGCGTCGACCTGCTGGCCTACGACCGGCGCCTGCGCGCGGCGGTGCAGGGTTCCTCGGGAGCGGCGTTGCTGACGTCGCTGGTCAACGCGATGGCGCCGCTGGAGCCGTCCCTGATCGAGACGGACGCGCGCGGGATGGTCGCCGAGATCCTGCGGCGCACTCGACGGCGCGCGCTGGTGGTGCTGCTGACGGGGTTGGACGCGGCGCCGCTGGAGGAGGGGTTGTTCCCGGTGCTGAGCTCGCTGACGTCGCGGCACGAGCTGGTGATCGCGTCGGTCGCGGACCCCCGGGTCGCGGAGATGCTGGCGGGGCGCGGCGACGCGGAGGCCGTGTACGACGCGGCGGCGGCGTCGCGGACCATGGCGGAGCGCGGCCGCGTGACGGAACGCTTGGCGCGGCACGGGGTCAGCGTCGTCGACGCGGTCCCGGAGGAGCTGCCGCCGGCGCTGGCGGACCGCTACCTGGCCCTGAAGGCCGCGGGCCGGCTCTGATGGGTGACTCCGGTGGTGGACGTCCGCCCGGTCTGTTAAGCCCGGAGGATGCTCAAGTTCATGGCGGTGGCCCTGGCGATCACTTCGGCACCCGCGGCCGACGGCGCTCCCGTGTACCTGGCCGACGGCGGGGGCAAGCTCTCACTCGCGGTGGCCGACGGCAAGCCCGTGCTGGCCGACGCGGGAGACGCGAGTGCGAAGTGGACATATGCCGGTCAACGCTTCACGAACGTCCAAAATGGACAGTGTCTTGCGGCGGCGAGCCCGGTCGACGGGGTCACGGTGAAGCTGGCCGCCTGTGACGCCAAGGATGAGCACCAGGCCTGGCGGCGCGTGGCCGGGCTGCCGGGCCTGGTCGAGATCGCGAACGTCGCCACGGCCCGGTGCCTCACCGCGGAAGGCGCCGTCGCGGGCGCGCGGCTGTACCAGGAAGTCTGCTCCTTGACCGGAATCCCGAACACCTGGGCCGCGGGCGGGCGCACCCTCGCCATCCTGTCCGGCAACGGTCAGCGCCTGGCGACGAAGGACCCGGGCGCACCGTTCGTGGTCCGCGTGATCGGCGAAAACGGCCAGCCGGCGGCCGACGTCCCGGTGACGTTCTTCGTCCGCGCGGCCCGCCCGAAGAACCTCCTGGTCTTCGAAGGGGGCGCGGAAACGGTGACCGTCAAGACGGGCGCGGACGGTTCCGCGTCGAGCCCGAAGCTGACGTTGACGGAGGTGGGTGAATTCGAGGCGCGCTTCGTCGGAACCGCCGGGCTGGACGACGGATCGTCCATCGCCTTCGAGGGCTCGTGCTTATGCTGACTCGGGCAGCGCGTCGCCGATGTCGCGCGCTTCGAGGTCGCCGACTTCGCCTTCGCGAGCGGCGCGGCGGCCGAGGGTGAAGACGTAGACCAGGAACGCCACCTCGACCACGACGCCGATCCCGACACGAACCCACGTCGGCCAGCCCGACGGCGTCACGAACGCCTCGATGACCCCTGACACGAACAGCACGCACGCCAGCCCGAGCGCCAGCACCACGACCGACCGGCCCTGCTCGCCCAGCGCCGCGGTGCGCGATCGGCGGCCCGGGTCGATCACCGTCCAGCCGAGCCGCAACCCGGCGCCCGCCGCGATGAACACCGCCGTCAGCTCCAGGAGACCGTGGGGCAGCAGCAGGCCGATCATCACGTCGGCGCGGCCCGCGGCGCTCATCGCGCCGATGATCACGCCGGCGTTGAGCGCGTTCATCCAGAGCGCGCCGATCACCGGCAGGCCCAGCGCGACGCCGAGGAACAGGCAGGTCGCCGCCACCCAGGCGTTGTTGGTCCAGACGCGCGCGGCGAACGACGTCGCCGGGCCGGTCGAGTAGTAGGTCTCGGCTTCGCCGCCCGGCTTGGTCAGCTGGTTCAGCTCGTCCGGCGTCGCGATCGACGCGCGCACGTGCGGGTCGCCCGAAACCCACACCGCGATCACCACCATCACCGCGATCGACGCCAGCGCGGCCGGGATCCACCAGCGCCGTGACAGGTAGACGGCGGCCGGGAAGCGGCGCGTGAAGAACAGCGCGACCTCGCGCCACGCCGGGTTGTGCGACCCCGAGATCGCGCTGCGGCCGCGGGCGACCAGCCCGGACAGCCGTCCGAGCAGCGCCAGGTCGGGTGCCACCGAGCGGACGATCGACAGGTGCGTCGCCGTGCGCTGGTAGAGCGTCACCAGCTCGTCGGCCTCCGCGCCGGTGAGCTTCCCGCCGCGGCGGCTGAGCTCGCCGAGCCGGTGCCACTCCGCCGAGTGCGCCGCGACGAAGACGTCCACATCCACCCGGTCACCCTATCCGTCGATACGCTGGCCCGGTGCACGAGGAATCCGAGCTGGTCACCGGCGAAGCCGTCGTCCTGGACCTGCACGTGGCCAAGCTCGCCAGCCGCGCCCTGGCGATGGCGCTCGACGTCGTCGTGCAGTTCGCGCTGCTGCTCGGCGCGGTCTTCGTGATGACGCTGGCCGTCCCGGCCGGCGACGGCTCGCTCGCGCTGACCCTCTTCCTCGTGTTCCTGGTGCTGGTGATGGTCGGCTACCCGGTGCTGTTCGAAACGCTCTCGCGGGGCCGCTCGCTGGGCAAGATGGCGGTCGGCCTGCGCGTGGTGCGCGTCGACGGCGGCCCGATCCGCTTCCGGCACGCTCTGACCCGCGGGCTCGCCGGGTTCGTCGTGGACTTCTGGACGCTCGGGCTGTTCGGCGCGGTCGCGGTGATCGTGTCGCTGTGCTCGTCCGACGGCCGCCGCGTCGGCGACTTCCTGGCCGGGACGCTCGTGGTGCGCGAACGCGTCCCGGAGAGCGCCGGCTACCCGGCGATCGGCATGCCGCCGGGCCTCGCGGGCTGGGCGTCCCAGCTCGACCTGACCCGGCTGCCGGACGGCCTCGCGCTGGCGAGCCGCCAGTTCCTCGCCCGGTTCAACGAGCTTCGCCCGGAGGCCTCGCACGCGCTCGGCTGGGGGCTCGCGCAGCAGGTCGGCAACGCGCTGGGGGCGGCGGTGCCGCCCGGGGTGCCGCCGTGGGCGTTCCTCGCGGCGGTGCTGGCGGAGCGGCGCAACCGCGACCACGCCCGGGCCTTCCAGGCGTACGCGGCGGCCCAGGCCCAGCAGGCGCAAGCGTTTGCGCCACAGGGTCAGGGCTATCCGGCGCAGGCGTCCGCGGGACTGGCGCAGGGTTACCCGGCGCCGGGTAACGCGGCCCAGGCCTATCCGGGGCAGCCGCAATCGCGGCCCTTCCCAGCGCAGGCGGCGTCACCCGAATACGCGGGCTCCTCCGAGCCGACCCCACCGCGCGGCACCCCGGCGGCGCCCGCCGAGAACCCGTTCACCCCGCCGAGCTGACCGGCCCCGGCCCCGAACGCCCCAATGTGGCGTTGGGTGCGTTGGACGCACCGAACGCCACATTGGGTGCGTCAGATGCACCCAACGCCACATTGGGGCGTTAGGAGACGTCGCCTCCGGACGCCGTCCACGTGTTGCACTGCTGGTTGCGGTTGGTCGTCGCGCCGTGCTGCCACCAGGAGATGTTGTGCTTGGCGCTGCCGTGGTCGCGTTTGCCGTTGCGGGCGTAGTCGTCGCCGCGGTCCTGGGCGTTCCAGGCCTCGTTGTAGATGTTCTTGTCGACCGAGCCGCCCGAGACCGACGCCGAGCCCAGGAACATCCCCGAGAAGCACTGCGCCTCGAGTTCCATCCGCCGGGACAGCTCCAGGCCGACGGCCGAGTCCGCGCCCGCGTCGTAGCGCTGCTCGCCGTAGGCGTCGGAGATGCCGGCCATGTTCTGCACGTGGTGGCCGTATTCGTGGGCGAGGATCGACAGGTACGGGCCGGGGTGATTGCCCCACGTCTCGATCTCGATCCGGTCCATCGGCATGTAGATCGTGTTGTTCGACGGGCAGTAGAACGGCGTGACGCCGGTGGTCGTGCCCCCGCTGCCGCACGGCGTCGAGGACTCCGAAAGCGACCGCGGCACGGACAGGTTCGGCGTCTCGAACGGCAGGTCCGCGCCGCCGAGGGCCTTCGACCACATCGCGTCGAGGCAGGCGATGCCGGACTGGAAGAACTTCGTGACGCTGTTCTGGTCGGTCGCCCAGCGGCTCAGCGTGCACGGGACGTTCTGCAGCCCGAAGTTCGCGCTGCCGAACAGCGGGTTGGTGCCGGTGGCCGAGACCGAGTGGGGGCCGGACGGCGTCTGGGACGTCGGCGTTTCGCGCCCCGACGTGCGGGTCTGGCGCGTGGTCGTCTCTTCGGTGGACGACGTCGCCGAGGTGGTTTCGTCGCTGGTGGTCTCGGAGTAGGTGTCCGTCGGGTACGTGCTGGAGTAGCCGGCGTCGGCGACGTGCCGCGAGTGCCCGCCGGTCAGCGCGACGGCCGCGATCACCCCGCCGACGACGGCCACGATCCCGATGATCGCCACGGCCACGATCACGCCGGTGTTCGACTTCTTCGCGACGTAGGGCCGGTACCCGGGTGCGAACCGCGGCCCGAACCCCATCGCGGGCGGCGGCCCGGCGTACCCGGGGGTGAAGACGGGAGCAGGCGCCGTCACGGGCGGCGGCAGCGGAGCCCCGCTGGGCGGCGGACGGAACTGAGGCCCGGTCGGCGGACCCGGCATGGGCATCCCACGCGTGCCCTGCGGACCTCGCGGATTCCACGGCCCCTGCGGCGGACGGCCGGGTTGCCGCGGCGGTCCCTGCGGACCGCGAGAACCCGGCGGCGAGCCGACGGGCAGCTGCGGATTCCGCGGTCCCTGCCCCTGCTGCCCGGGCTGACCCTGCTGACCCGGCCCACGCCCCGGCTGACCGGGCGGCAACGGCCGGTTCGCCGGTGGCGGCAACGGCCGCGCCCCCGGCGGCGGCAACGGCGGCCGGCCCGGTGGTGGCACCGGACGTCGCGGGTCGTGCGGACCCTGCGGCGGTTGGGACATCTGTGTGGAACCCCCCGTGGACTCACCCCGTCGGAACCGGCGTACCCGCGCTGATCTCGCCGTTCCGGCCGTCAGCATAGATCCAGTGCTCTAGGGTGTGGTGCTGTGTTGAGGAAACTGGGGCTCGTCGTCGCGGCGGGTGTGCTGGCCGCCGCCGGGCCCGCGGCCGCCGCCGACGGGCCGACCGGGCCGACAGCGGGGCCGCCCCTGCCCGCGCAGCCGAGCGAGCAGGTCAAGAAGCCGCAGCTGCTCGGCAGTGACGTCCCGGGCGTCCAGGCCCCGGACGGCGCCACCGCCGACGTCGCGCTCAAGCTCCTGCGCGACGGCTCCCTCTCCGTCACCGAAAAGGTCACCGTCCCCGGCGGGCAGCAGCTCGTTTCCCGCGTCCCGCTGCGGGTTGCGGCCGGTGACGACCAGGACCGCGTCTTCGCCGTCCGCGACGTCAAGACCGAGGGCGCGGCCGCCGGCCGGATCACCGGCGACCAGCTCGTCCTCACCTTCACCGGTGGCAGCTCCACCGTCACCTACCTCGTCGACGGCGTCGTCGCCGACCAGGGCGGCCGGCAGCAGGCGCGCTGGCAGGCCGCGAGCGGATTCGACGGCCCGGTCGCCAAGCTCACCGCGTCCTTCATCGCGCCGTCGCCGGAGCTGTCCCCTGTGGACTGTTTCGCCGGCCCGATCGGCTCCAGCCGGCGCTGCACGCTCAGCGAGCTCGACCACACCGGCGTCGTGCGCCTGGAGCAGAACGACGTCCAGCCGGGCGACCGCGTCGACCTGCTGGTCGGCCTGCCCGCGAACACCGCGCCGGCCACCGCGAAGTTCGCCGGCATCGGCCTGCTCGCCAACGCCTTCGCCCTGACGCCGCTGACCGGCGTCGCCTTCGCCGTCCTCCTGGTCCTGCTCGCCGCCGCCGCGGTCTTCGTGGTGCGCCGCCGCAAGCAGGACGCGGGTGCGCTCACCGCCGCGACCGGCCCGGTCGAGGTCCTGCTGCGCGACGGCGAACGCGTCTACTTCGCCTCCCCGGACGGCGTGCTGCCCGGGCAGGTCGGCACGGTGATCGACGAGACCGTCGACGTCGTCGACATCAGCGCCACCGTCGTCGACCTGGCCGTCCGCAACTACCTGTGGCTCGCGGAAGTACCAGGGCCCGACTGGCAGCTCGCCCGCCGCAACCCGCCGGACGAGCACCTGCACGACTTCGAGCGCGCGGTCTACGAAACGCTCCTGCCGGCGGGCACCGACGCCGTGCTCGTGTCGCAGCTGCGCGCCCGCGGCGGCCTCGACCTGCGCCGGATCAGCGACGCGATGTACGCCGACGTCGTCACCAAGCGCTGGTTCTCCCGTCGTCCTGACACCGCGCGCGGCGGCTTGACCTGGCTCGGCGCCGGGATCTTCGTGCTCGGCCTGGTCGTCACGGCGATCCTCACCTTCACCGTCGGGTACGCGCTGCTCGGCGTCGCGCTCGCGCTCGCCGGGCTCGGCGTCGCCGCCGCGGCCGCGCTGCTGCCCTCGCGCACCGCGCGCGGCCGGGTGCTCGTCGGCCAGGTCCGCGGCCTGCTGCACTACCTGCACCACGCCAAGGCCGAGGACATCCCGCCGGGCGACCGCGAGATGGTGTTCTCCCGGTCGCTGCCGTACGCGGTGGTGCTGGGCGACACCGAACGCTGGCTGGGCGCCTTCGCCGCGCTCAACCCGGCGTCGGACGGCACGGCCGGCCTCTACTGGTACGGCGGCATGGAGGCCGACAGCGACCTGCGCCGGTTCGGCACGCACTTCCCGTCGTTCCTGACCGCGCTCGACGGACTGCTCACCGAGTCCGGCCGCGCCACCTCGCCGCGCTGACGTGCTCGCGGCGGCGGTGCTGACGCTCGTCCTGGCCGCGGCGCCGGTGGACCAGCCACCGCCGCCCGCGTTGCCGCAGAGCGCCGAGATCCAGCTCAAGGTGGAGCGCGACGGCTCGCTTTCGGTCGCCGAGGCGGTGTCGGTGCCGGGCGGCGTCACGATGGACCGCCGGGTCCCGCTGCGGGTCCCGGCGCCGCACCACCGCGACCGCGTCTACGGCGTGCGCGACGTCGTCCTCGAAGGCAGCGGCACGGCCTCGGTGGACCAGGACGCCTTCACGATCCACCTGACGGCCGGCACGTCGACCGTCAGGTACACAGTGGACGGTGCGGTCGACGGCGACCGCGTCACCTGGGAGCTGGCCGGCGGCTGGAGCACCGACCTGAAGTTCCTCCGCGCGTCCTTCGCGGCGCCCAGGATCCCGACGGCGGTCGACTGCCTGGCCGGACCGGCCGATTCGGACTTCTCCTGCGGCGCCGCGCAGATCGACCACGCCGGGCTGACCCGGTTCAGCCAGCAGAACCTCCTCGCGGGCCAGCGGATGACGGCCACCGTCGAGCTGCCGGCGGGCACCGTCCCGGCCAACGCCCGCCTGGTGCCGGCCAAGACGCTCGCGGGCGCGTTCGTCGTCACCGCCCCGGTCGGCTGGGCCTGGGCGGGCTTCGGCGCGCTGCTGCTGGCCGCGGCCACGTTCGTGCTGTTCGCGCGCCGCCGGGACGCCGGCGCGGGGGAGCCGCCGAAGGCCGAGCTGGTCTCGGCGAACGGCGAGTTCGCGTCACCGGAAGGCGTGCTGCCGGGCCACGTCGGCCTGCTGCTGCACGGCCGGACCGGCGCGGCGGACCTCGCCGCGACCGTGCTCGACCTGGCCGTCCGCAACTACCTCTGGGTGAGTGACGGCTCCCGGCTGACCCGCCGCAACCCGGCCGACGAGCACCTGACCTCCTTCGAACGTGCGGTCTTCGAGGCGGTCCTGCCGGAGGACCCGGTGACCCTTGCCGAACTGCGGCGCGACCACGTCGGCATCGCACCGGGGGAGCTGTACGCCGACGCCGTCCGCCGCGGCTGGCTCGCGCCGCGGCCCGGCCGGCTCCGCCGCGCCGGGATCCGGGTCGTCTGCTACGGCGTGTTCCTGACCGTCCTGCTCGCGCTGACCGCCGGGTACGCCCAGCTCGGCGTCATCCTCGCGCTGGCCGGGGCGGCCGCCGCGGTGGTCTCGGCGGCGCTGCCCGCGCGCCGGCGAGCCGGTCTCGACGTCGCACGGCGGCTCCGCGGGGTCGCCGCGAAACTGGGTTCCGTGAAGGTGAAGGACCTCGGCAAGCCCCAACGGGAACTGGTGTTCTCACGCGGCCTGCCGTACGCGCTCGCTCTGGGCGAACTAGGGCCGTGGGTGGCCGCGTTCGACGGTCTCGAGCACCCGCCGACGGTCTACTGGCACGACGGCGACATCACCCCTGACCAGGCCGGATCCTTCGCGATCAACCTGGCTGGCGCGCTCGCGGCGGCCCATCGTGGTCGCCTCCAGGGCCTCGTGAGTGGTAATTCGGGTTAGAACCCGAATTACCACTCACGAGGCGGGACGCGGAGAGCGGGCGAGCCGTCGTAGGGTGGGGTCATGGCCGATCCCGAGCTCGTCCGATACACCCTAGACAACGGTTTGCGCGTGGTCCTCGCACCCGACGCGACCGCGCCGGTGGTCGGCGTCAGCGTGCACTACGACGTGGGTTTCCGCTCCGAGCCGGAGGGGCGCACCGGTTTCGCGCACCTCTTCGAGCACCTGATGTTCCAGGGCTCCGAGAGCCTGGAGAAACTCGCCCACTTCCGGCACGTCCAGTCCAGCGGCGGCACCTTCAACGGGTCCACCCATCCGGACTACACCGACTACTTCGAGGTGCTGCCGAGCGCCGCGCTGGAACGCGCGCTGTTCCTCGAAGCCGACCGGATGCGCGCGCCGAAGCTGACCGCCGAGAACCTGGCGAACCAGATCGACGTCGTGAAAGAGGAGATCCGGCTCAACGTGCTGAACCGGCCGTACGGCGGGTTCCCGTGGATCACCCTGCCGCCGGTCCTGTACTCGACGTTCCCCAACGCGCACAACGGTTATGGCGGCTTCGAGGACCTCGAGAGCGCCACGGTCGAAGACTGCGCCGCGTTCTTCGACACCTACTACTCGCCGGCCAACGCCGTGCTCACCGTGGCGGGCGACTTCGAGATCGCCGGCGCCAAGGACCTGATCGAGAAGAACTTCGGCGACGTCCCGCACCGGCCGGCGCCGCAGCGGCCGTCGTTCGCCGAGCCGCTGCCGACCAGCGAGCTGCTGGGCGAGACGATCGACCCGCACGCCCCGCTGCCCGCGCTCGCCGTCGGCTACCGGATGCCGGACCCGATCAACGACGTCGGCGGCTACCTCGCCTACCTCGTGCTGGCCGGCGTGCTGACCGACGGCGACGGCTCCCGGCTGCAGCAGCGGCTGGTGCACAAGGAGCCCCTGGTCGTCGACATCGGCGCCGGCGCCGGGCTGTTCGGCCCGTTCGAGGCCCGCGACCCGGACACGTTCACCATCACCCTGATCCACCCGCACGAGGTGCCGCGCGAGCGCGTGCTCGCGGCGCTGGACGACGAGCTCGAGAAGATCGCCGAGAACCCGCCGGACGAGCAGGAACTGCGCAAGGTCACCGCGCGCTGGACCGCGAGCCTGCACTCCGAGCACGACCGCCTGGTGTCCCGGACCCTCGCGCTCGGCTCGTTCGAACTGCTCTACGGCGACGCCTCGCTGGTCTACCAGCTCGCGGACCGGATGTCCGCCGTCACCTCGGAAGCCGTTTCGGCGGCGGCGAAGGCGCTGCGCCCCGACGCGCGCGCCGTCCTGGTGGTCAAGCCCGCTTCGGAAGGGACCAACGAGCAGTGAGCTCCCCCACGACTTCTGCAACGCACCGCAGCGCCGAGGAGATCGGCCGCACCGCGCGGGGGCCGCGCCCGCTGCCCCCGCTCGGCGAGCAGCGGTCCGCCGCCGACCTGTCCCATGTGGACACCACGCTGGCCAACGGCCTGCGCGTGGTGGCCGTGCGCAAGGCGACCGTGCCGATGGTCGAGGCCCGGCTGTGGATCCCGTTCGCGGGTGACGACAAGCTGCACCCGGCGATCGCCGAGGTGCTCGCCGAGACCATCCTCACCGGCACCGCGCGCCGCAACCGCATCGAGATCGACGCCGAGCTGGCGCTGATCGGCGGCGACATCGGCTGCGGCGTCGACCCGGAACGCCTGGTGCTGACCGGCTCCGCGCTCGCCGGCAAGCTGCCGACGTTCCTCGACGTGCTCGGCGACGTCCTCACCGGCGCGACCTACGCCGACGAGGAGATCGCCCGCGAGAAGGAGCGGCTGGTCGAGCGGATCGCCGTCTCCCGCACCCAGCCGCGCACGATCGCCCGCGAAGCGCTGCAGAAGCACCGCTACGGCGACCACCCGGCCACCCGCGAGGTGCCGCAGGCGGAGGACGTCGCCGTCGTGACGCCCGAGCAGGTCCGCGCGCTGCACCAGGCGTCCGTGCAGGCGCGCGGTTCGGTGCTGGTGCTGGTCGGCGACATCGACCCGACCGCGGTGATCGGCGACCTGGAGAAGGTGCTCGGCGCCTGGGCGTCGGACCGCTCGGCCGTGCGGCTCCCGGCGTTGCCGGACCTGACCGGCCCGAGCGTGCTGCTGGTGCCGCGCGCCGGCGCCGTCCAGTCGCAGATCCGGCTGTCCGCGCAGACCGTGCCGCGCACCGACCCGGGGTACGCCGCGCTGCAGCTGGCGAACCTGGCCTACGGCGGGTACTTCTCGTCGCGGCTGGTCGAGAACATCCGCGAGAACAAGGGGTACACCTACTCCGCGCACTCCGGCTTCGAGTTCACCGACGGCACCGCGGTGGTCAACGTCGACGCGGACACCGCCACCGACGCGACCGCCCCGGCGCTGCTGGAGACCCGCTACGAGCTGGGCCGCCTCGGCCAGGTCCCGCCGGCGGGCGACGAGCTGGAGTCGGTGCGGCAGTACGCGATCGGCTCGCTGCTGACGTCGACGTCGTCGCAGTCCGGTCTGGCCGGCCAGGTGCTGGCACTGGCGTCGACCGGGCTGGGCCTGGAGTGGCTCAACGAGCACCCGGCGCGGGTCGCCGCCGTGACCGCCGAAGAGGTGGCCGACGCGGCGCTGAAGTTCTTCGCCCCCAAGCGGTTCACCGGCGTGGTCGTCGGCGACGCGGCGGTCCTGGAACGCAAGCTCCTCGCGCTCGGCGACGTCGTAGTGGGCGAGCCGGCCTGATGTCCGTCCCGTTCTCCCTCGGTGCCCTGCCGACCCTGTCGAGGTCCACTGTGGACCGTCAGGAAGGCTTGCGCACCAACCCTTCACGCTTGGTTTCGCGCTGGGCCGACGCCCGGGTCGTCCTCCTGGACGACACCGGGCGCACCCCGGTCGTCGAGGGCTCGTCGGTGCTGGCGTTCCGCAAGGCGGTCGACTTCGGCACGGCACCGCCGTCGGACGCGGTGTTCCTCGGCGAGTGGCAGGACACCGACTACTGGTCGCTCCCGGGCGGCCCTTCGGGTGAAACCGACACGGTGAAGATGGCCGGGAGCTGGGGCTTCGTCGAAGAGGTCCCGCGCGTCGACGGCGAGATCTGGGTCGAGCTGCGTGGGTACGGCGACCTGCTGGACGACACGTCGGCAGGCTTGTTCACGACGGCGCAGGCGTTGCGCAACTGGCGTCGCCAGGCCAAGTTCTGCACCCGCTGCGGAAATCCCACGGAGCTGATCCAGTTCGGCTGGGCGAGCAAGTGCACGCACGACGGCCGCGAGGAGTACCCGCGCACCGACCCGGCGGTGATCTGCCTGGTCCACTCGCTGGAGGGCACGAACGGATCCCACGTGCTGCTGGCCCGCCAGCCGATCTGGCCGGCCGGTCGCTATTCGGTGCTGGCCGGGTTCGTCGAGGCGGGCGAGTCGCTGGAGGCGTGCGTGCTCCGCGAGATCCGCGAAGAGGTGGGCGCCGCGGTGTCGGACGTCCGGTACCTCGGCAGCCAGCCGTGGCCGTTCCCGCGCTCGATCATGCTGGGCTTCACGGCCCGGGCGGATCGCACGTTGCCGCTGGTCCCGGCGGACGGCGAGATCGAAGAGGCGCTGTGGGTGTCACGCGCGGAGGTGCGCGCGGCGTTCGAGAACAGTTCACTGCGAAACGAGGGCGCCAAGCCGACCCCGATCGCGGACGGCGCGGCGGAGATCCTCCTGCCGGGCAACTCGTCCATCGCCCGCGTGATGCTCAAGGCCTGGGCGGACGCGGAGGAGTAAGTCGTACGTCTCTGAAGGCCACCTGAGGACTTCCCTCATGGTGGCCTTCAGTGCGTTCGGGGTCGTCGCCGATCAGGCGGGTGCCGTGCCGGATGGGCGCAGTTCGACCGTGACTCGAAGCCGGTCGATTCGTCGACACTCCCCGGTGGACGTGCGCGTCCGCGTGGTCCGGTGGCGGCCACCGCAAGCCGCTTTCCGGTGACCCGCTGACCGGCGCAAACGCCGCGTCGCAACTCCTCCACCAGCCGAAACGGCGGCCGGGCTAGTGGGATCCGCCGTGTCACACGCGCGACTTCAAGCGTTACCTGGCCGTTTCCCGAGCCCGTTGACGGCTGTGCCGCGGCTCACTACAGTCCCCGGAAACCGTCTGTAAAGTATCCTAATTAAGTCGGGAGCGACGACAGTGCGAGCCGGTAGCCCGCGGATGCTGCGCGAGATCAACGATCGCGCCGCTATCGAGGTCCTCCTGCGGGAGGGCCCGCTGACGCGCGCCGAGCTCGAGCTGGCCATCGGTCTTTCCAAGCCCGCCACCGCGCAGCTGCTCACCCGCCTCGAGCAGGACAACCTGGTCGTCAAGGCCGGTGTCAGGGGTGGCGGTCGCGGGCCGCGCGCCCAGCTCTGGTCGGCCAACGGCGGCCTCGCCCGCGTCGCCGCCGTCGATCTCACCCCGCACGTCGCGGACTTCGTCGTCGCCGACGTCGCCGGGACGATCCTCGCCGAGCACCAGGTCGCGCTGCCCGTCCACGAAGGCGCCGACGTCGTCGGGACCTTCGGCGAGGCTCTCAGCCACGTCGCCGAAGCGGCCGGGATCACCCGCGAAGAGCTCGCCCACGTCGTCATCGGCGCGCAGGGCGCCTTCGACCCGCGCACCGGCCTGCTCTCCTCCGCGCCGCACATCCCGGGCTGGCTCGGCTTCGACGTCCCGCAGAAGCTCAGCGACGAACTCGGCGTCGACGTCCTGATCGAGAACGACGTCAACCTCGTCGCCGTCGAGGAGATGAGTGCCGGGAAGGCCCAGGACGTCGACGACTTCGTCATGGTGTGGCTGTCCGAAGGCGTCGGCGGCGCGGTCGTCATCGGCCGGCGGCTGCTGCGCGGCGCCACCGGCGGCGGCGGCGAGATCGACTGGATGCGCGTGCCCGACCCGGCGACCGTCGACACCGGCGACGTCTGGCCCGAGGCCGGCGCCCGGTTCGGCAACCTCGTCGACTCGCCCGCCATCTGCCGGCTGGCCGCCGCGCACGGCATCACCGCCGCGACCGCCTGGGACGCCGTCACCCAAGCCGGAATGCAGCACCCCTTCCTCGACGACCTCGCACGGCGCGTCGCCGGGGGCATCGCGAACCTCGTCGCCGTCGCCGACCCGCAGCTCGTCCTGCTCTGCGGCGACACCAGCCGCGCCGGCGGCGAGAACTTCGCCGCGCTGGTGCAGGACCGGCTGCACACGCTCGTCCTGCCGCGCACGCCGGTCGGCTGCGCTTCGGTGCAGGGCAACGCCGTCCGCGCGGGCGCGCTGCAGTCCGCGCTCGCCAAAACCCGTGAGGACGTCTTCGGCGTCGTCACCCCCACGCTCCTCGGGTCGCGCCGACCCGCGGTCGGACCCTCGCCCGGTAAAGCGGCGGTCCCGAACACCCGTCCCGCCCCGTCCCCAACCGAGTAGCCCAACCGATGAGGAGGAGGGCCATGCGCCCTACCAACCGGACCCGTCGCGGCGCAGCGTTAATCGCCGTGGCCGCGGCGTCCGTCCTGCTGACCAGCGCCTGTTCCGGCGCCGCCGCGCCCAGTGGCGGCGGTGACGCGGCCGCAGCGCCCGGCAAGGACGACAAGCTCACGATCACCGTCTACAGCAAGTTCACCGACCGCGAGTACGGCGTCGTCACCGCGGGCCTGAACAAGCTCAAGGCGAAGTTCCCGAACATCGAGATCAAGCACGAGGGCAACCAGGACGACGACAAGCTCACGCAGTCGATCCGCGGTGGCAACCCGCCCGACGTCGCGATCTCGTTCTACACCGACAACCTCGGCGCCTGGTGCTCCAACGGCAGCTTCCAGGACCTGAAGCCCTACATCGACCGCGACAAGATCGACCTCAACCAGATCCCCGAAGCGGTCCGGAACTACACCGAGTACCAAGGCAAGCGCTGCGCGATGCCGATGCTCGCCGACGTCTACGGCCTCTACTACAACAAGGACCTGTTCGCGGCGAAGGGCATCACGTCGCCGCCGAAGACCACCGACGAGTGGCTCGAAGACGCCAAGAAGCTGACCGAGTACAACGCGGACGGCTCGATCAAGGTCGCCGGCTTCCTGCCGTCCATGCCGTTCTACGGCAACCAGGCCCAGTACTGGGCGCCGAACTTCGGCGCGCCGTTCATCGGCCCGGACGGCAAGTCGGACCTCGCCACCAACCCCGGCTGGAAGGCGATGTTCGAGTTCCAGCAGAAGCTGATCGACGCGCTCGGCGGCCACGACAAGGTCGAGAAGTTCAAGGCCGGCCTCGGTGACGAGTACTCCGCCGACAACGGCTTCCAGAAGGGCAAGCTGGCGATGATCTACGACGGTGAGTTCCGCACCGCGTTCATCAAGGACCAGGCGCCGACGCTGAACTACGCCACCGCGCCCGCCCCGGTGCTCAGCACCATGGCCGACAAGTACGGCAGCGCCTTCACCACCGGCACGATCATCGCGATCCCCAAGGGCGCCAAGAACCCGGGCGCCGCGTGGGAGCTGATCAAGCAGGCCACCCTGGACACCGACACCCTGGTGGACATGGCCAACGGCCTGAAGAACGTGCCCAGCACGAAGGCCTCGCTGACGTCGCCGCGCCTCGACCTGCAGCCGCAGTTCAAGACGTTCCTCGACATGTACGACAGCGGCAAGCTCGTGTCGAACCAGACCACCCCGATCGGTGACGCGCACCTCAAGGCGGTCAACGACTTCGCCGAGAAGTGGCAGGCCGGCTCGATCCCCGATCTGACCGAAGGCCTGAAGAAGGTGGACGCGCAGATCGACGACGAACTGAAGCAGAAGGGCGCGGGCGGATGACTCTGTCCGACGGGGCCTCGGCGGTAAAGAGTGCCTCGCCCCGCACCCTCCCCTCAACGACCGACGGAACCCCGTCCGCGCCCGAAAAGGCGCGGGCGGGGGCCCGCCGGGCCGGCAAGCGCCGCCGGACCGCGCTGTTCTTCATGGCCCCGGCGCTCGTCGGGTTCCTGGTCTTCTTCGGCTACCCGCTGATCGCCACGGTCTACTACTCCTTCACCAAGTACGACCTGATCAACCCGCCGCAGTTCATCGGGTTCGACAACTACGTCCGGATGTTCACCACCGAGCCGCTCGTCGGCGTCGCGGCGTACAACACGCTGTGGCTGGTGGTCATCCTGACGACGTGCCGGGTGCTGTTCTCCCTCGGCATCGCGTCGGTGATCTCCCGGCTGAAGTCGGGCGTCGGCCTGGTGCGGACGCTCTGCTACCTGCCGACGCTGGCCCCGCCCGCGGCGGCGACGCTGGCGTTCGTCTTCGTGTTCAACCCCGAGTTCGGCCCGGTGAACCGGTTCCTGCGGCTCATCGGCATCGACGGCGGCCTGTGGTTCAACAGCCCGGCCATGTCGAAGCCCGCGCTGACGCTGCTCGCGCTGTGGGGCTCCGGCGAGCTGATGATCATCATCCTGGCCGCGCTGCTCGACGTCCCGACCGAGCAGTACGAGGCCGCCGAGCTCGACGGCGCCGGCTCGGTCCGCAAGTTCTGGCACGTCACGCTGCCGTCGATCTCGCCGGTGCTGCTGTTCGGCGTGGTCAACTCGATCATCTACGCGCTGCAGTTCTTCACGCAGGCGATCGTCGCGGCGTCCGCTTCGGCGGGCACGGCCGACGTCGCCGGCAACTCGAAGCTCATCGGCGCACCCGAAAACTCGACGCTGACGTATCCGATCTGGCTGTACGTCCAGGGTTTCCGCTACTTCAACATGGGTTACGCGGCGGCGATGGCGGTGCTGCTGTTCATCGTTTCGGCGGGCTTCACCTGGATTCTGGTGCGGCAGCTTCGTAAGTCCCAGCACCAGGAGGAGGGGACATGACCGCGTTGGCGGAAGCACCGCAGAAGCCGGCGGGTGTGCACCCGAAGGTGCGGTTCAAGCGGAGCTGGGACAGGCGCCTGTCCTGGATCGCGTTGCACGCGACCGGGATCGCGCTCGGCGTGATCTTCATGCTGCCGCTGCTGTTCGTCTTCCTCACCGCGGTGATGGCGGACGACCAGGCGATGACGGCGAGCCTGTGGCCGAGCGTGTGGCACTTCGAGAACTTCGTGACGGTGTTCCAGAAGGCGCCGCTGCTGGAGTACTTCGGCAACAGCCTGCTGTACTCGGGGCTGGCGACGATCGGCGCGCTGCTCTCGGCGATCCCGGCGGCGTACGCGCTGGCGAAACTGCGGTGGCGCGGGCAGAACCTGTTCTTCATGCTCACGGTGGCCGCGATGATGCTGCCGCCGCAGGTGACCGTCGTCCCGCTGTACGACCTGTGGGTGCGGCTCGGGCTCACCGGCACGCTCGTGCCGCTGATCACGCCGTACTTCTTCTTCGACGCCTTCTCGATCTTCCTGCTCCGGCAGTTCTTCCTCACCATTCCGAAGGACTACCTCGAAGCCGCGAAGATCGACGGCTGCAACGAGTTCCAGGCGATGTACCGGGTGCTGATCCCGATGGCGAAGCCCGGAATCGCGGCCACCGCGATGTTCTGCTTCCTGTTCACCTGGAACGACTACTTCGGGCCGCTGCTCTACACGGGCGAGGACCAGGACCACTGGCCGCTGTCGCTGGCGATCGCGTCCTTCCGCGGCATGCACCACGTCGAGTGGAACATGACGATGGCGGCGACCGCGCTGATCATGGCGCCGGTGATCATCCTGTTCATCTTCGCCCAGAAGTCGTTCGTCAAGGGCATCACATTCACGGGAGTCAAGGGATGAAGCTGGCAGTCGTCGGTGGCGGGTCCACCTACACGCCGGAGCTGATCGACGGGATCGCCGGTCGCCGGTCCACTTTGGACGTCGACGAGATCGTGCTGGTCGACCCGGACGCCTATCGCGTCGAGGCCGTCGGCGGGTTCAGCCAGCGGCTGCTCGCGCACGCCGGGCACCCCGCGCGGGTCCGGACGACGCAGTCGCTGGAAGAGGGCGTCGACGGCGCGTCGGCCGTGCTGATCCAGCTGCGCGTCGGCGGCCAGCGGGCGCGGCGCTCCGACGAGACGTTCCCGCACGCCTGCGGCTGCGTCGGCCAGGAGACGACCGGTGCGGGCGGGCTCGCGAAGGCGCTGCGCACGGTGCCGGTGGTGCTCGACATCGCCGAGCGCGTCCGCAAGATCGCCGGCGACGACACGTGGATCGTCAACTTCACCAACCCGGTCGGCATCGTCACGCGCGCCCTGCTCAACGAGGGGCACCGCGCGGTCGGGCTGTGCAACGTCGCGATCAACCTGCAGCGGCAGTTCGGGAAGCTGCTGGGCGTCGGCGCGGACGACGTCAAGCTCGTCCACACCGGACTGAACCACCTGAGCTGGGAGCGCGGCGCGCTCGTCGACGGCGTCGACCGGCTGCCGGAGCTGCTGGAGAAGCACCTGGACTATCTGTCCAATGAGGTCAGTGTGCCCCAGAAGTGGTTGCGGCGGATGAACGTCGTGCCGTCGTACTACCTGAAGTACTTCTACGCGCACGACGAGCAGGTCACCAAGCAGCGCACCGAGCGGCCGCGGGCGGACGTCGTCAGCGACGTCGAGGAAGAGCTGCTGAAGATCTACCTCGACCCGGAGGAGAACACCAAGCCGGAGTCGCTGGAGAAGCGCGGCGGCGCGTACTACTCCGAGGCCGCGGTGCAGCTGGTGCACGCGCTGACCGCGGACGGCCCGGCCGAAGAGCACGTGGTGAACGTCCGCAATGACGGCACGTTCGGCTTCCTGCCGGACGACGCCGTCATCGAGGTTCGGTCCACTGTGGACTCGAAGGGCGCCACGCCGATCGCGCAGACGCCGGTGGAGCCGCAGTTCTCCGGGCTCATCGCGGCGACGACGGCGTACGAGTTCCTCGCGCTGGAAGCGGCGGTCAAGGGCGGCCGCGACCGCGTGGCCGACGCGCTGCTCGCGCACCCGCTGGTCGGGCAGTACACGAAGGCCGACACGCTCGCCGATTCGCTGGTGCAGATCAACCGTGAGTACCTGCCCTGGGCCCGCGGATGAAGCCAGCTGTCATCGCGATCGACGGCGGCAACAGCAAAACCGAGGTCCTCGTGGTGTCCCGCGAAGGCGTCGTGCTGGGAAAGTCGCGCGGTCCCGGTGCTTCTCCGCAGAACGTCGGCGTCGCGGCCTGCGTCGCGGCGCTGGAAGACCTGGTACTGGAGGCTTTCCCGGCTCGCGGGGAGAAGCCGTTCGCGGTGCACACGTCGGCGTACCTGGCCGGGCTCGACTTCCCGCGCGAGGAGGAGGCGCTGCACGCGGCGCTGGCGGCCCGCGGGTGGAGCGACACGCTGACCGTCGGCAACGACACCCTCGCGCTGCTCCGGGCGGGCAGCGCGGGGATCGGCGTGGCGGTGGTGTGCGGTGCCGGGATCAACGGCGCCGGCGTCGGCCCGGACGGGCGCGTGCACCGCTTTCCCGCGCTGGGCAAGATCTCCGGCGACTGGGGCGGCGGTTACCGCCTCGGCGAGGAGGCCCTGTGGTGGGCGGTCCGCGCCGAGGACGGCCGCGGCCCGCGCACGTCGCTCCGCGAGGCCGTCGCCGGCTTCTTCGGCCGCGAGACGCTGTTCGACGTCGTCCAGGGCCTGCACTTCGAAGAAATCCCGGCTGCCTCGATCCACGGGCTCTGCCCGCTGTTGTTCGAGGTGGCCGCGGCGGGCGACGAGGTGGCGGCGGACATCGTGACGAGGTTCGTCGAGGAGGTCAGCGTGTTCGCCGCGGTGATCCTCCGGAAGCTGGACCTCACGGAGGACACCCCGGAGATCGTCCTCGGCGGCGGTGTCCTGACCGGCATCGGCACCCCGGTGATCGCGGAGATCGAGCGGCGGTGCCTGAAGGTGGCGCCGCGCGCGGTGGTCCGCGTGGTGGACGTCAACCCCGTGGTGGGGGCGGCCCTGTTCGGGCTGGACACCCTGGACGCGCCGGCGTCCGCGAAGGCCGCGCTGAAGGCCGCGACCCAGCGCGCGTAGACCCCCGGTGGGCCGGCTCGAAGCGGCGCGAGCCGGCCTGCCGGGCCCTCGTCAGGCCGGCACGATGACGTCGCCGGTCTCCAGCAGGGTCTTGAGGTCGGAGAGGATCCAGGCCCAGCCCCCGCCCGCAGCTTGGCCCGGCCCGGCGTCGACGTCCTCGTGCTCCCCGCCGACCATCGCCCCGGTGGCGGGCGCGCCGGTGACGTCGTGGGTGACGGTGAGCCTGGTGCCGGCGGTCTGCGTCGCTTCGATGTCGTAGGTGACGGTCGTGTAGGGCTCGTCCGCCATGGCCGGGTCCATCAGCAGTTTCCACGTGATGACGAGTCTGCGCGGCGGATCGGCCTCGAGGACCTCGCCGTCGATCAGGTCACCGGTCAAACCCGCGTCGATGAAGGCCTGCGTCGGGTGGGTCCGGTGCTTGCCGCCCGCCTTCAGATCGAAGTCGACGAGGCCGGTGTAGCCGTACTTCTGGGTCCACTCGGGCTTGGTGATGGCTTCCCAGATCCGCTCCGGGGTGGCCTTGATGTAGATGCGGTTGACCTGCACGGTGTTCGTCATGGTTCGTCGCCTTCCAGTTCGCTCTTGAGATCGAGCAGCGCGGTCACCCGGCGCTCGGTGTACTTGTCGATCCACCGGTCGTGGATCTCCCGGATCGGCACGGGGTTGAGGAAGTGCAGCTTTTCCCGCCCTTCCTTCCGCGCGACGACCAGGCCGGCCTCTTCGAGCAGCTTGAGGTGCTTCATCACGCCGAAGCGGCTCATGTCGACTTGCGTTTCGAGTTCGGTGAGCGTGCGCCCGTCACGCTCGAAGAGCAGGTCGAGCAGGAACCGGCGGGTCGGATCCGCCAGCGCCTTGAACACCAGGTCGTCGTCGGGCACGCCGAAAGAATAGGTGACCAAAAGGTCACATGTCAACGGTCGCCGTGTCGACCTCCGGATCACACGTGTCGACCCTCCAGTCACGCGTGTCGACGTTCTGATCACGGGCCGGGCGGCTCGGATCGAGGCAGCTCGACGTTCGCCGTGTGACGGAAAGGTCGACACGCGTGATCCGGGAGTCGACACGCGTGTTTGGAGGGACGACACGGCGAATGTCCTGAAGGGCACCCTCGGGGACTCAAGATCCCTGAGGGTGCCCTTCAGGACATCGGGCTACACCACCAGCGACAGCGGCAGGATCAGCGCGATCGCCACCACCGAAATCAGCGTCTCCATCACCGACCAGCTCTTCAGCGTCTGCCCGACCGTCAGCCCGAAGTACTCCTTGACCAGCCAGAACCCCGCGTCGTTCACGTGCGAGAAGAACAGCGACCCGGCCCCGATCGCCAGCACCAGCAGCGCGCTGTGCGACGGGTCCATCGTGGCGGCCAGCGGTGCGACGATGCCCGCCGCCGAGACCGTCGCGACCGTGGCCGAGCCCGTCGCCAGGCGGATCGCCGCCGCCACCAGCCAGCCCAGCAGCAGCGGCGAGAGGTTCGCGTCCTTGGCCAGGCCCGTGATGACGTCGCCGACACCGGCGTCGACCAGGGTCTGCTTGAAGCCGCCGCCGGCGCCGACGATCAGCAGGATCCCGGCGATCGGGCCCAGCGCGTCACCGACCACAGTGGACAGTTGGCCGCGGCCGAGGCCGGCCGGACGGCCCAGCAGGACCATGCCGACCAGTACCGCCGCGAGCAGCGCGATCAGCGGGTCGCCGATGAAGTCCAGGATCTTGCGCGCCTGGCTTTCCTTGTCCAGCAGGATGTCCGACAGCGCCTTCGCGAGCATGAGCACGACCGGCAGCAGGACCGTCGACAGCGTCGCGGCGAAGCTGGGGCGCGGCTTGTCCGTGTCCGCTCGCTCCGGAACCAGCCGCGCGGGTGCCACGGCGTCCGGCACCATCCGGGCGGCGAGCTTGCCGAACAGCGGGCCCGCGATGACCAGCGTCGGGATGCCGACGAGCAGGCCGAACGCCAGCGTGATCCCGACGTTCGCGTTCAGCGCGCCCGCCGCGGCGAGCGGACCGGGGTGCGGCGGGACCAGGCCGTGCAGCACCGAAAGCCCGGCGAGGGCGGGAATCCCCAGCAGCATCAACGGTTTCCCGGTACGCTTGACCGCCAGCAGCACGACCGGGATCAGCATGACCAGGCCGATCTCGAAGAACATCGGCAGCCCGATCAGCGCCGCGACCAGGGCCATCGCCCACGGCAGCGCGGCGCCGCGGGCCTTGCCGAGCACGGTGTCGACGATCTGGTCGGCACCACCGGAGTCGGCCAGCAGCTTGCCGAGCATCGCGCCGAGCGCGATGAGGATGCCGACCGAGGCGACCGTGCTGCCGACGCCGTTGGAGAAGCTCTTGATCAGCTTGTCGACCGGCATCCCGGCGGTCAGGCCGAGCACCAGCGAGCCGAGCACCAACGACAGGAACGGGTGCAGCTTCACCTTGGTGATCAGCACGACGATCACCGCGATGGCGACGACGGTCGCGCCGATCAGGCGGGTGTCGTGGCCGGTCCAGGCGGCGGCGAGGACGGACGTCATGCGAGCTCCCGGAAGGCGGTCAACGCGGCTCCGGTGATCTCACCGGGGGTGTCGCGGATGTCGAAGATCGCGCCGGGCTCGTCCGGCTCGAGGGGTTCGAGGTCGGCGAGCTGCGAGTCCAAAAGGGACACCGGCATGAAGTGGCCCTTGCGGGTCTGCATGCGCTCGGCGAGGATTTCGCGGTCGCCGTGCAGGTGGGCGAACCAGACGTTTCCGCCGGTGCGCAGGACGTCGCGGTAGCGGCGCTTGAGCGCGGACGACGTCACGACACCGCCGGTGTCCTGGTGCGCGCGGATCCAGCCGGCGATGGCCTCGAGCCAGGGGGCGCGGTCCGCGTCGGTCAGCGGCGTCCCGGCGGTCATCTTGTCGATGTTGGCCTGCGGGTGGAACGTGTCGGCCTCGGCGTACTCGACGCCCAGCGCGTTCGCCAGCGCCGTGCCGACCGTCGTCTTCCCGGAGCCCGACACCCCCATCACCACGATGACGGTCATCCCGCACCTCCCACTTCGTTGTGCTCGGGTGAGTCAAACTCAAAAGTACTACTTATTCAAGATTAAGTGCTACTTAATCGAGTCAGTTCGCTAGGTTGGGGGTCGTGGGGAACGACAGGCACGACCAGGTCCTGGACGAGCTCGGCGCGGCGATCGCGAACGGTTCGCTGCCGCCGGGGACGGTGCTGCGGTCCGAAGAGCTCCAGGAACGCTTCGGTGCTTCGCGGACGGTAGCGCGTGAAGTGGTCCGAGTGCTCGAGACGATGCGCCTGACCAGCAGCAAGCGGCGCGTCGGGGTGATCGTGCGGGACCCGGGGGAGTGGAACCACTACGACCCGAAGCTGATCCGCTGGCAGCTCGACGGCCCGTCGCGCCCGGCCGCCCTGGCCACGCTGAACGAGCTGCGTTCGGCGATCGAGCCGTGCGCGGCGCGCTACGCGGCCCTGCGCGCGACCCCGGAGGAGCGCGGCCGCCTCGGCGCGCTGGGCGAACGGCTGGCGCGGACGGCGAAGGCGCGCGACCTCCCGGCGTTCCTCGGGTTCGACATCGCGTTCCACGACCTGCTGCTCACGGCGTCCGGGAACCCGATGTTCGCGCAGCTGTCCGAGGTCGTCGCGGAGGTGCTGACCGGCCGGACCGGCCACGGCCTGATGCCCCCGGAACCCCAGCCCGAGGCGGTGGCCCTGCACCTGGAGGTGGCGGCCGCGGTGACGGCGGGCGACGCGGACCGGGCCGAGCGCGCGATGCGCGACATCGTGGTCCAGGCGCGCGAGGAGATCGCGGCGCTGGTGGAGTGAACCCGGCGCGGGACCACGCTCTCGTCGCCGGCTTGCGGCTCTCCGGCCCCGCGAACCCGCGGCTGACCTGACAGTCGTCCCGGGGCTGCGGAGGGTGTTCCCGGGGCGAGTAGCCTCTCCTCGAACTGGACTTTCTTTCTGCCGGGGGGCACAGGTGAGCGCGGCGCGCGCGATCGGACTGGTGTTGGGCGTAGCGGCCGACGGCGCCCTCGGCGACCCGCGCCGGCGTCCGCCGGTGACGGCCTTCCGCCGCTTCGGGCCCGCGCCGGGCGCCGCGGTGGCCGTGGCCGCCGTGCTGGGCGGCCTGGTGCTCGAACGCGCCGGCCGTGGCCGTCCGCTGGTGCAGGCCTCGGCGACCGCCGTCACGACCTGGGCCGTGCTCGGCGCGGCGGGCCTGGCGCTGCAGGGCACCGAGCTCGCGCGCGACCTCGAGGAGTGCCGGTTCGAGCCGGCCCGCTCGACACTGTCCGAACTGGACCCCCGCGTCGCCGACGGGCTGGGCCCGGTCGCGCTGTCGCGGGCTTCGGTGGAAACGTTGGCGGAGAACACATCCGACGCCGTCGTCGCGCCGCTGGTGTGGGGCGCGGTGGCGGGCGTCCCGGGCCTGCTCGGCGCGCGGGCGGTCAGCCTGCTGCGCCGCACGCGCGGCGGCCGCCCCGGCCACTGGGCGCTCGACCGTCTCGACGAGCTCGTCCACCTGGTCCCGACCCGCATCGCGGCGGGCCTGACGGTGCTGGCGGCCCCGGTGGTCGGCGGCTCGGCGGGCGGCGCGTGGCGCGCGTGGCGCCGCGACACGATCGCGCACCCCAGCCCCAACGCGGGCCGCGTGGAGGCGGCGTTCGCGGGAGCGCTGGAGATCCGCGTCGGCGGCCGGACGGTGTACCCGCACGGCATCGAGGAGCGCCCGGTGCTGGGCGTCGGCCGCAACCCGGACGCCGGTCACGTGACACGCGCGGTGGAACTGTCCCGCGTGGTCGGCTGGCTGGCCGGCGTGACGTCGGTGCTGCTCGCGGTGGTCGCGGGCCTCTGGCGCCGCAACCGCTGAGTCAGCCGCGGCGACGCAGCTGGGTCAGGGCCTCCGCGTCCAGCCGCCCATCTCGCTCGGCCAGCTGGGCGCCGATCCGCTCGCCGTCCTCTTCCGTCCGGTTTCCGCCGAACTTGAACTTCGCGCGCACGCCCGTGATCGTGAACTCGATCCCGCGGATCCCGGGCAGCAGCCGCCGGTCGGGGGCGTCCGTCGCGCTCACCGGGGCGCGCGCTCCGTCGGTCTCGAAGTGGCGCAACTGCTTGTCCAGCAAGGAAGCCTTCGCCGCCGGGTCGTCGACCAGCCGGACGTCGCCCTCGAGCTGGACCGTCGCGTAGTACGACGTCGGCACGCCGCGCGCCGGGTCGGCGCCGGACGCCGTGTTCCAGTCCGCGCGGATGTACGTGTAGTCGTCGACCACCGTCAGCAGCGCGCGCGGGTGCTCCTCCAGCAGCGGCCAGATCGGGTTGGGGCGGGCCAGGTGCGTGACGATCGTGCGGTCGCCGTCGTAGGCGAAGTGCGCGGGCGTGACCATCGGCAGGTCGCGGCCGGTGCCGCCGGCGATCAGCTGGCCGAAGTCGTGGCCGGCCAGCCAGTCCCGCCACTCGGCGTCGTCCTTCGCGGCGTCCCAGGGGTGGATCAGCATGAGCCCAGTATGAAGACCGCAAGTGGCCTCGCCCCAGGGCCATTTCCGGCTTACTTCGAAGGGCCACTTTCGGCGTACTCGGCCTCGTCCTCGGCCAGGATCTCCGAGACGGACTTCCGTCGCGTCCGCTCGCCCGGCTCCTTCGGCGCGGTCAGCGCGCCACCCGGCTTCAGCTCGCGGACGGTGAAGTACAGCCAGCCGAGCACCGCCATCGCGCCGAACGCGATCCACTGCAGCGCGTACGAGAAGAACGGTCCCGAATCGGTCTGCGGCAGCGGCAGCGCGCCCAGCACGCCGGGCTGATCGGTGTCGAGCTGAAAGTACCCGGGCCGGATGTCGATCTTGCCCGCCCGCGCGACGACCTTCGAGTCGACGACGTAGCTCTGCAGCCGCCCGCCGGTCGACGCGTCGGCGAACGCGTCGCGGTTCTTCGGGTCGGTCTCGTCGCTGCGCACCCGCGCGGTGACCCGCACGGTCCCGCCCGGCGCCGGCGCGAAGGGCAGCACGCCGGACTTGCTGTCGAGCTTGACGAACCCGCGGTCGATCAGCACGACCGTGCCGTCGGTCGTCCGCAACGGCGTCAGCACCTCGTAGGCGCCCTCGCCCTGCACGGTCCGCAGCCGGGCGACGACCTCCTTGTCCGGGAGGTACCGGCCGGTGATCGACACGAGGTGCCACTCGGTGTGCTGATCGGGCGCGGCGCCCGGCGCCAGCAGCCGGTCGAGCGGCACCGGCGCGGCCGTGAACGACGTCTCGAGCGAGGAGTTCTGCTGCTCGCGCTCGGTGTTGCGGCCGAACTGCCACGGCGACAAGAGCGTGAAGCAACAGACGGCGAAGGCGAACACCACCACCGTCAGAGCCAGCCACCCGGGCTGGAGCAGGAACCGCAACCGCACCCCACCACGGTAGGCCGTGCCCGGTCCGGGCCGCCCGCCGACCTCGGTCAATGTGACGCGTCAGGGGTGCGAACGCACCCAATCCAGCAAACCGGGCACCGCGCGTTCGAGCATGCCGAGGACGTCCTCGAAGCCGTCGTCACCGCCGTAGTAGGGGTCCGGCACCTCGGCGCCGTCCGGGGCCGACGGGTCGAACGACCGCAGCAGCCGCACCTTCGCCGGATCGTCGACGCGGGCCCGCAGGAACTCGGCGTGCCCTTCGTCGGCGGCGAGCAGGAGGTCGGCGCCGAGGTCCTCGTCGGAGACCTCGGACGCGACGTGCCGGGTGGGGTAGCCGTGGGCCTCGAGGGTCGCCCTGGCCCGCTTGTCGGCGGGTTCCCCTTCGTGCCAGCCGCCGGTCCCGGCACTGGTGACGCGGACGGCGTCGGCGAGGCCGGCGTCGTCGAGCTCCTTCCGGAGGACGAGCTCGGCCATGGGAGAGCGGCAGATGTTGCCGGAGCAGACAACGACGATCCGAAGCATGCGGCGAGCGTAACCACCGGCCCGGTGGGTTCACCTGGTCTGCTCACCGCTCGGCGGTACCACCGGCCCGCACCGGGCACCTAGCGTCGATCACGCGAGGACGCGAACCGGAAGGAGAGCGATCATGCACGGGTGCTGCTCGAAGTGCACCGGCCAGGGCTGCGGCTGCTGCGGCAACTGCAACTGACCCCCGCACGGCGCTCGCGGCGGCGGTGATCCGCCGCCGGAGCGCCCCCTAACGCGGCAGGTCGCCGAGACGGCTTCTTTCGTGCGCGAGCGTGCAGGGCGTCGAAGCGGTGGAGGACGTCGGCGGCGAGAAGCTGCCGCTGAGGACACGAACGGGCTGCTCGTGCCGGAAGCGTGACCGCCGGCTCCGTCGGCAGGCTGCGCCGCGAGATCCGTGAGGCGCCACAACGACGACGCCGGGGCCCTGCAGGCCAAGAGCGCCACCATCACCGTGACGAGCCAGGACCGAAGCCGCACGGCCCGAAACGCTCCATGCGAAGATCCCCGGATGCCCGCCCTTTCCGAAGTCATCACCGTTCTGGAGCAGGCGTACCCGCCGGCGCTCGCCGAGTCGTGGGACGCCGTCGGCCTCGTCTGCGGCGACCCGGCCGAGCCCGTGACGCGCGTGCTCTTCTGCGTCGACCCCGGCGCCGACACCCTCGACGAAGCCGCCGAGCTCGGCGCGCAGCTGATCGTCGCGCACCACCCGCTGCTGCTGCGCGGCGTGCACGGCGTCCCCGCCGACACGGCGAAGGGCGCGCTCGTGCACCGGATGATCCGCGCCGGGATCGCGCTCTACTGCGCGCACACCAACGCCGACTCCGCCGACCCCGGCGTCTCCGACGCGCTCGCCGAAGCGATCGGCCTCCGCGTCCTGCGGCCCCTCGACCCGAAGCCGGACGGCGTCACGGGCCTCGGCCGCATCGGCGAACTGCCGGAGCCGGAACCCTTCGGCGTCTTCGTGCAGCGCGTCGCGGACGCTCTGCCCGCGACCGTCCCCGGCGTGCTCGGCGCGGGCGACGAAGACCGCCCGATCCGCACCGTCGCCGTCTCCGGCGGGGCCGGGGACTCCTACCTCGCGCTGGCCACCGAAGCCGGGGTCGACGCCTACGTCACCGCCGACCTGCGGCATCACCCCGCGGGTGAGCACCTGGCGAGCCCGGGCCCGGTGCCCGCGCTGGTCGGGCTGACCCACTGGGCCAGCGAATGGCCCTGGTGCAGGCAAGCCTCGGCGGTCGTGGCGCGAGCGTTTGCGGGTAACGTCGACATCCGCGTCTCCACGCGGTGCACCGACCCGTGGAACGTCCGCGCCGAGCGCACATCGAATTAAGAGGAGCACCGTGAAGGCCGAACCCGCCGTGCAGCGCCAGTTGCTCGAGCTCGCCAAGGTGGACGCCGAGCTCTCGCGCACCGCGCACCGTCGCCGCACCCTTCCCGAGCTGGCCGAGATCGACGCCGGGGAGAAGACCGTCCGGGATCGCCGCGACGCGCTCGTGTCCACGGAGACCGCCGCGTCCGACCTCGACCGGGAGGTGGCCCGGCAGGAGAAGGAGATCGAGTCGGTGCGCGCCCGCGAGGACCGCGACCGCAAGCTCCTGGCGTCCGGATCCGTGAACTCCAAGCAGATGACCGACATCGAGCACGAGCTGCAGACCCTGCAGCGCCGGCAGAGCGCGCTGGAAGACGACCTCCTGGAGCTGATGGAGCAGCGCGAGGCGCTGGGCCTGGACGCGCAGCGCACCGGCGCCGAGGTCGACAAGGCCGAGTCCGAGGTCGCCGCCGCGATCATCCGCCGTGACGAGGCGTTCAAGGACCTCGACACCATCCGCGCCCGCCGCGACGAAGACCGCGCGAAGCTGCTGCCGCGCTTCCCGGAGCCGCTGCTGAAGCTGTACGAGCGCGTCCGCGAGCACAAGGGGATCGGCGCCGCGCTGCTGCGCGCCCGCCGGTGCGGCGCCTGCCAGCTCGAGCTGGACCGCAACACCGTCAACGAGATCAAGGGCGGCCCCGAGGACGACGTCGTGCAGTGCGAGAACTGCGGCGCGATCCTGGTCAGGACCGTGGAGTCCGGCCTGTGACCGAGCACAGTGATTCCGGGGGTGCAACCCCCGGACCCCGCCCGAGGGGCTCCGCCCCCACGGACCCCCCAAAGCATGTCGTCATCGAGGCCGACGGCGGGTCCCGGGGCAACCCGGGCCCGGCCGGCTACGGCGCCGTGGTCAAGGACGCCGCGACCGACGAAGTCCTGGCCGAGCGCAAGGAAGGCCTCGGCGTCGTCACCAACAACGTCGCCGAGTACCGCGGCCTGATCGCCGGGCTCGCCGCCGCGGCCGAGCTCGGAGCGTCCACTGTGGACGTCCGGATGGACTCGAAGCTCGTGGTGGAGCAGATGTCCGGACGCTGGAAGATCAAGCACCCGGACATGCAGCCGCTCGCCGCGCAGGCGAAGGAGATCGCCGCCGGCTTCACGCGCGTCCGCTACGAGTGGATCCCGCGCGCGCAGAACTCGCACGCCGACCGGCTGGCCAACGAGGCGATGGACGCGGCCACCGGGAAGCCGGCCGCCGGCAAGCCCGCCCCGGCCACGCCGAAGCTGCCGACCCGGAAGCCGGACCGCGCCGTCGTCGCCTGGACCGGCGCCAGCGGCACCCCGACCCGGCTGCTCCTGCTGCGCCACGGCCAGACGGAGATGTCGGCGTTGCGGCGCTACTCCGGCCGCGGCGACGTCCCGCTCACCGAGCTCGGCCGCGCGCAGGCGGCCGCGGCGGCGAAGCGGCTGGCCGCGACCGAGGGCCTGATCGTCGACGGCGAGTCTGTCCCGATCATCTCCTCGCCGCTCACGCGCACGAAGCAGACCGCGCAGGCCGTCGCCGACGCGCTCGGCGGCCGCGTCGAGACCCATCCCGGCCTCATCGAGACCGACTTCGGCGAGTGGGAGGGGCTCACGTTCGCCGAGTCCGCCGACCGCGACCCGGACCTGCACCGCTCCTGGATCGGCGACAGCTCGGTCCCGCCGCCCGGCGGCGAGAGCTTCGACGTCGTCCACCAGCGCGTCCGCAAGGCCCGCGACGAGCTGATCGCCGAGCACGGCGGCCGGACGCTGGTGCTGGTCAGCCACGTGACGCCGATCAAGACGCTGCTGCGGATGGGCCTGGACGCCGGGCCGTCGCTGCTGTTCCGGCTGCACCTGGACCTGGCGTCGCTGTCGATCGTCGAGTTCTACCCGGACGGCAACGCGTCGGTCCGGCTGGTGAACGACACGTCGCACCTGAGCTGACCGGGGACAACTGTGGGGTGGATCACGCTCAATGGCGACGCGTGGCCGACCCCCGATGGGGTATTGGCTACAGTGGCTCGACCGCGGCGCCGCGGCGGTGGGCCCGGCCTCGGGTCCATTCATGGGGCGCCGGCTCGTGCGTAACCCACCGGCAGAGGCCTGCGGGCGGAACAGTGACGAGGACATGACGGCTAGCGCACTCACCGAGACTTCCCAGAGCGACGTCCCCGGCGACCCCGTGGCCACCACCACGACGCGGGGCTGGGGCGCGCGCCTGGCGCCGGTACTGGCCGTGCTCGCCGGGGTGGCCGCCGTCGCGGCGCACGCCACCCGCTACGGCCACTGGATCGTCGACGACGCCGCCATCACCTTCTCCTACGCCCGCAGCTTCGCCGACGGCCTCGGCCCGGTGCTGCAGCCGGGCGCGCCGCCGGTCGAGGGCTTCTCGGACCCGACGTGGATGGTGCTGCTCGGCGTCGGCAAGCTCGTCGGCCTCTTCGACCACGGCCTGCTCTTCGGCCTGCCCGACTACGTGCTGTTCCCGAAGCTGCTGGGCCTGCTGTTCACCGGCGGCATCCTCACCGCCTGCTACATCGCCGCGAAGCAGATCTTCACGCGCTTCGCGTGGCTGGCCACCCTGGTCGTCGGCCTGACGCTGGCGACGATCCCGTCGTTCGTCATCTGGGTCGTGTCCGGCCTGGAGAACTCGCTGTTCGCCTTCGCCGTCGTCACGCTGGGCGTGACGCTGTTCGTCTCGGTGAAGCGGGACAAGCTGCTGACCCCGAAGGTCGCGCTGTGGGCCGGCGTCATGGTCGCGTTCGCCGCGCTGACCCGGCCGGAAGGCCTGATCTACGCGGGCGCGTACCCGCTGGCCGCGCTGTTCCTGCTGCGGCCGGGCCTGTTCTGGAAGAGCTTCCGGCTCGCGCTGCTGTCGGTGGCCGCGTTCGCCGTCCCGTTCGGCGCGTACGTCGTCTGGCGGTATTCCGAGTTCGGCAGGCTGCTGGCCAACCCGTCGGTCGCCAAGCAACAGGGCCTGCCCGGGTTCGACGCGCTGAAGCGCCCCTTCGAACTGGCCGAGTACGCGGGCTGGGCCGGCGTGGTCCTGCTCGTGCTGGTGATCGTGTTCGCACTGGTCAAGGCGCCGTGGCGGCGTTCGCTGATCGCGCTGCTGGTGCCGCTGGGCCTCGGGGTCGTCGCGTACGGCGTGATGGTCGCCGACTGGATGTACCAGAGCCGGTTCGCCAGCCCGATCTGGCCGCTGGCGGTCATCGCCGGGACGCTGTCGGCGGGTGAGCTGCTGAAGCACCGCCGGGCGCTGCTGCGGATCGGGATCGTCGTGGTCCTGGTGGGCGCGTTCGTCCCGTCGGCCGTCGGGTTCGCCCAGGCCGCGGACAAGTTCGCGAAGAACCCGAACATCACCGCGTGCCTGGTCGCGGACCGCTTCGGCCGCGGCTTCAACACGTACGCGGACATCCTGGGCATCCAGAAGGCGTCGCTGCTGCTGCCGGACCTCGGCGGTTCGTCGATGACCAGCCGGCTCGAGCTGGTGGACATGGCCGGCCTGGTCAACAAGCCGATCGCCGACCTGGTCCACGACAACGACCTGGCCGGCCTGCGGAACTACGTGTTCGACACGGTCAAGCCGACGTTCATCCACTCGTGGGGCCCGTGGGCCGCGGGCAACGGCATCGCGCTGGACCCGCGCCTGGACCGCGACTACGTGCTGATCTACTCGTCGCCGATCGAGGGCCTGCGCAACGGCGACTGGGTCCGCAAGGACGCGGTCACGGACCCGGCCAAGCTGAAGTCGGCACAAGACTACGCGAAGGTGACGATCCCGGCGGTGGCGGCCGACCGCTTCGGCGGCCCGCTGGACGACTGCGGCGCGACGATGAAGCCGGGCCAGACCCTGACGGTCCCGAACCCGTAACCCGCGTGACCCGGCCCGTCACTCGCGTGATCGGGCCCGTGACCAGCGTGATCGAGGCCGGAACTCGCGAGTTCCGGCCTCAGTCACGTGAGATCCGGCCGCGATCACGCGGGTGACGGATTACGTCGCGACGGTGAGGCCCAGCCACAGGGCCACCGTCGCCGCGGCCAGGCACAGCGGTGTCGTCAGGGCCCCCAGCGTGTGGAACGTGCGGGCCGAAGGGTGCCGCGGGAGCGCTCGGCGCCACAGCAGCGTGGCCAGGGAGCCCAGGTAGCTCGCGTTCGGGCCGATGTTGACGCCCAGCAGCACCGCCAGCAGCACACCCGGCGCCGGGTGCGTGCCCAGGACCGACAGCAGGATCAGCGTCGCCGGGAGGTTGTTGACCAGGTTGGCCAGCAACGCCGCGACACCGGCCGCCAGCAGGAGGTCCACCAGGCCCGTCGACGTCGGCAGCACGTCGCGGAGCAAGCCGCCCAGCAGGTGTTCCGACACCGCCTCGACCACCACCGCCAGGCCCAGCACGAACAGGCACAGCTGCGGCGCCGCCTCGCTGATCAGCTGCCACGGCTTGATCTTGCCCCGCGCCAGCGCGCGCACGCCGAGGACCAGCGCCGCGGCCGTCGCGATCCAGACCGGCTCGACGTGGCCCAGCGGGCCCAGCCCGAAGCCGACCAGCGTCAGCGCCAGGACGACCAGCGCGAACGTCGGCGTCTCCAGGTGCTGCCGCGGCTCGGCCGTCTCCTGTGGCTTCAGGTCCGTGGCGAAGAACCGCAGGAAGACGAGCAGTTCGATGCCGATCGTCACCAGCCACGGCAGTGCCATCAACGCCGTGAAGCCGGCGAACGTCAGCCCGGACGCGGCGAAGGCCAGCAGGTTGGTCAGGTTGGACACCGGCAGCAGCGTCGACGCCGAGTTCGCCAGGTGCACGCAGGCGTAGGCGTGCGGCCGCGCGGGCATCTTCAGGCTCGACGCCGTCGCGAGCACCACCGGCGTCAGCAGGACGACGGTGG
The DNA here is from genome assembly GCF_046548675.1 of Amycolatopsis sp. cmx-8-4. Lineage (NCBI taxonomy): Bacteria > Bacillati > Actinomycetota > Actinomycetes > Pseudonocardiales > Pseudonocardiaceae > Amycolatopsis > Amycolatopsis sp. cmx-8-4. The sequence goes on from NZ_JAEBDZ010000015.1 coordinate 171,696, forward strand.
CGTCCAGGCTGAGGACCGCCGTCACGCCGGCCGCCGCGGCGAACGTCAGGACCAGCAGCCGCCGGGGCCGGCCGTGGCACGCCTCGGCGAGACGGTTGCCGAGCCAGTCGAACACGCCGTCCACACTGGCCAAAAAGGACAGCAAGAGGATCGCGGCGAGGAAGCCGAGCGTCGGCAGGATCTCGACGGCCCGGTGCCCGGCCGCGGCCGGGCGCACCAGTCCGAACAGGAGCGCCAGCCCCGCCGCCGGCACCGCGGCGACCGCTTCCGGCCAGCCGCGCGGCCGGACGATCGCGAAGACCAGCACCCCGATCAGGAGCACCAGGCTCGCGGCACCCGCCCAGAAGTTCACCAGTTCACGCTAGCCGGAGTGCCGTGAAGGGCACCCTCAGGGACCTGGTTTCCCTGAGGGTGCCCTTCAGGACGTTCAGACGCCCAGGGGTTCGGGGGTGGCGGCGCCGCGGGCGAGGTCGCGTTCCTTCTCCCGGATCACCGGCAGCACGTGCTCGCCGAAGTGCTCGACGTCCTCCAGGTAGTGCAGGAACCCGAGCAGCAGCAGGTTCGCCCCGCGCCGCTTGTACTCGATGGCGCGGTCGGCGATCTGTTCCGGCGTGCCGATCAGCCGGGTGCGGAAGCCGTCGTTGTACTGCACGAGGTCCTCGAACTCCGAGTCCGCCCACATGCCCTTGGTGTCCGAAGTGGACTTTCCGGCCTGCTTGACGGCGTTGCGGAAGCCCTCGACGGCGGGGCGATTGGCCTTGTCGACGATCTCGCGCAGCACGGCCTTCGCTTCGCTCTCGGTCTCCCGGGCGATGAGGAAGCCGTTCAGCCCGAATCGGACGGTGTGGTCGTTCTCCGCCGCGTACCCGTTCACCTCCGCGACCTGCTCGCTGAAGCCGTCGAAGTCCTTGCCGTTGCTGAAGTACCAGTCCGAGACGCGCCCGGCGAGCTTGCGCGCCGCCGTGGAGTTGCCGCCCTGGAAGATCTCCGGGTGCGGCGTGACGACCGGCTTCGGCTTGATGTCGAAGTCGTGGATCCGGTAGAAGTCGCCGCGGAACTCGGCGTGGTCGCTGGTCCAGAGCTCCCGCAGCACGCGGATGAACTCCTCCGACCGCCGGTAGCGCTCGTCGTGCTCGAGCCACGCCTCGCCCAGGCCGGTGAACTCGTCCTTGAACCAGCCGCTGACGACGTTCACGGCCGCGCGGCCACCGGAGATGACGTCGGCGCTCGCGATGAACTTCGCCAGCACGCCGGGGTGCCACAGGCCCGGGTGCACGGCCGCGATCACCTTCAGCCGCTCGGTGGCGAGCAGCAGCGCCAGGCTGAACCCGGTCGACTCGTGCTGGTAGGCCGCGCCGTAGCTCGCCGTGTAGCGCACCTGGGAGAGGGCGTACTCGAACCCGTTGTTCTCGGCGAGCACCGCCAGTTCGCGGTTGTACTCGTAGCCCCAGTCCGTGCGCTGCTCGATGTCGCTCGTGACGAGCCCGCCGCTCACGTTCGGGACCCAGTAGGCGAATTTCAGAGGTTCTTCGGGCGAAGACATGGCCCGAGTAGAGCAACGACGCCAGGGGCGGTCAACGCGCGTCCACGCGGTGGGACTTCACCCGCCGCGGTGGGACTTCGCCAGTGCGCCACCGAGTTCCGCGCGGCCCGGGATGCCCAGCTTCCGGTACGCGCCCGACAGGTGCAGCTCGACCGTGCGCCGCGTCAGGTGCAACGCCGTCGCGATCTCGCGGTTGGTCAGGCCCTGCGCGGCCATCACGGCGATGCGGCTTTCCTGGCGCGTCAGGCCGTGCTCGTTGTCCTTCGCCGGGGTCAGCGCGCGCCGCGACGAGCGCAGCTCCTCCGCCGCGCGCCGCGCCAGGGGGCGCGCGCCGCAGTGCTCGCTCAGCTCGACGGCTTGCCGCAGCGTCTCGATGGCCTTTTCGGACTGGCCGTGGCGCGACTGCAGCGAGCCGAGCTCGGTCAGCGCCGTCGCCAGCTGCAGGCGGGCCGGTGACGCGCTCAGCGCCGTGATCGCCTTGGTCAGGGACCGCTCGGCTTCGTCGTCCTCGCGGACGAGCCCGAGCGTCGTGAGTGCCGTGCCGAGCGGCCGCGCCGCGCCCCAGCGGGTCGCCGCGGACAGGTCCTCTTCGGCCAGCCGGGCCGCGTCCTCGGCCTGGCCGAGCGCGAGTGCCGCGCGGGCCGCGTGCGCGCGCCACGGCACGAACCCGGGGAACCGCATGCCGTGGTGGGCGAGCCGCCGTCCGCAGCTGAGCAGGTCCTCGAAGCCGAAGCGGGTGTAGCCGGTGGCGACGCGCAGGCGGCCGCGCGCGTAGAGGAGGTAGGTGTGGGTGAACAAGCCCTGGCTGGCGACGAAGTCCATTCGGTCCAGCAGCGACGTCGCCGCCTCGAACCGGCCCAGGTCGACCCAGCACTCGACGAGCTTGGCCGCGCACAGCACGCCGACCGGGCACGTCGTCGTCGCGCCGCGCTCGTCGAACCGCCGCAGCAGCGACTCGAAGTGGACGCTGGCCCGCTGCAGGTCGCCGCCGGCCTGCAGCGCGATCCCGCGGGCCAGGGTCGGCAGCGCACCCTGCGGCACGTGCACGTCCCACGGCTCGCGCTCGACGTCGAGGATCCGGCACAGCCGGTCGACGTGGGCCGGTTCGTCCGCGAGCACCGCGGTGGCCAGCGTGAAGAAGTAGTGCTGCTCGAACAGATCGCCGTCATCGTCCCCTGCCAAGGCGTCGGCGAAGTGCGCGATGGCGTCCTGCGCGGACTCGCCGCTGCGGACGGTGTCGAGCGCCAGCAGGGCCGAGCGGCTCCGGCGGGCGGCCGGGTCGGTCAGCGGCGCCCACTGCTCCTCGAAGTCGCGGAACTCCGGCGGCGGTCCGAGGCGGCTGCCGGCCTCGGCGAGGTAGGTCATGCTCAGCAGCGGCCCGACGGCGTCCGGGCCGCCGGCGTCGAGCCGCGCCGCGATCTGGCCGGCCGCGCTGATCGCGAGCCGGGCGTCCTGACCGCCGCACAGCGAGAGCAGCATGGCGTTGGCGATGAACGCGGCGGTCTCGCGGCGGCCGATGTTGTCGACGGCCTCGCGCACCCGCACCGCGGCCGCGGGCGGGTCGACCTGGAACTCGGCGTGCGCCAGCTGCAGCAGCACAGCCACCCGCCGCCCGGAGCTCAGCCGCTCGTCGAGCGCGCGCCGCAGGTGCCGCGAGGCCAGTTCGGCCTCGCCCGCGAACAGGGCGTTGCGCGCGCTCAGCCGCAGCACGTCGACCCCCCAGGGGATCCGGATCGCGGTGGCCTCGAGCAGGTGCGCGGCGACGCGCTCGATCGGCGCGCCGGTCTCCGCCAGCAGCTTCGCCGCCCGCGCGTGGTTGACCGCCCGCGTCGTCTGCGGCATGTCCTTGAGCACGGAGTTGCGGACGAAGGAGTAGGACAGCACCGGCCGGCTGCTGTTGTCGAGCACGTGCAGCCGGACCATGGTGTCGATCGCCGGCAGCGCGTCCAGTTCGTCGACGCCGGCGAGCTGGGCCAGCAGGTCGAAGCTCGCGTCCTCGCCGGCGATCGCGGCCGCGTGCAGGATCGCGGGGGCGTGCGGGAACTCGTGCATCCGGGTGTGGAGGACCTGGCCGATCAGCGACGAGCCGAGCGCGTGCGGGTCCGCGCCGGGCAGCAGCCGCGGCCGCAGCGCGTGCAGCAGGTACGGGTTGCCGCCGGTGGCCTCGCGGCAGGTGGACGCCAGCTCGCCGGGGGCGAGGCCGAGGATCTCCGCGGCGGCCGCGTCGCCGAGGCCGTTCAGCGTGATCGTGGCCGGCGTGCAGCCCGCCATCTCCAGCAGGGCCACCTCGCGGTGGGGCGGGTGCCCGATCAGGGCGGTGAGGATGATCAGCACCGGCAGGTCGAGCACGCGGTGCCGGATGTAGGCGAGGCACCGCATCGACCAGGCGTCGGCGAGGTGGACGTTGTCGATGCCGAGGAACAGCGGGCCGCGCCCGGCCGCGTCGCGGACGAGGTGGAAGAAGTGTTCGAGCGCTTCGCTCTCCCCGGCGGGCCCGCACTGCTCGGTGTACGGCGTGCGCGGGGCGGCCGGGTCGGCGGTGACGTTCTGCAGCGCGTCGGCCAGCTGCCGGGCCACCCCGCCGGGCAGGTGGCTCTCGAGCCGCGACCCGGTGGCGATCGCGACGGTGAAGCCCGAGTCCGCGGCCAGCGCCGCGGCGGCGCGCAGGGTGGCGCTCTTGCCCATGCCGAACTCGCCGACCAGTACCGCGCTCGCCGCCGTGCCGCCCAGCGCGACCGGGAAGAGCCTGGTCAAGCGGCTGAGCTCGGGCTCGCGGCCGGGGAGCCGCGGAGCCGGACGCTTCGGTACCGAAGCCCCGCTGACGGGGTTCTCGGGATTTACTTCGGTATCCACCGTAAGGACTTTCATGTTGGGTTCGGGCAGACTACCGGTAACCGGCCGATCTCGGGAGAACCCGCAGGTGGGCGCCGGTGCCGGCGACGAACCGAGCAGGGGAGACGATGGACGCAGCGGTTGCGAACCCGTCCTTCCCGAAGGTCGCGCCCGTCGCGCACAGGGCCGTCACGCCGACGCCCAGGGCCAGCAGCAGGAGCGTGCCGGTCGCCGAGCCCGGCCGCCGGCCGCCGAACCGGCACGACTTCCGGCGTGGGGCCGTCCCGTCACCCGGGGGCAGGTAGCCGAGCTCGGCCGCCCGCGCGAGCGCGCCGGTCACCGAGCGGAACTCGGCGACGCGGACCCGGCAGCGGGCACACCCGCTCAAGTGCGTTTCGAATTCCCCCGGATCGTCGAGGACGCCGAGCCCGTAGGCCGCGGCGTCCCGGTGCACTCCTTTCCCCGCCCTCATCGCACCGCCATTTCCCCGAGCGCCTTCCGCAATTGCCGCATCGCCGTGTACAACCGCGATTTCACGGTTCCCTCCGGAATTCCGAGAATGGTCGCGGCCTGGCGAACGGTATTTCCGGCGAGGTACGTCTCGGAGATGACGGACTGGTATTTCTCGTCCAGCTCCGTCAATGCGCGGGAAATCGTTAGTGCCGCTAACGAACTGTCGGTGCGGTCGGCCGACTCGGCGTTGTCGGGGATCTCCAGAGCGACCTCCTGCGGACGTACCCGGCGATTCCGCCAGCCGTCGATGACGATCCGGCGGGCCACCGTGAGCAGCCAGCCCCGCAGCATGCCGGGCTCGCGCTCGAGGGTGTCGGAGTGTTGCCAGGCGCGGATCATGGTCTCCTGCACCACATCCTCGGTCCACTGCCGGTCGTAGTTGGTGAGGGACAACACCTGGCTGAACAACGTTGCGCGGAAGTTCTTGTACAGCAACGGAACCAGGTCGTCGACCGGGTCCGCTGCGAGGACGGCCACGGTGGCGGACGAGGAGGGGCCGGCGTGGCCGAGACCTGTTCTGCCCGGTGCTTCCATAAAGCTCGCAACCTCACCTGACTGGCGGACCGTAAGGGTCAGCAGAGCGTAGCGCAGAAATACTTGATAGGCCATATGCATCAGTTTCTCCGGCTATTCGGCTCCCGGTCGTCACGGCGTGTGCCCGTAGCCGGTTCAAAAATTGTCTTGTGATGCACGTCACAGTCACTAAAAGGTGACAACGAGAACCGTGTCGCACCTTTCACGCGTAGCTCCCGGTAAGGACTACTCCACGAGGGGACACGGAATGCCGCTCCGATTCGCAGCACTGTTCGCGGCCACCGCCGCGCTGCTGCTCGGCGCCGTTCTCCCGGCCGCCGCCGGGGAGCTGCAGCAGACCGACCGCACCCTGCTGACGCGGCTGAAGCAGCACACCCTGTGGGCCGTGCCGGCCAGCCGGCTGGCGGCCGAGCGCGGCACCAACCGCCGCGTGCGCGACGTCGCCGCCCGCATCGCCGACGACCAGGCCCGCCTCGACGTCGCTCTGGGCGCGGCCGCCGACCGGGTCGCCATCACGCTGCCCGCCGAGCCGACGGACCAGGAACGCGCCTGGGCGGACGAGATCGCCGCGGCTTCCGGTGACGAGTTCGACCGCGCCTACGTCAACCGGCTGCGCGCCGAGTACGGCGATCTCTTCGCGCTCGCCTCCGACGTCCGCGCGGGCACCCGGGACGACGACATCCGCGCGTTCGCCCAGACCGCCGTCGACACCGCGCTCGGGCACCTGACGCTGCTGGAGAGCACCGGCCTCGCCGAGACGACGTCCCTGCTCGTCTCGGCCACCGAAGACGACACGCTCGACGGCGGCGACATCGCGCTCGGCTCGGTCCTCGTCGCCTTCGCCGCCGCCGCCACGTTCGGCCTGCTCCGCCTGCTCGGAACCCCCGCCACGACCCCGCCGCGCACCCGGAGGTAAGCCGCTCCATGTCCTTGTCAGCCGCGCTGAACACCGTGCCGTCGCCGCACGACGCCGGGATCGCCGAGGCCGCCGCGCTGTCCGGCCGCCTCACCTACCTCTGCATGTGCCTCACCCTGTGCTGGGGCGTCCTGGCCGCCGCGGGCTGGGTCCGCCGGTTCAGCGGGCAGGACGCGCTGCGCACCGGCCACGTCGTGCTCGCCGCGTTCACCCTCGCCACCGGCACCCTGCACGGGCTGACGTTCCTGTTCCTCGACGACTTCCGGGACGACGACTCGTTCGGCTTCGCCGATCTGCTCCTCCCGTTCTACGACGGCACCACCCGGCACGCGCTCGGCATCGTCGGGTTCGAACTGGTCGTCGCGGTCTCGGTGACGGCCGGGCTGCGCCGCGGCGCCCGCGAAGGCCGATGGCTCCGCTTCCACCAGCTCGGCTACCCGGCGATCGGCCTGCTCGCCGCGCACGCCTGGCTCGGCGCGGTCTGGAGCGGCCACCTCGCCGTCGTCTGGCTCGCCGGGATCACGTTGCTGGTCCCGCCGGTCGTGCTCTCGGCGCTGCGCGTGCTGCCCGCGTCGGCGCTCGTGCGCGCCGGGCTGATCGCGCCGGTCCCGGACGCGGACACCTTGCGCGTCGACGTCGACAGCCACCTCTGCCACTCCTACGGCGTCTGCCAGTCCGAGGCGCCCCAGGTCTTCCGGCTCGGCCACAACGGCCGGCTGGAGTACGAGAAACGGCCGGAGGCCCGGCTGACACCCCACGTCCGGGCCGCCGCCCGCGCCTGTCCCATGCGAGCCATCCACCTGGTGGGAGCCATCCGATGAGCGAACGGATCGTCATCGCCGGAGCCGGCCTCGCCGGCCTGCGTGCCGCGGAGCGGGTGCGCGAACTCGGGTTCGACGGCGAGGTCGTCGTCATCGGCGCCGAGCCCGACATCGCCTACCACCGCCCGGCGCTGTCCAAGCACCTGCTCACCGGCGCCGTCAGCCGCGCCGACACGCTCCTGGCCGACCCCCTCGAAGTGGACGCCGAGTGGCGCTTCGCCACCGCCGTCACGGGCCTGTCGCCGAACCGCCAGGTCGTCCACCTCGCCGGTGAGGAACTGCGCTACGACGGGCTGATCATCGCCACCGGCGTCGAACCCCGCCGGATGCCGGGCGCCCCGCACGGCCACCAGCGGGTCGTCGTCGTCCGGACGCTGGCCGACACGATCGCCCTGCAGCGCGCGCTGGCCACCGGCCCCGGCCCGGTCGCCATCGTCGGCGACGGCTTCATCGGCTGTGAAGTCGCGTCCAGCCTCCGGGAGATGGGCCGCGACGTCGTCCTCATCGGCCGCGCGCGGGCGCTGCTGGCCGACGTCCTCGGCCCCGACATCGGCGAGTGGCTCACGGCGTTGCACACCGCCCGCGGCGTCCGCCTCGAGCTCGGCACCGCGGTCCGGCGGTGGCGGCCCACTGCGATGTCGGTCGGGATCGAGTTCACCGACGGGCGCGCCCTCGACGTCGCCTGCGTCGTGGTCGCCGTCGGCAGCGTGCCGGCGGTGTCGTGGCTGCGCGGTGCCAAGCTCCCGCTGGACGACGGCGTCGTCTGCGGGCCGACGTGCCACGTCGTCGGCTCGCGGACGATCGTCGCGGCCGGCGACGTCGCCCGCTGGCCGAACCTGCGCTTCGACCCGGTGCCACGACGCGACGAACACTGGCTCAACGCGGTCGAGATGAGCCGCGCGGCCGCCACGAACCTCCTCGCCGGGCCCCAGGGCTCGCCGGCGTACACGCCGGTGCCGCGCTACTGGTCCGAACAGCACGGCGTCCGCATCCAGGTCGCCGGCCGGCCCATGCTCGGCACCGACACGGTGCTGCTGGAGTCTCCGGCGCCCGGCACCCGCCCGATCACCGGCTTCGTCCGGGACGGCGCGCTCGTCGGGCTGATCGGCCTCGACAGCCCCGCCGCCGTCCTGCACTGGACGGCCGAGCTGGCGCGGCGGCGGCGGTCACCCGACGGGGACCCCGCGCCCGAGATCGTCCGCCCGCGCCACGGCGGCGACCGCGACCACAGCGGCGCCGTCGCGGGGTGGTGAGCGCGCCCGGGTACGATTCCCGGCGCGGACGAGCTGGCAGGGCGGTCGCGGGCCGGGGTGACCCGGCTCGAGGAAAGTCCGGACTCCACAGGGCTGGGTGGTTGCTAACGGCAACCCGGGGTGACCCGCGGGAAAGTGCCACAGAAAACAGACCGCCCCGGTTCTCGGACCAGGGGTAAGGGTGAAACGGTGGTGTAAGAGACCACCAGCGTCCCGGGTGACCGGGACGGCTAGGTAAACCCCACCCGGAGCAAGGCCAAGAGGGAGCTTCGGCTCCTGCGCAGGCGTTCGAGGACGGCCCGTCCGAGTCTGCGGGTAGGCCGCTGGAGCCTGCCGGCGACGGCAGGCCGAGATGGATGACCGCCGCCCCGCGAGCCGCAAGGCGACCGGGGAACAGGATCCGGCTTACACGCCAGCTCGTCCGCACCCCGTCGTGAGTGTTCAGGGCGGTTCTAACCGCCCTGAACACTCACGACCGGGGTGTCGCGGAGGCTCGTGCCAAGTGGTTACCCGGGGGTAGGGTGCCCGCATGGCGGGAAACGAGAAGCAGTTCAAGTCGGCTTTCGACTCCTTGCACGCGCTGACCTACTTCGCGCCCGAGGTCGACGCCGCTCTCACCGGGATCGGGCTACGACCGGGGCGGATGCCCTACTTCGCCGGCCGCTCCGCCGCCATGGGGGCCGTCGGCGCCGAGGTCGTCGCGGCCACCTTCTACAACTTCAACCCCGAGGTCGTCGCGCGGGTGATCCCGCGGGCCTGGACGCTGGCCACGCCCGAACAGGTCCTCGAAGCCCGCCTCGACGGTGTCGACAAGGTGCTGACCCGCCTCCTCGGCGACGACACCCTCAAGAGCGAAGAGGTGGCCGAGGCCGCCGAACTCGCCCGGGAGGCCGCGGCCGGCTGCACCGCCGAAGGCCGTCCCCTCTACGCCGCGCACGCGGCGCTGGCCTGGCCCGACCAGCCGCACCTCGCCCTCTGGCACGCCATCACGCTGCTGCGCGAGTACCGCGGCGACGGCCACATCGCCGCGCTCGTGCTCAACGGCCTCGGCAACATCGAGGCGCTGGTCACGCACGTCGCCACCGGCGACGGATTCCTGCCCGCCGTCGCCAAGCTCACCCGGGGCTGGAGCGACGAGCAGTGGGCCGCCGCCGAAGCCGGGCTGACCGGCCGCGGGATCCTCGACGCCGAGGGCGCGCTCACCGAGGCGGGCGTCGCGCTGCGCGACCGGGTCGAGGTCGCCACCGAGGCGGCCGCGACCGGGCCGTGGGACCACCTGGGGCCGGAGAAGACGGCCCGGCTCGAACTGCTGTGCCGCGCCCTCAGCCGCCAGGCCGTCGAGGCGGGCGCCTTCCCGGAAGGCGTGTTCGCCCGGCAGCGGCGCGTCTGAATGGAGCAAGATCACGCTATGTAGTGAAACTTGTGTGAGGTTCTGAACACCTAGTGACGGACGTCCGCGGTCGCCAAGATCGGGATCTTGGCGGACCGGTCCACTGGGCGTCACAGTGTGGACTCCTGCAAGCCCGCCGTTCGGGTCGTGTCACACTGTTTCGGGCCCGGCGACGGTCACAAGCCGGGCACGCAAAGTGAGCGATTCTCTGCCAAGAGAGTGAGTTCGGCACTGCGACAAAAACGATGGGCGGCCGGGCTTTGACCGGAGGACCCTTGCCGCGATGATGGTGGGCGTGGAGATTTCGGGTAACAAGCGCGCCGTCCCGGTTGAGCAGCGAGCCGGTACCTACTCAGCGCGCTTTGACCGCTACCCCTCGTAGCCGCCATGATGTTGTTCGAAGCACTGCCTGAGCCAGAACCGCGCGGCCCCCACCGCGCACCGGGAGTAACGCGATGATGACCTTGACCACCCTCGACACGCTGGCCGCAGGCGAGCTGGGCACCGGAAACGTGCGCCAGTGGCTGCTCGACAACGTCATCCCCCTGGTGCTGCTGTCCGTCGCGCTCCTGCTCCTGTGGCTGGGCGGCGGCAAGGGCGACAACGCCGGCGTGATGCGCAGGCTCGCCGGCGTGGTCATCGCGCTGGCGATCATCGGACTCGCGGTCAGCGGCGCCGGCGTCAACGTCGGCCAGTGGATCGCCGGCCTGTTCACCGGCTGAGGCAGGGGCCCGCGTGCGCATCAGGACTGATGACGAGGTCTACCGGGTCGACGCCGTCTGGCTCGGCCCTCCGAAAGCGACTTTTCCCTGGCGGGCCCGCTACGTCGCGTGGCTCATCGGCATCCCGGTGTTCTTCGTGGTCCTCGGCGTCGAGCGCTGGGCCGGGTGGAGCTTCGGGTTCTTCTCGACGGCTTGGGCGTTCATCGCCACCATCGTGGTGACGCGGCTGCTGACGGCCAAGATCAGCCACGAGCGGCCGCTCGGCACCGTGGTCTCGATGGCCGGGCGCGAGCTCAACACGCCGCGGCAGCTGACCACGGGCACGGGCGGCGCCGTCAGCGCCAGCCGCGTCCGGGTGCGGGCCGAGCGCCCGTTGCCGAAGCACCGTCGGAGACGGCAGTACCGGCACCACGGCGCACAGCCGGGTGCCGTGGTCCAGGGAGCCCCACCACGAGCGCGCCGGAGCCGCAGCGCGGCTCGGGCCGGGAGGTAGTCGTTGTTCGGTCGCGGCGGTAGCCGAGGTAAAGGTCGGGACGCACACTCGGGCGCGTGGCAGCCGCCCGAGCAGGTCCGCGCGACGCGGAACGGTTCGGGCGGCAGCAGCACCAAGGGCCGTCGCCTGCCCGGTGAGCAGGCGATTCCGGCGTACACCCCGTCGATCGCGGTGCGCAGCATCGACGGTCACCTGGTCCGCAGCGGGTACGAGGTCTACGCCTGGTACCGGCTGGCGCCGCAGCGCTGGTCGTTTCGCTCCGACTCGCAGCGCCGCGACCTCGTCGCGGCCATCGCCGGCCAGTACGCCGAGCTGCAGGGCCGCTGGCTGCACCTGCGCGTCACGAACCGGCCGTACCCGATCCGGATGTGGGCCGAGGCGCACGTCTACAACGCGCACGGCCGCCCCAACGACGTCCCGGGCGCGCTGTCGTTCGACGACTACCTGATCGGCGAGCAGCAGCAGCTGATGGGCCGCTCGATGGCCGAAAAAGAGGTCTACCTGGGCGTCCAGGTGCAGACCCGGCGGATGGTCGACCGCGCGGTCGAGCGGGCCGCGCCGGTGCTGCGCAAGATCCTGCCCGAGGCCGTCGACGCCGAGCTGACCGCGCTGGACTCCGAGGTCGAGCACCTCGACCAGGTCATCGGCAGCGCCGGGCTGGAAGGCCGGCCGGTGCACGCCGAGGAGATGTCCTGGCTGATGCACCGCTCGTGCTCGCTGGGCCTGCCCGCGCCGCGGAACATGCCCGCGGTGCCCGGCGCCGCCTGGGAGCCCGAGGACCTGGCCAGCTTCACCGACGCCGCCGACTACTACGCCGACCCGTACGCGCCGACCGTGACCGTCCGCGGCCGCACCGGCTCCAACGCCGGCGTCTCGCGCCACCTGGCGATCCTCACCGTCGGGCAGATGCACGGCCTGCAGATCCCCGAGGTCGACGACCCGTGGATCCAGCACGCCGACCGGCTGCCCGCCGCCGTCGAGGTGTCCGCGCGGATCTACGTCCGGCGCCCCGAAGAGGTCGCCGGCGAGCTGGCGCGCCAGATGAACAAGGTGCGCTCCCAGGTCAAGCACTACACCGACGAGCACGAGCTGGAGCCGCCGCAGTCGCTGTCGCGCCAGGCCGGGCGGGTGCTGGAGATCGACGACGAGATGACGTCGGGCTTCACCGCGCTCGCCACCCGCGTGCGCAGCTGGTGGCGGCTGGCGGTGTCCGGCCCGACCGAGCGGGACGCGCTGCGCCTGGCCCAGCAGCTGCTCGACCTGTACAAGCCGAAGATCGCCATCGAGCACCCGGAGGCCCAGTACGCGCTGGCGCGGGAGTTCATCCCGGGCGAGCCGCTGGCCTCGGCGGCCTACATGCGCCGCGGCTCGGTCGTCTGGGGCGCGTCCGCGGTGCCGACGGCGACCGCGGAGGTCGGCGACCGGCGCGGCATCCTGCTCGGCGAGACCTGCACGGCGACCCGGCGCCCGGTGGCCTGGGACCCGTGGATGGCCCAGGAGATCCGCGACGGCTCGGGCCTGACCGCGATGGTCGCCGGCCTGGGTGCCGGCAAGTCGTTCCTCGGCGGCGGCATCGTCTACAAGACGCTGCGCGCCGGGGCGAGCTGGACACTGCTCGACCCGTCCGGCCCGCTGTCGCGGCTGTGCGACCTGCCGGAGCTGCGGCCCTACGCGCGGCCGATCAACCTGCTCAACGCCCAGCCCGGCATCCTCAACCCGTACCGGGTGGTCGCCGAGCCGCTGATCGAGCACTTCATGGACGAGGACGACCCCGAGCGCTCCTGGCGCCGCGAGAAGGCCCTGGCCGGCGCCACGCGACGGCGTCTCGTGCTGGACGTCCTCACCGGCGTCCTGCCGTACGAGGTGTCGCGGATGGCGCAGACCCGGATCGTGCTGCTGCGCGCGGTCCGCACCGTCGGTGGCCGGTTCGACGCCGACCCGGGCCAGGTGATCGACGCCCTGCGGCGCGACTCGAGCGAGCACCACGAGCACGCGGGCGTCGTCGCGGACTTCCTCGACGAGATGCGCGAGCGGATGGCGCTGCTCATCCCGGAAACCGACGCCGACCCGTACGCCGAAACCCGCGACGACCGGCTGACGGTGCTGACCATGGCCGGGCTGACCCTGCCGAAGGACGGCGTCCCGCGCGAGTACTGGACGGACGCGGAGTCCCTCGGCGTCGAGATGCTGAACCTGGCGGCGTGGCTGACCCAGCGGTCGGTGTATGAGAAGCCGAAGGAGATGCGCAAGGGCGTCTGGATCGACGAGGCGTTCTTCCTGTCCGAGGTGCCGACCGGGCGCGTGCTGATGAACCGCTTCGCGCGTGACTCGCGCAAGTGGAACGTCCGCGTGCTGCTGTCGTCGCAGATCCCGGCGGACTTCCTGAAGATCCAGGGTTTCGTGACCCTGCTGGACTCGGTGTTCGTCGGACGCCTGGACGACGACGACGCCCAGGCGGACGCGCTGCGCCTGCTGAAGGTCCCGGTGGGCGTCGGCTACGAGCAGGTCGTCGCGGCGCTGGGCCGCCGCCCGGGCGCGCAGCAGCGCGGCCTGGAGCGGGACATCGAGCCCCGCCAGTTCATCTTCGGCGACGGCGCGGGCGGCGTGGAGCGCATCCGCGTCGACTTCTCCGGCCCGCACCTGGACCACCTGCGCCGGGTGATGGACACGACGCCGGGCTCGAAGGATGCGGAGAAACCCCGCCGTCCGGGCACGGAACTGGCCCTGCCTCATCCGGAGGAGAAGAAGCCGTTCGTGGCGGCCCCACCGGAAGACGACATCGAGCTGGAGCAGGACTTCGAGCTGGCGGCGGAACTGGAGGTCGGCCTGGCCGACGAGAACCTCCTGGGCGCACCGGACCCGCTGGCCTCGGAAACCGGCGAGGTCCAGGGCGACGTCCAGCAGCCCGCGAACGGCAACGGACACGGTGGGCAGCAACACGCCCGCACGGGCGGGAAGGGCGGCACCGGCCGGGACGCCGCATGAGCACACTGCTGACGCTGGCGGTGCTGCTGACGTTGGCAGCCGGATGGAATGCGCTGAAACGGCGGATCAAGGAAGGCCCGCGACGACCGGGCCGCCGCACACCGAGCCGCAAGGCGACGATGTTCGCCGTCATGCTGGTCCTGGGCCTGCAGGCGATCGCCACGGCCCCGGCAGCCAGCGCGGCCGCGTGCGGTGAGGCGCCGAACCCGGAACGGCCGGGCGCGGGCATGGTCGGTGCCCTCGACCCGCCGGACGGCGTCCACGGTGAGGGTTTCAGCCCGTATCGGGCGTACGGCTACGCCGGCATGGTCTGGGACACGTTCGAAACCGACTGCGGCCCGCTGTCGGGGATCGGCTCGCCGAACTCGGCGATCGACACCTGGGCCGGCAACCAGCTGTTCAGCCTCGGCAAGAACATCGTCGGGGCGACCAACTCGCTGCACTACACGGTCCTGCAGGGCAGTCTGCTCAGCCCGCTCTACAACGCCGTCAAGGCGGGTGCGGACAAGATCTACAACAACATCTACGCCCAGTTGTTCGGCCTGGTCGCCTTGATCATGTCGATCATGATGTTCCGCAACATCTGGCGGGGCGACCTCGCGGCCGTGAGCAAACGTGCCCTCTACGGGCTCGCCGCGGTCTGGCTCGCCGCGTCTTCGCTGGCTCTGTTGCGGTACCTCGACCCGATCGACAACGCGATCGTGCAGACCACGACCAACATCCAGGCCGGCTTCGTCGACGCCGGGCCGCCGACTGCGCCGCCGCCGCAAGATCCGGCGCAGGGCCAGATCTCCTGCCAGAACAAGGGAACCACGGCCGGCCGTCCGACCTGGGACATCCTGCCCACCGACCTGCACTGCCAGATCGTCTACGAGAACTGGCTGCGGGGCGAGTTCGGCTCCGCGACGGCACCACAGGCGCAGCAGTTCGGCGCGCCCCTGCTGGACGCGCGTGCTTTCACCTGGCAGCAGATCCAGCAGGGCGGCGACGGCGATGCCGGTCTCGTGGACGCGAAGAAGGCCGCTTTCAAGGACATCTCCACGAAGCTCGGCCCCGCCACGGGATACTTCACCGGCGAGGCCGGCGGCCGCACCGGTGCCGGGTTCCTTTCGCTCGGCCAAGCGCTCGTGTATTCGCTGTTCCAGTTGCTGGCCAAGGCATCCATCCTGCTCGCGCAGGTGCTGATCCGGCTGTTCGCCTTGACCGCCCCGTTGATCGGCTTGATCGCGCTGCTCCAGCCGCAGGTTCTCCCCCGCGTGCTCAAGGTCGCCGGGGGAGTGGCGTTCAACCTGATCGTGCTCTCGGTGCTCGCCGGTGTGCACATGCTGCTCCTCCAAGCGATCTTCGGTGCCGGGAACTCGCTCAACATGCTCACCCAGATGGTGCTCGCCGGGCTGATCACCGTATTGCTGTTCATGGTCGGCCGCCCCGTGCGACGGCTGTGGCAGATGGTCGAGATGTCGGTCAGCATGGTCGGCGCCGCGGTGCCGTCGCCGAGCGGTGGGATCTTCTCCCGGTTCCGGCGCAACAACAGCGGCCCGACTCCGCAGGACGCGTTCTGGCAGAACGTGCGCGACACCGACGACGCCGTCGACGGCGAGCAGCGCGGGCCGCTCGGCGCGACCGCCGGTGGGGGCCGGTTCCGGCCGGAGGCGACGATCTTCGCCAACGCCCAGCGGCTCGACAACAACGGCACCAGCGCGTCCCGGCCGGCCGCGGCGTGGTCCGGCGCGTGGCCGGGGGCCATCGGCGGTGGCTCCGCCGGCGCCCTGCCTTCGGGCGGCCGCCCGGGTTCTCCGGTGTACGGCCAGTACAACCCGGCCGGCGGTGACCCCGGCGAGTACGTCGTCGTCGGCGCCGGTGGCCGGCCGACCGTGCGGGGTGAGGAAAGCCGCCGCGTCGACACCTCGCCGGTGGCCGACCGGCGCTGGAACGACGAGCCCGAGCCCGTCGTCGTGCCGTCGGACCTTCGCTCGCCCGAAGCCGACTTCAACGGTTACGCCGCGCAGGAAGCGCCGCGGCCGCCGGGGGTGCGCGCGCAGCCGCGCCGCGTCGACCCCGAGGTCGTCGCCGGCAAGCCGGTCTTCGTGCTGTACCGGCCGTCGCGGGGCATCGAAGTCCGTGAAGAACCGCGTGACACCGACCAAGTGATGGGGCGGTGACGGATGCCGATCCGGACCAACCGCGGCCGCGCCGCGGTCTACCGCCGCCTGTGGGGCTTTCCGCTGCGCTCGCCGCGCCACCTCGTCGGGACGCTGGTGTTCCTGGCCATCCTGGTCACCGTGCTCGGCATCGTGGTGCCCAAGGTGATGGGCAAGCAGCCGGCCAAGGCGTCGCCGCTCGCCACCGGCACGACCACCACTTCGGTCACGGCGACGCAGCCGGGCGTGGCCGCGTCGGTGCCGACGTCGAACCTGCCGACGCGCCTGTCCCAGCCCCTGGTCACCCCGACGACGGCGGCGCCGAACGGGGACGCCGTCCGCGTCGCGAAGGAATGGGCCGCGGCCTGGGTGAACCACCCGGCGGGCATCACGTCGGCGCAGTGGCTGGAGCAGCTGAAGCCCTTCACGACCGAGGAGTACCTGCCGGTGATGTCGTCGGTCGACCCGGCGAACGTCCCGGCCACGAAGGTCACCGGTGAGCCGACGGTCGGCACGTCCTACACCAGCTCGGTGCAGCTGACGATCCCCACCGACGGGCCGAAGCTCAGCATCACGGTCGTGAGCACCAACGCGGGCTGGCGGGTCGCCGACTACGACCAGGCGAGCTGACGATGCGGCGGCTGGGGCTGTGGCTGGGACTGGTCGTGTTCGTCGCGATCGGCGCCCTCATCGTCACCGCCGTCGCCGCCAAGGTCGTCATCGACAACCAGCAGGCGCAGGCCCGGGGCGTCTCCCTGACCAGCTGCGACGCCTCGGTCGGCCCGACCCAGCCCGGTGAGGGCGAGCGCGGCACGGTCGACGCGTCGAACCTGGACGACGAGCAGCGCGGCACCGTCGCGCTGATCGTCTCGCTGGGCAAGCAGCGGTCGCTCGCGCCGCGGGCCTGGCAGGTCGCGATCCAGGCCGGCATGACCGAGTCCGGGCTGCACAACCTGACCTACGGCGACCGCGACTCCCTCGGCATCTTCCAGATGCGCCCGTCGATGGGCTGGGGCACGTACGCGCAGGTCACCGACCCGACGTACGAGGTCAACAAGTTCTTCGACGTCCTGCTGGCGGTGCCGGACTGGGAGAACATGCGTCCGGGTGACGCCGCGCAGCGGGTCGAGCGCTCGGGGTTCCCGGACCGGTACCACAAGTGGGAGCCGATGGCGGCGACGCTGGTGGAGAACGTCGGCCAGGTCGTTGACGTCGTCGCCTGCGGCACCGGGCTGGGCCAGCTGCTGCCACCGAGCCAGGCCGCCGCGAAGGCGATCAGTTTCGCGCTGGGCGAGCAGGGGAAGCCGTATGTGTGGGGCGCCACAGGGCCCGGCTCGTACGACTGTTCGGGTCTGATGCTGCGCGCCTACGAGTCGGCCGGGATCATCCTGCCGCGCGTCTCGCGTGATCAGTACCACGCGGGCGCGATGCTGCCGGTGCGCGAGGCGCAGCCCGGTGACCTGCTGTTCCTCGCGAACAATCCGGCGGATCCCAACACGATCCACCACGTGATGATGTACCTCGGTGACGGCAAGGTCGTCGAGGCGCAGCAGACCGGTGTTCCGGTGCACACACGGGCGTTCTCGTTCGATGAGGCCGAAGTGGTGCCGCAGGCGGTCCGGCCCGGCGTTTAGCATGGGTTAAAGCCCCCTTGACATGAGCGGGCCGGCGGATGGGCCGACAACGGAACCGATTCACCCGACGTCGCGGCACCTCCACCAGCAGGCGGCCGCGTACTGGCAGAGGATGAGCACGTGGGACGGAAATTCGGCAAGCGAGGCAAGCCCGGCGGTCCCCAGGACCCCGCGTCGCTGTTCGGCGCGCCCCAGCCGCCGCGGCAGTCGGCTCGCCCCGCCTCCAGCACCCCGCTGGCCGACCAGCTGAGCGTCGGCTACCCCGGCGTCGACCCGGGGTACGTCGTGTTGCCCCGGTCGCTGGCCGAGGGGATGTCCCTGCCGTGGCAGCAGCAGATGGCGGCGCTGCTGGCCCAGTTCCACGCCGAGAACGCGCGCCTGGCGTGGCCGATCTACCGGGTGGTCCCGTCCCGCTACGAAAAGCTGGGTGACCTCGACGAAGAGCAGCTCGCGGAGGCGGGCTACCTGGTCGAGATGGACGCCGACGGCGAGATGGTCTACCGCGAGCGCAGCGGCCGCAAGGTCGAAGACCCGATGAACACGACGGTCCTGGTGTCCAGCCTGGACCCGATCCCCAAGCCGGCGGCGCGTCCCCAGGCCCCGCCGCCGGGAGCGCCGCCGCCACCGGGGCAGGCCCCGGCCGCGATGAACATCGGCCCCGCGCCGGTGTGGCGCACGATGCCGCACGGGCAGCCGGGACAGCCGGCGCCCTCGGGTCAGGCTGGTCCTGCGGTTGCCTCGGGCCAGTCGGCTTCTTCTGGTCAGACGGCTCCCTCAGCTTCCCAGGCCGCTCAGGTCCCCTCGGCTCCGTCGGTTTCTTCCGCTTCCCAGACCGCCCAGCCTCCCTCGGCTCCGTCGGTTCCGGAGTACCAGGCAGGGCGTCCGGCCGGCGCCGAGACGCCCGCTGAGCCACGGCCGGGAGCGGCGGCCCGTCCAGTGGGGTTCGTCGAGCCGCGGCCGGGTCGTCCGGCCGAGACCGAGCCGCCCGCGGGATTCGGGGCGTCGGTCACGGGCCCGGCGTGGGGCCACATGGAGGACGCGTCGCCGAGCCGCCACCGCCCGGACCCCCCGCCGAGCTGGGAGCACCGCGCCCCGGAGCCGGAGTGGTCGGTAGCCGCGGAGCCGGACCTCCCAGGCCCGGCGAAGGCCCCCCACCAGACGGCCCGCCACGCGGCCCCGGAGACATCCGAGCCCGGCGGCCCTCTGCCGCCGTACGTCGGTGAGTCGCGGCATGCACCCCCAGCCGAGCAGCCCGAGGTTCCGGCAGAGTCCGCGCGGCCTGAAGTCGCCCAGCCGGACCTGCCCGCGGGGGAGCCGCTGGCGGCCGCCGTCCAGTCGGATCTCCGCCCGCCGGAAGCGGCTCAGCCGAACCTGCTCGCGGAGGATCGCCACCCGGAGCCGTCCGCCGAATCGGCCCCGAGCGAGCCGGTACCGGCCGACCATCCCGGCCCGGCGCCGGCCGGCTCCGCACCGTCCGACGAGTTCGACCCGGAGCCGTCGGTTGCCGATCCGAAGTCGGAGCCACCGGCCGAACCGGCGCCTCTCACCACGGAGCCGGAACGGACGCCGGAGCCCGAAGCGCCGGTCACGGAGTTCCAGGCCGAACCAGCGCCGGAGCCTGAAGCTCCCGCAGGGGAGTCCCGGACAGAGGCAGCATCGCAACCCGAGGCTGCCGCAACGGAGTTCCGGACGGAACCTGCACCGGATCGCGAGGCTCCTGCCGCGGAGTTCCGGGTCGAGTCGGCGCCGGTACGTGAGGCTCCTGCCGCGGAGTTGGAGGCGGAACCGGCGCTGCAACCTGAACCCGCGGCGGAGGTCCGGACGGAACCTGTGTCGCAGCCTGAAACGACCGCTGAGGACGCGCGGGCAGAACAGGCGCCCGAGGCGACGGCCCAGCCGATGGCGTCCGAGCTCGTGGTGCCGGCTGAGCCGTCCGCTCAGCAGGATGGCGAGTCTCGGTCGCTGCCTGCCGAACAGACGGCACAACCCGGCCGGCCCGTCGAGCCGCCGACGGTCACGCAGGCCGATTCGTATTCCGGTGCACCCGTCGCGGAGCCGGGCCAGTCCGTGCCGGAACCTGACCGGTCCGTCGAGTCGACGTCGGCCTCGCGATCCGAGGCACCCGTTGTGGAGCCCGCCGGGCCGGCGACGGTCACGGATGCCGATCCGGCCTCGTACTCGGACGCGGCCGTTGCGGAGCCTCGTGGCGAGACCACTCCTCCGCAGCGACCAGAGCCGTCTGACTCGCAGGTGCCGCAATCCGAAGAGCCGCCGGCTGCCGCGGGGGTCGATTTGCCGACCTCACTCGCCGGCGATTCCGCTGGGCCGCTTGCCGAGGAAGCCGCGGTGCCGCCCGTTCAGCCGACGACTTCGCAGCCCGTCGCGCCGGCTGGTTGGCGGCCTGGTCAGCCCGCTGTTCCGCAGGCCTGGCAGCCCGGCACACCCGCCGGCCCGGGGGCGCCACAGCCCGGCGGCCTCGTGGTGCCGCACCCGGTGCCTCAGGCCGGTCCGCAGCCCGGGGGACCTCCGCCGCAGCAGCACGGCCAGTCCGCCGTACCGCCGGCCGCGGCGTCTTTGCCGCAGCCGGTTCACCCTGCGGCGCCGCAGGGTGGTCAGCCTGTCGCGCCGCCTCCTGGTCCGCAGCCCGGCTCAGCCACGCCGCCGCAGCCTGGCCAGCCTCAGCAACAGTCAAGTCCGGCCGCACTTCCGACCGCTCAGCCGCAGTCGAGCCCGGTTGTGCTCCCGGCCGCTCAGCCGCGGTCAAGCCCGGCCGCGCTCCCGACCGCTCAGCCGCAGCCCAACCAGGCCGCGCCGCAGCCGCAGACCATCCAAGCTGCGCCGCCGCTCGGTCAGCCGCAGCCGACGCAGGCTGCGCCGCAGCCCGCTCAGCCTCAGCCAAACCAGGCTGCGCCCCAAGCAGGCCAGCCTCAGCCGCCAGCGGGCCAGCCTCAGCCGCCAACGGGCCATTCCCAACCCCAAGCGGGCCAGTCCCAGCCGCCTACCGGCCAGCCTCAGCCGCCGGTAGGCCAGTCCCAGCCGCCCCAGCCGTGGGGTCCGGGTCCGGCCAACGGCCCCACCCGTGGCCAACCCGCCAAGCCCGTCTTCCCCGGTCCTGAATCGACCCCCCAGTCCTTCCCGGCCCGGCACGCCGCCCCGGTGCGGCCCGTCTTCCCGGGGCCGAACTCCACGCCCCCGCCGCCGAGTCCGCAGGCTCCGCCCGTCTTTCCCGGGCGGGAGCCCCAACCCCTCCCGCAGCCGAGTGCGCAGGACGCCGACACTCCTCCGCGCGGTACCGCCATGCCCTCCCGCGGCTGGTTCGACGAGATCGGCGAGCAGCCCGCCGACCCCGAGGAACCGCAGGAGTTCGGGCCCACCGGGCTGCCGACCGAGATCCCCTACCGGTACAAGCGCTGACAGACTCGCCCCGGGATGCCAGGCTTGGGGGCATGGCGAAAGACGCGAACCCGGACCCTGGCTGGTACTACAACACCCGCACCAACCAGGTCGAGCACCTCGAACGCTCCCGCGGCGTCGACCTGCTCGGCCCGTACCCCGATGAGGCCACCGCCCGCCGCGCGCTCGACATCGCGCGGGAACGGACCCGGCGGGCCGACGCCGAAGACGCCGACTAGACCGCGACCTGCGGGCCCAGCACGAACTCGGGGTCCACTTGGGAGACGAGGCCGGCGCCGGCCCAGGCCTTGGCGTTGCGCAGGTGGAATTCGACGGCTTGACGCTGGTAGCGCGCCCAGTCGCGCTGCTCGGCGTCGACCGCCGCGTGCATCGCGCGCAGCGTCGACAGGTTGCGCGGTTCCAGTTCGCCGATCGGGCGGGTCGTACCGCGCTCGGCCGCGCGCACGTGGCCCGAAGCCGACAGCCACCCCAGCAGCGCCCCGCCGACCTGCTCCCGCAGGAACTCGACGTCCTCGTCGTCGGTCACCTTGTTCCCGACCACCACGAGCCGCACGCCGAAGTCGCGCGCGTGGTCGGCGTACTGCCGGTAGACGCCCACGCTGCGCACCGTCGGCTCGCACACCAGGAACGTCACGTCGAACCGCGTGAACAGCCCCGACGCGAAGGCGTCGGCGCCCGCGGTCATGTCCATCACGACGTACTCGCCGTCGACGTCGACCAGGTGGTTCAGCAGCAGCTCCGCCGCGCCGACCTTCGAGTGGTAGCACTTGACGCCGAGGTCGTCCTCGTCGAACTGCCCGGTGACGCCGAGGCGCACACCGCCCAGCTGCCGGAAGCACGTGTCGAACACCGGGTTGTCCTCGAACGGCCTGACCAGCCGTGACCCGCGCCCCGGCGGCGTCGTCTTGATCATCGACGCGGCGTCCGGGATGCGCGGGTTGTCGCCGCGCAGGTAGTCCTTGATCAGGGTCATGTTGTCGCCGAGCGTCGGCCAGGCGAGCGCTTCCTCCTCGGTCGCGCCGAGCGCCACCGCGAGGTGCTGGTTGATGTCGGCGTCGATGGCCAGCACCGGCTTGCCGGCGGCGGCGAGGTACGCGACGAACAACGACGACAGCGTGGTCTTGCCGCTCCCGCCCTTGCCGACGAACGCGATCTTCACGGTCGAGACCCTTCCTGGAAATGAAGACGGTTTTCATTACTGACGCGATCAACGTACACCCGACCGGCCCGCGCCCGATCGGGCGATCATCGGCCTTTCGCGGGTTAGGGTTGGGGGGTGCCTCCCCTCGTGATCAGGACACACTCGGCGGGCGGGGACTTCGGCCCCCTTCGTGCCGAGTTTTCGCTGCCGGAGTCCTTCGGGCCCGAGGTGCTGGCCGAGGCCGAAGCCGCGGTCCTGGATCCCCTGGCCGCGGCCGGGCCCCGGGAGGACGCGACGGACCTGCCGTTCGTCACCATCGACCCGCCCGGCTCCAAGGACCTCGACCAGGCGATGGTCGTCGAACGCACCGCGCACGGCTTCCGCGTGCACTACGCGATCGCCGACCTGGCCGCGTTCGTGCCGCC
Source organism: Amycolatopsis sp. cmx-8-4 (assembly GCF_046548675.1). Lineage (NCBI taxonomy): Bacteria > Bacillati > Actinomycetota > Actinomycetes > Pseudonocardiales > Pseudonocardiaceae > Amycolatopsis > Amycolatopsis sp. cmx-8-4. The sequence continues at coordinate 194,453 of NZ_JAEBDZ010000015.1, forward strand.
CGGCGGCGCGCTGGACCGCGAATCGCGCCGGCGCGGGCAGACGCTCTACCTGCCCGACGGCAACGTCCCGCTGCACCCGCCGGTGCTGTCCGAGGGCGCGGCGAGCCTGCTGCCCGGCGAGATCCGGCCCGCGGTGCTCTGGACCATCGAGACCGACGAAGCGGGCGAGCCGACGGCGACCCGGGTGCGCCGCGCGCTGGTCCGGTCCACCGAGCAGTTCGACTACGAGACCGTCCAGGCCGCTCTCGATGCCGGCCACCCGCACCCTTCGGTGGCCGCGCTGCCGGAGCTGGGACGGCGACGGCGGGAGCTGGCTGTCCGGCGCGGCGCCGTCGAGCTGCAGCTGCCCGAGCAGGAGATCAGCGGCGACCCGGACGGCGGCTGGGTGCTCGCCCGCCGTCCGCGCACCGTCGTCGACGCCTGGAACGCCGAGATCTCGCTGCTCACCGGGATGGCCGCGGCGCGGATCATGATCGACGCGAAGATCGGCGTCCTGCGCACGCTGCCCGACCCGGAACCCGAGGCCGTCGACTGGCTGCGCCGCTCCGCCGAAGCGGTCGGCATCGCCTGGCCGGCGGCCGACACCGTCTCGGAGTTCCTGTCCCGGCTCGATCCCCGGCAGCCCGCGTCGATGGCGATCTACGCGGACACGACGCGGTTGCTGCGCGGCGCGGGCTACACGGCCTTCGACGGCGAGCTGCCCGCGCTGACGACGCACGCGGGCATCGGCGGCGCGTACGCGCACGTGACGGCGCCGATCCGGCGGCTGGTCGACCGGTTCGCGACGGAGATCTGCCTCGCGGTTTCGGCCGATCGCGAGGTGCCGGAGTGGGTCCACGCGGCGCTCACGGACGTCCCGGACCGGATGACGGCGTCGGACACCCTCGCCGCGAAGGTCGAGCGGGCGTGCATCGACCAGGTCGAGGCGTGGGTGCTGGCCGAGCACGTCGGCGGCGAGTTCAGCGCCGTCGTGCTGCGGGCGGACGAGAACAAGGCCGAGATCCTCGTCGAGGACCCGACGGTGATGGCCAAGTGCGCGGGGGAGAAGCTGACCGCGGGCGCGCGCATCGGCGTGCGGCTGACCGCGGTGGACGTCGAGAAGCGGAAGGTGTCGTTCGAACGCGCATGAGCCCTCTCGTCGACGATCTCGGGGAGCCGGTGCCCTTGGGCGGTCCCGCGTCCCGGGTGGTGTCGCTGGTGCCGTCGCTGACCGAAGCCGTCGAGGTCAGCGCGCCCGGACGGCTCGCCGGGGCCACGGACTACTGCACTCATCCGTCCACTTTGGACGTTCCGCGGGTCGGCGGGTCGAAGTACCCGAAGCTGGACCAGGTGCTGGACCTGGCGCCCGACCTCGTGCTGGCCAACTCGGAGGAGAACCGCCCGGAGGACGTGGAACTTTTGCGCGCCAACGGGATCCCGGTGTGGGTGATGGAGGCGTCGGCCTCGGTCCCGGCCGCGCTGGGCTCGTTGCGGCGGATCCTGACCCAGGCGTACGACCTGGCGGAGCCGGACTGGCTGGTCGCGGCCGAGGAGATCTGGCGCGAGGTGCGCCCGGTCCGGTTCCGCGCGGTGATCCCGGTGTGGCGCAAGCCGTGGATAGTCCTGGGTCGCGAGACGTTCGCGGGCGACGTCCTGCGCCGGGTCGGCGTGGCGAACGTCTACGCGGCGTCCGAGGAGCGCTACCCGAGGCCGGACGTAGAGGAGCTGCGCGCGCACTTCACGGCGGACGCGGACCTGCTGGTGCTGCCGGACGAGCCGTACCTGTTCACCGAGGACGACGGCCCGGACCACTTCCCGGACGAGCGGTACGTCCTGGTCTCGGGGCGGCACCTCACGTGGTACGGCCCGTCCTTGGTGGACGCGCACGCCGCGCTGCTGGAGGCCCTGCCAAAGCCGTGAAGGTGCCCTTCACGGCTTTCGGCTACAGCGTCAGGCCGGTCAGGACCGTTACCCGCTCCTCCGTGAAGTCCGCCATCGCCGATGCCGGGCCTTCGCGGCCGACGCCCGAGTCCTTCACCCCGCCGTACGGCATCTGGTCGGCTCGGAAGCTCGGGACGTCGCCCACCAGGACCCCGCCGACCTGCAAGGCGGCCGAGACCGAGAACGCCGTCGGGAGGTCTCGCGTGAACACGCCCGCCTGCAGGCCGAAGCGCGACGCGTTGATCCGCGCCACTCCCTCCTCCACCGAGGCGACGCGCACCAGCGAGACCACCGGGCCGAAGACCTCGTCGGCCATCACCGACGCGTCCTCCGGGACGTCCGCGAGCACCGTCGGCTCGAAGGTCGCACCGGACCGCGAACCACCGGTCAGCAAGCGACCGCCCGCGGCAACAGCAGAGGACACCCACGAGGAAACCCGCGCGGCCGCGTCCTCATTGATCATCGGGCCGACGTCGACGCCCTCCGCGCGCGGGTCGCCCGTGCGCAGAGCGCTGACCTGCGAAAGGACCTTTTCGACCAGAGCGTCGTAGACCGAAGTGTGCGCGTACACCCGCTGCACCGAGATGCACGACTGCCCGGCCTGGTACATGGCGAACGTCGCGATGCGCTGGGCCGCGAAGTCGAGGTCCGTCCAATCGGGACAGACCAGGACCGCGCCGTTGCCGCCCAGTTCCAGCGCGACGTGCTTGCGCGGCACGCTGTCGCGGATGCTCCAGCCGACCGGGACCGAGCCGGTGAACGACACCACCGGCAGCCGCGGGTCCTGGACCAGCCGCGACGACGTCTCGTTGTCCACCGGCAGGATCGACCACGAGCCCGCCGGAAGATCCGTCTCGGCAAGGATTTCGCCCAGCAGCAACGCCGTCAGCGGCGTCGCGGGCGCGGGCTTGAGCACGATCGGCGCGCCGACCGCGATCGCCGGGGCCACCTTGTGCGCCACCAGGTTCAGCGGGAAGTTGAACGGCGTGATGCCCAGCACCGGCCCGCGCGGCACGCGCCGGACCAGCGCCAGCCGGCCGGTGCCGCCCGGGTCGGTGTCGAGGCGCTGCAGCTCGCCGGAGAAGCGGCGGGCCTCCTCGGCGGCCCAGCGGAACGTCGACACCGCGCGGCCGACCTCGCCGCGCGCCCACTTCAGTGGCTTGCCGGACTCCGCCGTGATCAGCTGGGCGATCTCCTCGGACCGCTCGCCCAAGGCCCGGGACACGTGGTCCAGCGCGCCGGCGCGGACGTGCGCGGGCAGCGTCGCGAACTCGTCACGGACGTCGTGCGCGGCCTGCACCGCGGCCTCGACGTCCGAAGTGGACGGTACGAAGTGCGAGCCCGCCTCGGAACCGTCATAGGAATGCCGGACAAGAGCGGTAGCGCCGCCGGTCACCGGCTTTCCGGCGACCCAGAAGGGGAAAGTCACGAGCGGGCCTCCGTGCGGACAGCGTGCTCGAGGACCGCGAGGCCCTCGTCGAGCAGGTCGGTGGACAGGGACAGCGGCGGCAGCAGGCGGACGACGTTGCCGTAGGTGCCGCAGGTCAGCACGACGACGCCGGCCCGGTGACAGGCCGCCGCGACGCGCTTGGTCAGGTCGGCGTCGGGTTCGGTCGTGCCGGGCCGCACGAACTCCGCCGCCAGCATCGCGCCGCGGCCGCGGACGTCGCCGATCACTCCGGTCTCCTCGGCCAGCGCGCGCAGCCGCGGCAGGACAACCCCTTCGATACGCTTCGCCGACGCGGCCAGGTTCCCGGCCTTCATCGTCTCGATCGAGCCGAGCGCGGCCGCGCAGGCGATCGGGTTGCCGCCGTACGTACCGCCGAGGCCGCCCGGCGGGACGGCGTCGAGCAGCTCGGCGCGGCCGGTGACGGCGGCGAGGGGCAGGCCGCCCGCGATGCCCTTGGCCGTCGCGACCAGGTCCGGGACGACGTCCTCGTCGTTCGACGCGAACCAGGAACCGGTGCGGCAGAAGCCGGTCTGCACCTCGTCGGCGACGAACACGACACCGTTTTCCGAGCACCAGCGCGACAACGCGGACAGGAAGCCGCGCGCCGGCTCGATGAACCCGCCCTCGCCCTGGATCGGCTCCAGGACAACGGCGGCCACCTGGTCGCCGCCGATCTGCTTCTCGATCCGGTCGATCGCCAGCGCGGCGGCGTCGGAGCCGGAAAGCCCGTCGCGGAACGGGTACGACCCCGGCACGCGGTAGACCTCGGGGGCGAACGGGCCGAAGCCGTGCTTGTAGGGCACCGACTTCGCGGTCATACCCATGGTCAGGTTGGTGCGGCCGTGGTAGGCGTGGTCGAACACGACGACGGCCTGGCGTCCGGTCGCGACGCGCGCGATCTTCACGGCGTTCTCGACGGCTTCCGCGCCGGAGTTGAACAGCACCGACTTCTTCGCGTGGGCACCCGGCGTCAGCTCGGCCAGGGCTTCGCACACCTCGACGTAACCCTCGTACGGCGTGACCATGAAACAGGTGTGGGTGAACAGCCCGGCCTGCTCGCGGACGCGGTCGACGACGGCCTGGACGGAGTGCCCGACGCTGGTCACCGCGATGCCGGAGCCGAGATCGATCAGGACGTTGCCGTCGGCGTCGGTGAGCAGCCCGCCGCTGGCGGAGGTGACGTAGACGGGCAGCACCGAGCTGACCCCGGCGGCGACGGCGTCGGCACGCCGCTGCTGCAGTTCGCGCGAGACGGGACCGGGGATCTCGGTGCGCAGCCGGCGCTGCCGGGGGGCCGGGGCCTGCGGCTCGGCGGTGGTGCTTGCGGTCACGGCGTGCTCCTCCGGACGGGGGTGGACGTCCTCAGGATGAGCTGCCGCGCGGCGGCCGTCAGCTGGCCGTTCTGGCTATTTCGGGGCGTAGAATTGGCCGTTATGGCACTTACGCTGCGAGGACTGGCCGCCGACCGCCCGCTCGGCCTGCGCGTGCTGACCGGGGACGCCCTCTTGGACCGGCCGATCGGCTGGGTGCACCCGACGGAGCTGACCGACCCGCAGGCCTTCCTGGAGGGCGGCGAGCTGCTGCTGACGACCGGCCTGGCCCTGGACGAGCGGACGTCCCCGGGTTATGTGCGCCGCTTGGTGGACGCCGGAGTCGCGGGGCTCGGTTTCGGCGTCGGCCTGAGCCACGACGAGGTGCCGCACGCGCTGGTCGCCACCGCCGCCGAGGTGGGGCTGCCGGTGCTGGAGGTGCCGCGCGAGACGCCGTTCATCGCGATCACCCGCGCGGTTTCGCGAGCGGTGGCGGCGGACGAGTACGCCACGACGGTCCGCATCGGCAAGGCCCAGCAGGAACTGACCCGCACCGCGGTCGGCAAGGGCGGCCCGGCGGGGGTGCTGCGCAAACTGGCCAAGCTGATCGACGGCTGGGTCCTGCTCTTCGACCGCGCCACGGTCACCGAAGCGGCTCCGGCGAGCGCGCGTGCGTACGGCGCTTCGCTGCGCGAAGAGCTGGAGCGCCTTCGCACGGGCACACGCGTGGTGTCGGTGGGGGAGGACGAGGTGGTGCTGCAGACGCTCGACACCAGCGCGCGCCGGGTGCTGGCGGTCGGCACCGCGGTGCCGCTCGACACGGCGGGGCGGCACATCGTGAACACCGCGGTTTCGCTGCTTTCCCTTGCGCTGGAACAGGATCGCGCGCAGGCCGCGGCGCGGCAGGCTCTGCGGTCGGGGCTGCTGGAGCTGCTCGTCGGCGGGCAGGACGAGCTGGCACTGCGGGTGCTGACCACGACGGGCGCCGAGCCGCCGGAGGGACCGTGGTCGGTGCTGGTGTTCGCCGGGGCGGCCGCGTCGCGGCGGAAGCTCCTGGAAGCGCTGGAGGGCGAGGCGTTGTTCGCGGCGCGCTGGGACGCGCTGGTGGTCGCCTTCGGCTCGGGCGCGGTGGTCGACGTGGTGGCCGAGGCGGCGCTGCGGATCGGCGGCCTGCACGGCGGCGTCGCCGGGCCGGTGGCCGCGGCGGACTTCGCGGCCGGTCTGGAGCAAGCGGAACTGGCGGCCCGGGCGGCGGAAGCCGAGGACAAGATTCTCTTGTCGGCGGCCGAGCACACCGGCCGTGGCCTGTTGTCCCTCATCGATCCGGTGGTGGCGCAAGCGTTTGCCCACGGCCTGCTGGCCCCGCTGCGCGAGCACGACGAGACCGGCCGCGGCGACCTGGTCGGCTCGGTGCGCTGCTGGCTGGAACACCACGGCCACTGGGACATCGCGGCCGCGCGCCTCGGCGTCCACCGGCACACGCTCCGCAACCGCATCCGGAAGGCGGAGGAACTCCTGGGCCGCGACCTCGAGTCACCGGGCGTCCGCGCGGAACTCTGGGTGGCGCTGCAGGCTGTCGTGAGTGGTAATTAGGGTTCTAACCCGAATTACCACTCACGAGCACGATGGGTGAGTCCCCGCAGCGGCGCAGCACCGGGCCCGGTTCCGCGCCTGACGACCACCACGCCGGGACGTCCACCTCGCGCACCAATGATCCCGTCGCTTGGCGGACGCTGTTGGACACGATCACCCGGCCCTGCGCGTTCAGCAACGCCGCACCGCGCCCGAGCGACCGCAGCCGCGGGCGGACCGCGCGCTCGAACTCGCGCACGTACACGTCCGCGCCCACCACGCCCGCGAAGTTGCCGGCCGAAACCACCGGGATCGTGAACGTCAGCGTGTACTCGTCGGTGCACAGGTAATCGACGTACGGGCCGTTGATGTGCCGGCGCCCGGTGTCGCGCGGGACCGTGAACCACGACTGGCGCGTGTAGTCCAGGAAGTTCTCGCTGCCCGGGTCGAGGCTGATGAACAACTGGGACGGCGGCTCGCCGGCAGAGCCAGTCCACCACTCGAAGCCGAACTCCGAATCCGCGAGCACCCGCGGCGCGCTGACGAACCCCGCGCCGACGACCAGCCCGCCGAGGGCCTCGGTGACGGCCGGGCGGATCCGGTGCAACGCCGAGGCGGCCGGCGTACCGGTCAGCACCGACTCGGCGGCCGCCAGGAGCGGCTTCAACCGGTCGAAAACCCCTTCCACCAACGCGGAAACGTGCTCGACGACCTCGTCGCCGGCCAGCGTGCGGGTGTCGGTCACGGTGCTCACCTCGATGCGCGGAGTATGCCGAGTTTAGGGGGTGAGCAGGTCGAGGTGCACGTCCGCGAGCCGGTCGAGCGCGCCGAGGAGGTGCTCTTCGGTGAGCTTGCGGGCGAGGTCGCCGTCGGCCGACGCGATCGCCGCGGTGATCGCCGCGTGCTCCTCGTGCGGGTGCGCGTCGCCGCCGAGCGGCAGCCACAGCAGCCCGCCCAGCTCGGCCTGCAGGTGCACCTCTTCGTGTGTCAGCCGCGGCGACTGCGCGGCCGCCGCGATCTCCAGGTGGAACTGGCGCTCCGCCCGCGTGAAGTCGATGCCGCGCGCCGTGCGGAGGTCGTCGGTGGCCAGCCGCAGCCGCTCGACGTCTTCGGGGGAGCTGCGCTCGGCGGCGAGCTTCGCGGCGGCCCCGGCGATCGCGAGGTAGTGGTCGCCGACGTCGCGCAGGTCGGACAGCGACACCTCCTGCAGCCGCTCGCGCCAGACGTCCGCGGGCGGGTTGGCCGGCGTGCGGACGAAGCTGCCGCCGCTGCGCCCCCGCCGCGTCTCGACCAGGCCCTGCTGCCGCAGCGCCACGAGCGCCTCCCGGACCGTCACGGTCGAGACGCCGAACTGCGCGGCCAGGTCGGCTTCGCTGGGCAGCTGCTCCTCGTCGGCGAGCAGGCCGAGGGTGATGGCGTCGACGAGCCGCGCCGCCACCGCCTCCGCCCGCCCGACCTGCCCGAGCGGGGCGAACATGGCGGAGCGCGCGCTGTGCGACATCCCCTGGCGCATCGTGCCCCTTCGGCCGTCGGAGTACCCGTTCGCACCAATCTTGCCTGATTCGCTTGTCCTATTACATATGGACTTATATGTTTTAGCTCCCGTCAACCCCGAGGGAGCCACCGTGTCGTCCACCTGCCCACCCGCCCCGCCGCAGGAGCTCAAGCACTACGTCGGCGGCGCGTACGTCGAATCGAAGTCGGGCCGGACGGCGGAGATCACCGACCCGGTCACCGGGCGCCCCTACTGCACCGCGCCGATCGCCGGGCCGGACGACGTCGACCACGCGCTGCGGATCGCCGCGACCGCGTTCGAGACCTGGCGCGCGACGACGCCCGCCCAGCGCCAGCTCGCGCTGCTGAAGATCGCCGACGCGCTCGAAGCCCGCGCCGACGAGGTCGTGCGCGTCGAGTCCGCGAACACCGGCAAGCCGGTCGCACTGACCCTGGCCGAAGAGATCCCGATGGTCCTGGACCAGGTCCGGTTCTTCGCCGGGGCCGCGCGCGTGCTGGAAGGCCGCTCGGCGGGGGAGTACATGGAAGGCCACACGTCCTTCGTCCGCCGTGAGCCGATCGGCGTCTGCGCCCAGGTCACGCCGTGGAACTACCCGCTGCTGATGGCCATCTGGAAGATCGCGCCCGCGCTGGCCGCGGGCAACACGATCGTGCTCAAGCCGTCCGACACGACCCCGGCGTCGACGCTGCTGCTCGCCGAGATCGCCGGGGAGTTCCTGCCGCCGGGCGTGTTCAACGTCGTGTGCGGCGATCGTGACACCGGCCGCGCGCTGGTCGAACACGACATCCCGGCCATGGTGTCGATCACCGGCTCGGTCCGGGCCGGCATCGAGGTGGCCAAGTCCGCCGCGAACGACGTCAAGCGCGTGCACCTGGAGCTGGGCGGCAAGGCGCCGGTCATCGTCTTCGGCGACGCCGATCTCGAAGCCGCCGCGGAGGCCATCGCCGTCGCGGGCTACTTCAACGCGGGCCAGGACTGCACCGCCGCGACCCGGGTGCTGGTCGCCGACGAGGTGCACGACGAGTTCGTCGGCGCGCTGGCCCGGCGGGCCGAGGGCACGAAGACCGGCAAGCCGGACGACGAAGACGTCGCGTACGGCCCGCTCAACAACGCGGCCCAGCTGGACAAGGTGGCCGGGTTCATCGACCGCCTGCCGAAGCACGCGACCGTCCACTGTGGCGGGCGCCGGGTCGGCGACGAGGGCTACTTCTACGAGGCCACCGTCGTCTCCGGTGTGAAGCAGGACGACGAGATCAGCCAGAACGAGATCTTCGGGCCGGTCATCACCGTCCAGCGGTTCTCCGACGAGGCCGAAGCGCTGGCCGACGCGAACGCCGTCCAGTACGGCCTCGCGTCCTCGGTCTGGACCCGCGACCACCAGCGCGCGATGCGTTTCGCGGCGAAGCTCGACTTCGGCTGCGTCTGGATCAACACGCACATCCCGCTGGTCGCCGAAATGCCGCACGGCGGCTTCAAGAAGTCCGGCTACGGCAAGGACCTCTCGCTGTACGGCCTCGAGGACTACACCCGGATCAAGCACGTCATGAGCGCTCTGTGAGGCTGGCGATGCCGAACCAAGCACCTTTCGAGACCCGGGCCGAGCCCGCGTCGACCATCGACGAAGACCAGCCCGCCGTCCGGCTTTCCGGGCTGCGCAAGCACTTCGGTGACGTCCACGCCGTCGACGGTGTCGACCTCGACGTCCCGCCCGGCGAGTTCTTCTCCATGCTCGGCCCGTCCGGCTCCGGCAAGACGACCGTGCTGCGCATGATCGCCGGCTTCGAGCTGCCGACCGAGGGCACGATCGAGCTGGCCGGCCGCGACGTCAGCCGGCTGGCGCCGTTCGAGCGGGACGTCAACACGGTGTTCCAGGACTACGCGCTGTTCCCGCACATGACCGTGCAGCAGAACGTCGAGTACGGCCTGCGCGTGAAGCGCGTCCCGAAGCAGCAACGCCGTGAGCGCGCGCTCGAGGCCCTCAAGACCGTGCGGCTGGAGGACTACGGCTCGCGCAAGCCGTCGCAGCTCTCCGGCGGGCAGCGTCAGCGCGTCGCGCTCGCCCGCGCGCTGGTGAACCGGCCCAAGGTGCTGCTGCTCGACGAGCCGCTCGGCGCCCTCGACCTCAAGCTGCGGCAGGCGATGCAGCTGGAACTCAAGCAGATCCAGCGCGACGTCGGCATCACGTTCGTCTTCGTCACCCACGACCAGGACGAGGCGCTCACCATGAGCGACCGGATCGCGGTCTTCAACGACGGCAAGATCGAGCAGGTCGGGCCACCCGAGGAGGTCTACGAACGGCCCGCGAGCGCGTTCGTCGCGGGCTTCGTCGGGACGTCGAACCTGCTGGGCGGCCGCGGCGCCGAGTCGGTGATCGGCCGGCCGGGCCTGTTCAGCATCCGGCCGGAGAAGATCCGGATCGACGACGAGCTGTCCGAGCCCGCCGCCGCGGGGGAGACCAGCGCGACCGGCACGGTCACCGACGTCGTCTACGCGGGCGCGACCGTGCGGTACGCCGTCGCGCTCGACGCCGGCGGCCGGCTTTCGGTCGTCCGGCAGAACACCGACGGCGCGTTGGCGGCCGGCCGCGTCCGGCTCAGCTGGCGCCACGAACACAGTTTCCCGGTCAGTACTCCGGAAGGAACGCCATGAAGAACAGGAAGACGCGGCTTGCCGGGATCCTCGGCGCCGGCCTGCTGCTGGCTGCATGTGGCACGTCGGGCACGAGCGCGTCCGCGCCGCCCGGCGCGCAGGGGTTCACCCCGCCGAAGCTGGAGGCGCTGAAGGCGCTCGGGCAGCCGGAGGGCCAGCTGAACGTGCTGGCCTGGCCCGGGTACGCGGAGAACGGCTCAAACGACCCGAAGATCAACTGGGTCACGCCGTTCGAGCAGCAGACCGGGTGCAAGGTGAACGTCAAGCCGTTCGGGACGTCCGACGAGGCCGTCACGCTGATGAAGACCGGCCAGTACGACGTCGTCTCGGCCTCCGGGGACGCGTCGCTGCGGCTGGTCGCCTCGGGGGACGTCGAGCCGGTGAACACCGCGCTGGTGCCGAACTACGCCGACGTCCAGCCGTTCCTCAAGGACCAGTCGTGGAACAGCGTCGCCGGTGTCGCCTACGGCATCCCGCACGGCTGGGGCGCGAACCTGCTGACCTGGCGCACCGACAAGGTGACGCCGGCGCCGGGCTCGTGGTCGGTGATGTTCGACGCGAACTCGCCGTACAAGGGCAAGGTGATCGCGTACGACTCGCCGATCTACATCGCCGACGCCGCGCTGTACCTGATGGCGCACCAGCCGGACCTGGGCATCAAGAACCCGTACGCCCTCGACGACAAGCAGTTCGCCGCCGCCGTCGACCTGCTCAAGCAGCAGCGGCCGCTGGTGAGCGAGTACTGGTCGGACTACCTCAAGGAGTCGCAGGCGCTGAAGAACGGCGACGCCGTCGTCGGCACCGCCTGGCAGGTCACGGTCAACCTGACCAAGGGCGAGGGCGCGCCGCTGGAGTCGGCCGTGCCGAGCGAGGGCGCGACGGGCTGGTCGGACACCTGGATGGTCGCGGCGAAGTCGGCGCACAAGACGTGTGCCTACAAGTGGCTCGACTACATCGTCAGCCCCAAGGTGAACGCCCAGGTCGCCGAGTACTTCGGCGAGGCGCCGGCGAACACCAAGGCGTGCGCGGAGATGACGGACAAGACGCTCTGCGACACCTATCACGCCGGCGATTCGGCGTACGCGTCGAAGATCGCGTACTGGACCACGCCGATCCCGCAGTGCCTCGACGGCCGCACGGACGTCAAGTGCACGGACTACGGCGAGTGGACCAAGGCGTGGACCGAGATCAAGGGCTGACATGACCGCGCTCTCGGCCTTCTTCTACCGGAAACCGAAGCTGCGCCTGGGTTTCCTGCTCTCGGCCCCGCTGCTCTGGCTCGGCCTGGCCTACCTGGGCGCGCTGGCCGCGTTGTTCGTGACGGCGTTCTGGCACACCGACGCGTTCACCGGCCAGGTCGTCATCGAGTGGTCGCTGGACAACTTCAAGACGTTGTTCAGCGACGCGGTGTACCGCACGATCACCTTCCGCACGGTCGGGATCGCGGCGCTGGTGACGGTGATCGACGCCGTCATCGCGTTCCCGATGGCGTTCGCGATGGCCAAGCTGGCGTCGCCGCGCGCGCGGCGGATCCTGGTGATCGCGGTGATGACGCCGTTGTGGGCGAGCTACCTGGTGAAGGCGTACGCGTGGCGGTCGATGCTGTCGGGCAACGGCGCCCTGAGCTGGTTTTCGCCCGGTTACGGCGTCACGGCGACGATCATCACGCTGTCGTACCTGTGGCTGCCGTACATGATCCTGCCGATCTACGCGGGCCTCGAGCGGCTGCCGGACTCCCTGGTGGACGCGTCGGGTGACCTCGGCGCGAAGTCCTTCCGGACGTTCCGCTCGGTGATCCTGCCGCTGACGTTCCCGGCGATCGTCGCGGGCTCGATCTTCACGTTCTCCCTGTCGCTGGGCGACTACATCGCGGTGAAGATCGTCGGCGGCACGTCGCAGATGCTCGGCAACGTCGTCTACGACAACATCGGCGCGGCGAACAACCTGCCGTTCGCGGCGACGGTGGCGACCGTGCCCGTGGTGATCATGCTCGTGTACCTGGCCGCGGTGCGCCGCACCGGCGCGCTGGACAACCTCTAGGAGCTGCTCCGTGCGGACGTCTCGGATGTTGTTGTGGACGGCGCTGGGCCTGGGCCTGGCGGTGATCTACTTCCCGCTGCTGGTGGTGCTGCTGAACTCGTTCAACGCGGACACGACGTTCGGCTGGCCGCCGTCGAGCTTCACCCTCGAATGGTGGAGCCGCGCCGCCTCGAACGAAGGTGCGCTGAACGCGCTGTGGACGAGCGTCGAGGCGGGTCTGGCGGCGACGGCGATCGCGCTGGTGCTCGGCACGATGGCCGCGTTCGCGTTGCAGCGCTACCGGTTCTTCGGCCGGAACCCGGTGTCGCTGCTGATCATCCTGCCGATCGCGCTGCCGGGGATCGTCACGGGCATCGCGCTGAACAACGCGTTCCGGACGATCCTGGGCATCAACCTGGGCCTGCTGACGGCGGTGATCGCGCACGCGACGTTCTGCATCGTGGTGGTGTTCAACAACGTCGTCGCGCGGTTGCGGCGGATGGGCGGCAGCCTGGAGGAAGCGTCGATGGACCTGGGCGCGACGGGCTTCACGACGTTCCGGCTGGTGACGTTCCCGATGCTGCGATCGGCGTTGCTGGCGGGCGGGCTGCTGGCGTTCGCGCTGTCGTTCGACGAGATCATCGTGACGACTTTCACCCTGGGCACGGGCATGGAGACGCTGCCGATCTGGATCTACGACAACCTGTTCCGCCCCAACCAGGCGCCGATCGTGAACGTGGTGGCAGCGGTGCTGATCGTGGCCTCGACGGTGCCGGTGTACCTGGCCCAGAGGTTGTCGGGCGACACGGCTTCCGGCGGGCGGCTCTAGTACCCGGGTCTGCCGCGGCTTGTCGTGAGTGTTTAGGGCGGTTAGAACCGCCCTAAACACTCACGACAACTTGCGCCGAACGTTCGCCGGGCTACGGCCGGAACCCGTCCGTCGCGGCTCGCAAAGCCGCCAGGACGCCCGGGTCGGTCACCGCGTGGCCGGCTCCCTCGATCAGCTTCAGCTCCGATCCCGGCCACGCCCGGTGCAGCTCGTACGCCGTGGTCGGCGGGCAGACCGCGTCGTAACGGCCCTGGACGATCACGCCCGGGATCCCGGCCAGCTTGCCCGCGTCGCGGATGAGCTGGCCGTCCTCCAGCCAGGCGCCGTGGCTGAAGTAGTGCACCGCGAGCCGGGCGAAGGTCAGGGCGAACGCCGGTTCGGCGTACTGCTGCACGAAAGACTCCTGCGGGTACAGGGAAACCGTCGCACCCTCCCACTTGCTCCACGCGACCGCCGCGGCGTCGCGGACCCCGGCGTCGGCGAGCAGGTCGCCGTACGCGGATAGCGGGTCGGCGCGGCGGTCCTCCGGGATGGGCGCCAGGAAGGCCTCCCACTCCCGCGGGAACAGGTTCGCCGCGCCACCGCGGTAGATCCAGTCCAGCTCGCTCTGCCGGACGGTGAACACGCCGCGCAGGATGATCTCGCTGACGCGCGAAGGGTGCGTCTCCGCGTACGCGAGCGCGAGGGTCGCGCCCCACGAACCGCCGAAGAGCTGCCACTGCTCGATGCCGAGCCGGTCGCGCAGGAGCTCCATGTCGGCGACCAGGTGCCACAGGGTGTTGACCGTGAGGTCGGCGGCGCCCGGCGTGGACTGCCCGGCGCCGCGCTGGTCGAACAGGATGATCCGGTAGGCGTCGGGGTCGAAGTGCCGGCGCGCCATCGGCGCGATGCCGCTGCCCGGCCCGCCGTGGAGGACGACGACCGGCTTCCCGCCGGGGTTGCCGGCTTCCTGGCACCGGATGCGGTGGCCGTCGCCGGTGTCGAGAAACCCTTCGGCGCGCGCGGCGATCGGCGGGTAGAGCTCGTCCATGCCCGACACTCTGCCGGAACCGGTGCCGCGGGGGAGAAGGTGGTGCTCGGTCGCCGCCCCGAGGCGCCCCGCCGCCGGGACTCGGGACGGCGACCGGGAAAAGTGGGGGCCCGCCCCCGCCGCCGGGCTGAGCGGGCCCCCAGTCTGTGACGCGTCAGCGCAGGGCCGGCGCGAATCCCGGAGGGCGGCGCACGAGGGCCGTCGGTGCGGCCGTGAAGGTCAGTTCCCGCTCACGCATTCCCGTCCTCCTCGTCGAGGGTTCGAACTTTTGTCGTGGCGGCGACGGGCTAGACGCTAAGCCACAAGTCGAACGCCAGTCAAGGACATGATTGATGTTCATGGATGTGAACACCCGCTGAGAGCGCGCTGAGCGTTGAGGTCCCCCTTGCCCGCCGTTAACGAATGCGCCGGTACGTTCCGGTATCGGGGTCGAGGAAACGCTGTACGGAAAGGCACGGAATGTCCGCGGTGACCTATGTCGAGGCGATTGTCGTCGGCGCCTTGCAAGGGGTGTCGGAATTGTTTCCGGTGTCCAGTCTCGGCCACAGCATCCTGTTGCCGGCCTGGGTCGGCGGCCAGTGGCAGCAGGACCTGAGCATCGGCAAGGATTCGCCGTACCTCGCGGTGCTGGTGGCGATGCACGTGGCGACCGCGCTCGCGCTGGTCCTGTTCTTCCGGAAGGACTGGGTCCGGATCATCGCCGGCCTCTGGACGTCGGTCCGCGACCGCGAGGTCCGCACGCCGGATCAGCGGCTCGCGTGGCTGCTCGTGCTCGCCACCATCCCGGTCGGGCTGGCCGGCCTGCTCTTCGAGAGCCTGCTGCGCGACTACCTCGGCAAGCCCGTGCCGGCCGCGATCTTCCTCACGCTCAACGGCGGAGTCCTCTACGCCGCCGAGAAGTTCTCGCGACGGCGTCCCGAAGAGAATGACGACACAGTGGACTTCTCGGCCGAGGAAACGCTCGTCATGCGCGCGGTTTCCGTCGAGGAGGCGACCGACGTCCGGCTGGCGAAACTGCGTGTCGGCGAAGCCGTCATGATCGGGGCCGCGCAGATCTTCGCGCTGCTTCCGGGCATCAGCCGCTCCGGCGTCACGATGGTCGCCGGGCTGCGCCGCGGGCTGGGTCACGAAGACGCCGCGCGGTTCGCGTTCCTCCTTGCCACGCCGGTGATCCTGGCCGCCGGCGTGCTCAAGATGCCGACGCTGTTCGCCCCGGAGAACCACGCGTCGCTCGGCCCGGCGCTCGTCGGCAGCGTGGTGGCGGGGGTCGCTTCCTACATTTCCGTTCGTTTCCTCACGGGCTACTTCGAAACGCGCACGCTGACGCCGTTCGCGATTTACTGCGTGATCGCCGGAATCGCCAGCCTGATCTTCTTCGCGGTCTGAAATGCCCCTGACCTTCGATGCTCCCGCGGTGCTCGTGGTGCTCGCCCTGGGCGGGCTCTACCTCCGGGCGACACGCCACCGCCGATGGCCACCAGGCCGCACGACGGCGTTCCTCACCGGGCTCGCGACCATCCTCGTCGTCACCTGTTCGCCGCTGGCCTTCTACGACCGGACGTTCTTCTGGGTTCGCGCGGTCCAGACCGTCACCCTGCTGATGATCACCCCGCTGCTGCTGGCCTTGGGCGCACCGATCCGGTTGCTGCTCGACGTCGCCCCGGCCCGCTGGCTGCGACGGCACGGCCGCGGCCCGGTGGCCCGTGCGCTGACCTTCCCTCCGGTGATCACGCTCGCCCTGGTCGCCCCGGTCCTGGCGCTCTACCTGACCCCGCTCTACGACCTCACGCTCCGGGAACCGGTGGTCGACGGACTGGCCCGGGCGATGCTCGTCCTGTCCGGTTTCCTCTACTTCTGGACCCGCCTCGGGCTCGACCCGACGCCGCGCACGGACCCGCACCTGGTTTCGGTGTGGATCGCCTTCACCGAGGTCGTCTTCGACGGCGCCCTCGGCCTGGTGCTGTGGCTCGGCCCGCTGCTCGCGCCGGCGCACTACGCGGCGGCGCACCCGGGCCGGGGCCCGGACCCGCGCACCGACCAGATCGTCGGCGCGGGCGTGCTGTGGATCGGTGGCGACGTCGCCGGGCTGCCGTTCGTCATCGCGCTGTTCGTCCGCTGGGCCCGCGACGACGAGCGGCGCGCGAAGCAGATCGACGTCCGATTGGACGAAGAAGCCGCCTCGGGCGCCGCGTCGACGTCGGGGCTCTGGTGGGAGAACGACCCGGCCCTGGCCGAGCGGTTCAAGGGCCGGGGTTAGTCGTGGAAAGCGTGTTCGGGTGCCGGGAACTCACCGCGGCGGACGTCCTCGGCGAACGCCGTGGCCGCGTCCTGCAGCACCGTCGCGACGTCGGCGTAGCGCTTGACGAACCGCGGTGCCTTGCCGCGCCGCAGCCCGGCCATGTCCTGCCAGACGAGCACCTGCGCGTCGCAGTCCGGCCCGGCACCGATGCCGACGGTCGGGATCGCCAGCTCCGCGGTGACGCGCTTCGCGGCTTCGGCGGGCACCATCTCCATCACCACCGCGAACGCCCCGGCCTCCTGCAGCGCCAGCGCGTCGGCGAGCAGCACGTCCGCCGCTTCACCGCGCCCCTGCACCCGGTAGCCGCCGAGGTTGTGTTCACTCTGCGGGGTGAACCCGATGTGGCCCATCACCGGCACGCCCGCCGCGGTCAGCGCCTCGACGTGCGCGGCGAACCGGCGTCCGCCCTCCAGCTTGACGGCGTGCGCGCGGCCCTCCTTCATGAACCGCACGGACGTCTCCAGCGCCTGCTGCGGCGAGAGCTGGTAGGAGCCGAACGGCAGGTCGGCGACCACGAGGGCGCGCTTGACCGACCGCGTCACCGCCCGCACCAGCGGCAGCAGCTCGTCGACGGTCACCGGCAGCGAGGTGTCGTAGCCGAAGACGTTGTTGGCCGCGGAGTCGCCGACGAGCAGCACGGGGATCCCGGCCTCGTCGAACAGCGCGGCGGTGTACATGTCGTACGCGGTGAGCATGGGCCACGGCTCGCCGCGTTCCTTGAGCTCCCGCAGGTGGTGCACGCGGACCTTCCGGCCCGGACCCGGTGCCGCGGGCGCGGCGGATCCGGTGCCGTACGGGGCGGCTACTTCGTCGGAGGGGGTCTTCTCGGTGGCTGACATCGTCGTCGACCGTCCTTCCCTCGGGGCCTGGGTGAGGTCCCCGGGTCGTGGAGCAGAGGCGCCTCAAAGCGTGACACGCACCCGCACCGACCTCGACTCCGTGCGACCAGCTTCACACCGTCGTGCGGCGGGACGAGCCGCCGTCAGCCTTCAGGTTGATGTCGGGGGACAACCAACCTGTGTTCACTGACGTCAAGAAGAGGTCATGAAGAGCATGGCGACCGAACGGCCGCGAAAGGCGACAACGGCGACGATGGGTACCACCGCGTACGCGCGCACGCGCATCCCCGCCTGGCAGGCGAAGAGCGGCGGCATCGTCGCCACCGTGGTGCAGCTCGCCGCGGTCTTTTCGGTGCTCCTGCTGCTCACCGGCGGCCCGCGCGGGCGCCTGATGAACGGCATCGACATGGGCTTCTCCGCCCTCAGCGTGCCGACCAGCGCGAGCCTGGTCATGGTGCTGCTGCTGGTGGTACTGGGCGGGGCGCTGCGCCGCCGCAAGAAGGCGGCGCTCTACACGCTCGTGCTGTTCCAGGTCGGCGGCCTGCTGCTCACCCTGGCCCTGCAGGCGACCTTGCTGTGGTCACCCGATCTGCTGACGCTCGGGCCGAAGCAGGTCCGGCACATCCCGGCGCAGCTGTGGGCCCTGACCGCGGCCGACCTGCTCTCGATCGGGCTGATCGTGTTCCTGCTCACGCTGCGCCCGGCCTTCCCGGCCCGGCTCGCGCCGAGCGCCTGGCGTGACGGCCTGACCATGCTGTTCGGCGGGTTCGCCGCGGTCATCCTGGTCGGCTGGGGCCTCACCGAGGCCTTCCCCGGCCACCTCGGCGACGCGTGGGAGCGCTTTGCCTGGGTCGTCAACCACGCCACCGGTGAGAACCTGCAGCTGCGGCGGATCGGCGTCGGCGAGGGGCCGGCCTGGCTGGACGTCTTCCTCGACCTGAGCGCGACCGTCGTCGCCACGGCCGCGCTGTACATGCTCTTCCGCGGGGTCCGCAGCCGTCGCCTGCGGACCGACCAGGAGGAGCTGCGCCTGCGGGAGCTGCTCGCCGAGCACGGCGAGGACGACTCCCTCGGCTACTTCGCCACCCGTCGCGACAAGAGCGTCGTCTTCGCGCCGAACGGCCGCGCCGCGGTGACCTACCGCGTGCTCGGCGGCACCAGCGTCGCCAGCGCGGACCCGATCGGCGATCCCGAGGCCTGGCCGGACGCGGTGCGCGCGTGGCTCGACGAGACGCGCACCTACGGCTGGACGCCCGGCGTGCTCGGAGCCAGCGAACGCGGCGCGAAGGCGTACACCGACGCCGGCCTGCGGGCGCTGGAGATCGGCGACGAGGCCGTGCTCGACGTCCGCGAGTTCAGCCTCGCCGGGCCGGAACGGCGTTCGGTGCGCCAGGCCGTCAAGCGCATCGAGCGCGCCGGCTACACCTCGCGGGTCCGCCGGCACGGCGAGATCCCTGATGACGAAATGGTCGAGCTGCTGGCCCGGGCGCAGGCCTGGCGCGGTGCCGAGACCGAGCGTGGGTTCTCGATGGCGCTGGGCCGGCTCGGCGACCCGAGCGACGGCCGCAGCGTGATGGTCGAGGCCTACGATGCCCGCGGCGAGCTGCGCGGGCTGCTGTCGTTCGTCCCGTGGGGCCGGCGCGGGCTCTCGCTGGACCTCATGCGCCGCGACCGCGACGCCGAAAACGGCCTCAACGAGTACATGATCGCCGTGGTCGTCGCGGCCGGGCCGGTACTGGGCGCGCAGCGGATCTCGCTCAACTTCGCCATGTTCCGCGCGGTCTTCTCGGAGGGGGAGCGGATCGGCGCGGGCCCGGTGCTGCGCGCCTGGCGCGGGATCCTGAGCGTCGCCTCGCGGTTCTTCCAGCTGGAGTCGCTGTACCGCTCCAACGCCAAGTACGGGCCGGACTGGGAACCGCGGTTCCTCTGCTACTCCTCGGCGCGGCGGCTCCCGCGGGTCGGCATCGTCGCGGGCGCGCTCGAAGGGTTCGTCCCGACCGGCCGGTCGCGGTCGCTGCGGCTGGAGACGGTCACCGACGGCTTCGTCGCCCGCGTCCGGGAGATCGAGGAGTCGGCCGCCGTGCCGGTGACCAAGGCCGTGCGGCGGCCCGAGCAGGTGCGCGTGCGCGTCGCGAAGCTCGACAAGCTGCGCGAGGCCGGGATCGACCCGTACCCGGTCGGGTTCCGCCGCGACGACCACATCGGCGACGTCGTCAAGAAGTTCGGCGACCTGCAGCCGGACAGCGCGACCGGGCACCGGGTCCGGATCGCCGGGCGCGTGCTGGCGATGCGCATCCTCGGCGGGCTGTGCTTCGCGCGCGTCAAGGACTTCAGCGGCGAGATCCAGCTGATGCTGGACGCGGCGGAGCTGGACCTCACGGGCTGGCGGACCGGCGTCGACCTCGGCGACCACGTCGGCGTCAGCGGCCAGGTCGTCACGTCGAAGCGCGGCGAGCTCTCGGTGCTCGTCGACGAGTGGACGGTCACCGCGAAGTGCCTGCACCCCCTGCCGGACAAGCGGAAGGGTCTCACCGACCCGGAGACGCGGGTGCGGCAGCGCTACCTCGACCTGGCGGTCAACCCGGACTCGACGAACATGCTGCGGCTGCGGTCCACAGTGGTCCGCGCGGTGCGCGAACGGCTGCACCACGCCGACTACCTCGAAGTCGAGACGCCGATGCTGCAGACGGTGCACGGTGGCGCCAACGCCCGCCCGTTCGTCACCCACATCAACGCCTACGACATGCGGATGTACCTGCGGATCGCGCCCGAGCTGTACCTCAAGCGGCTGTGCGTGGCCGGCGTCGAGCGCGTCTTCGAGCTCAACCGCAACTTCCGCAACGAGGGCGTCGACGCCACCCACAACCCCGAGTTCACGATGCTCGAGGCGTACCAGGCGTACGCGGACTACGACACCATGCGGAAGCTGACGCGCGAGCTCGTCCAGCACGCGGCCGAAGCGGCGTACGGCGCCCAGGTCGTGCGGCGGCCCGACACCGGCGGCAAGGTCGTCGAGTACGACATCTCCGGTGACTGGCCGGTGGTCCCGGTGCACGAAGCCGTCTCGGCGGCGCTGGGGGAGCACGTCGATTCGGGGACGTCCGTGGCGGACCTGCGCCGGTTCTGCCTCGCCGCCGGCGTGCCGGTCGGGGAGGACCCGAGCCACGGCGACCTCGTGCTGAAGGCGCACGAGCACCTCGTCGAGGGGGCGACCGTGCTGCCGACGTTCTTCACGGACTACCCGACGGACGTCTCGCCGCTGACCCGCCAGCACCGGACCGACCCGCTGCTGGCCGAGCGCTGGGACCTGATCGCGTTCGGTTCGGAGGTCGGCACGGCCTACACCGAGCTGACGGACCCGATCGAGCAGCGGCGCCGGCTGGAGGCGCAATCCTTGCGCGCGGCCAGTGGTGACGTCGAAGCGATGGAACTCGATGAGGACTTTTTGCTGGCGCTGGAGCACGGAATGCCGCCGACCGGTGGCCTCGGCCTGGGCGTAGACCGCCTGCTCATGATGTTGACGGGAGCGTCGATCCGCCAGACGGTCCTGTTCCCGTTCGTCCGTCCGCAGGCATAACGACTGGGTCGCCGTGATCACGCCGGGGACGCGCAATGGCAAGCGGTCGCTTAATGTGTGCCACGTGCGCACGGCTCGGATCGCCTCGGCCCTCCTCATGGGACTGGCCGTGCTCACCTATTCGGGATGGCTGCTGGAGTTCGCCGTCCCGACGGGCGTGTCCCCGGTGCGCGATCCGGCCGACGCCCTGCTCGCCGGGCCGCCGGTGTTCCGGGTCCTGCTCGCGGTTTCGGGCGTCGCGTTCCTGCTCGCCGGGCCGCCGTTGCACCGGCTCGGCCCGGTCCAGTGGCCGGCGCGGCTGAGCTCGATCTCGGTGAGCGTGTTCGGCGCCGTCGTGCTGGTCCAGGCCGCCTACCCGGAGAGCAGCGGGGTCATCTCGTCGCTGCTGAGCGTTATCCTGCTGGTCGGGGTGATCAGCCTGGTGCTGTGGTGGCCGCCGGGCTGGCGCCGGTTCGCCGTCGCGGGCCTGGTGCTGGTGCTGGCGACCTGGGTGGCCGTGGTGCTCGCGGCGCAGCTCGGCGAGTTCGAGGGCGTGTTCAGCCGCTTCCAGCTGCTGGTGCGCGCGGTGCTGTTCGGCACGGGCGGGGCGTACGCCTTCATCAAGCCGGCGCCGCGGCACGCGCCCCGGATCTAGTTCTTCCGGATTTTGTCGGTGCCGGATGCGACCATCGGGTTCCCGATTCCCGGAGAAGGAGATCGACATGGCGGGAAACGTGCCCCCGGTGGCCGACGAGCGTGACGGGCTGCTGCGCTACCTCGAACAGCAGCGGTACGTCCTGAAGCTGGCCGCGCACGGCCTCACGGACGAGCAGGCGCGGCTCACGCCGACGAAGAGCGCGCTGTCGGTGGGCGGGCTGATCAAGCACGTCGCCAGTACCGAGGACGGCTGGATCGACATCGCGCTGCAGCTGCCCCAGAAGCCGTTCGACGAGGGCGTGCGGGATTACGAAGAGGCGTACCGGCTGGGCCCGGAGGAGACGCTGCAGAGCGTCCTGGAGCGCTACGACGAGGTCGCGGCCCGCACGGCGGAGGTCATCGGCCGGATCGACGACCTCGGCCGCCCGGTCCCGGTGCCGAAGGGCGTCCCCTGGTACCCGGACGACGTCCCGGCGTGGTCGGTCCGCTGGGTCCTGCTGCACCTGATCGAGGAGACGGCCCGCCACGCCGGCCACGCGGACATCATCCGCGAGCACGTCGACGGCGCCACGGCCTTCCCGCTGATGGCGGCGGCCGAAAACTGGCCGGAGTCCCCCTGGATGAAGCCCTGGAAACCGGCGCCCCAACCAGCCTGACCCGACCCTCCAGGCACGCGAGTCGTCCGTTCGCGTTCCCGGCGGGCCGGTCGGCCGAGCCGTGTCGACCCTTCAATCACGCGAGTCGACCCGGCAATCACGTGTGCCGGCGTTCTGATCACGGCTCGGCACCCGCGAAACGGCGTCGAGCGGGTCAGAACAGCGTCGGCTCGTCCGCCAGCGCGCCCTCGATCACGAGCATCCGGCGTTTCGTCGCGACCCCGCCGCGGGCCGAGAACCCGCCGTCGCGGCCGCCGGCCGCGAGGACCCGGTGGCACGGCACCACGATCGGGAACGGGTTGTGCCCCATGGCCTGGCCGACCGCCTGGGCGGACCCGGGCATCCCGAGCCGGTGCGCGATGTCGCCGTAGGTGAGGGTCTTGCCCGGCGGGATCGTGCGCGCGATCTCGTACGCGCGCCGGTTGAACTCGGGCACCGCGGCCAGGTCCAGCTCGATCTCGGCCAGGTCGCGTCTTTCGCCGGCCAGCAGCGCGACGATCCCGTCGATCGCCGCCTGCACGGCCGGAGGCGGCGGGCCTTCGACGGCGTCCGGGAACCACCGGGCCAGCTTGGCGCGCGTCCCGGGAGCGGTGCCGTCCGGCAAGGTCGTCCCGATCACGACGTCGTCGCGCCACGCGAGCCCGCACGGCCCGATCGCTGTGTCGAACACCGTGAACCCCACCGTCATGCGCTCAGCCTACGACCGAAGGGAGGCTGTCGGCCGCGGCCCGGCCACGGGATGATGTGCCGGTGCTGGACCACCTCGTCTACGCCGGACCGGACCTCGCCGAGGCCGTCGCGCGCGTCAAGGAACTCACCGGCGTCACGCCCGCGCCCGGCGGCAGTCACGTCGGCCTGGGCACGGCCAACCACCTCGCCGACCTCGGCGCGGGGGCCTACCTGGAGGTGATCGGCCCGGATCCGGCGCAGCCGCAGCCCGCGCAACCCCGGCCGTTCGGCATCGACGACCTCACCGAGCCGGCCCTGGTCGCCTGGGCGGTGCGCACCACCGACCTCGACGCCACGATCGCGCACGCCCGCGCCCACGGCTTCGACCCCGGCGACGCGATCGAGATGTCCCGCGAGACGGCCGACGGCGAACTGCTGCGCTGGCGGCTGACCCCGCCGAGCCGCCCGGGCACGCTCACGCCGTTCCTCATCGACTGGGGCGCCACGCCGCACCCGACGACGCGCGGCCTGCCGTCCCTCCCGCTGCTCATGGTGACGGGCGCGCACCCCGACCCGGACTCGGTCCTCGCGGTGACGGACGCGCTGGGCCTGGAGCTGCTCGTCCGGCGCGCCGACCGCGCGGCCCTGAACGCCGCCGTCCGCACCCCGGAGGGCCGCCAGGTCGCGCTGAGCTGAAAGCCGTGAAGGCCCCCTTCCCGGCCATAAGAGCCGGTAAGGAGGCCTTCACGGCCTTTGCCGCGGGAGAGCGTCAGGCCTTGCCCTCGCGCCACGCGTTGGTCATCGGGAGCCGGCGGTCGCGACCGAACGCCTTGAGCGTGATCTTCGTGCCCGGCGGGTACTGGCGCCGCTTGTACTCGGCCTTGTCGACCATCCGCACCACGCGGTCGATCGTCTCCGGCGCGAACCCGGCCTCGACGAGGTCGGCGTACCCGCGGTCGCCCTCGACGTAGTCGTCGAGGATGTCGTCGAGCAGCGCGTAGTCCGGCAGCGAGTCGGAGTCCATCTGGCCCGGCCGCAGCTCGGCCGACGGCGGCTTGGAGATGGAGTTCTCCGGGATCGGCGGGGTCTCGCCCCGTTTCAAAGCCTCGGCATTACGCCACCGAGCCAGCTGCCAGACGTGCGTCTTGAAGACGTCCTTGATCGGGGCGAACGCGCCGACCGCGTCGCCGTAGATCGTCGAGTACCCGACGGCCAGCTCGGTCTTGTTGCCGGTGGCGAGGACGAGGTGACCGTCCAGGTTGGACAGTGCCATGAGCAGCATGCCGCGGGTGCGCGCCTGGATGTTCTCCTCGGCGAGGCCCGTCAGGTTCAGCTGGTCGACGTAGACGCGCACCATGTCCTCGACCGGCTCGACCCGGTAGTGCGCGCCGATCCGCCGCGCGAGGTCTTCCGCGTCGTCCTTGGAGTGCCCCGACGAGTACTTCGACGGCATCGAGACGCCGTAGACGTTGCCGCCGCCCAGTGCGTCCGCCGCGAGTGACGCGCAGACGGCCGAGTCGATGCCGCCGGAGAAGCCGAACGTCACCGACGAGAAGCCGTTCTTGTGCACGTAGTCCCGCAGCCCGACGACGAGCGCCGCCCACACCTCGGCCTCGTCCGCGAGCGGTTCGCTGATCACCGGTGACGCCGTCGGCTCGTACGCGGGCAGCGGCTCTTCGCTCAGCACCCGGCGCCGGACGTGCAGGCCGTCGAGCTCGCCGTCCCCGGCGTGCCCGCCCGCGGCGAGGTCGGTGTCCAGCACGAGCAGGTGCTCGACGAACTGCGGCGCGCGCGCCAGCACCGTGCCGTCCGCGCCGACGACGAGCGAGTCGCCGTCGAACACGAGGTCGTCCTGGCCGCCGACCTGGTTGGTATAGACCAGCGGCGCCCCGGCTTCGGCGGCGCGCCGGGCGATGAGCGGCAGCCGCTGCTCGTCCTTGGACCGCTCGTACGGCGACGCGTTCGGCGCCACGACGAGGTCGACGCCCGCCCGGCCCAGCGCCGAGATCGGCCCGCCGTCCTGCCAGATGTCCTCGCAGATGACCATGCCGATGTCGAGCCCGCGGAACCGGACGACGTCGAGCGTGGTGCCCGGCTTGAACCAGCGGTGCTCGTCGAAGACGCCGTAGTTCGGGAGGTGGTGCTTGAACTGCCGCGCGACGACCTCGCCGCGGTAGAGCGCGGCCGCGGCGTCGCGCGGGCCGGCCTCGTCGAGGTCGAGATAACCGATGTAGGTCAGCACTTCGCCGCAGCCGGCGTCGTCCAGCCGGCGCGCCAGCGCCTCGACGCCCAGGCGGGAGGCCTCGGCGAAGGTGCGGCGCAGCGAGAGGTCCTCGACCGGGTAGCCGGTCAGCGACATCTCCGGGAAGACGACCACGTGCGCGCCGGCTTCGGCGGCGCGGCGGGTCCATTCGACGTGCAGGTCGGCGTTGCCGTCGAGGTCACCGACGGTGGTGTTGACCTGGGCGAGCGCGATGCGCAGTTGCGGCATGCCGCCATTCTGACGCACCGCCACCCGCCCAGCCGAGCGAATGTGGGCGAAATGCCACCTCGGCGAGCCGATCCCCTGCGGCGCCTTCGCCCACCCGGGTAGGTTGCCGCTGATCGGACGAACCGGGCAACCGGATCGCCGCAGGGGGAGGGACCACCTTGACGTATCCGCCGCAGCAACCGCCGCCCGGCCAGTACCCGGGCCAGGGTTACCCGCAGCAGCCACCGCCCAGCCAGGGCTATCCGCACCAGGGTTACCCGCAGCAGGGTTATCCCCAGCAGGGTTATCCCCAGCAGGGCTATCCGGGTTATCCGTCACCGCAGCCGCCGAAGAAGGGCAACGGCCTGCTCATCGGCCTGCTCGCCGGCGGTGGTGGCCTGCTGGTGGTGATCTTCCTGATCACCGGGTTCCTCGCGCCCGGATTCCTGGTCTCCGACGGCAAACCGGCGGCCCGCACCGGCCCGCCGCTCGACCTGAACTCGGGCAGCGTCGCCGCGGGCAAGTTCATCCTCGCCGTCCTGGGCGACGACGCGGTCACAGGTCGCCAAGCCGCCTGCGCGTCCGCCGAAGGCGTCGTCGCCGCCGCGGTGCGGACGCTCGGCAGCCGCAACGCGCACCTCACCGCCGGCCCGCCCGTCCAGAGCGGCGCGGACGAGATCCGCGTCCCGCTCGACGGCACCATCGGCAGCAAGCCGGTGCACGGCGAACTGCAGGTGACGCGCATCCAGGAGCACTACTGCATCTCCGGGGTCACGACGCCGTCGTGACCGCCGCGGCGTCGCGGTACTTGAGCTTGGCCATCCGCCCGTCGGGGTGATGCCAGACGACGCCCTCGAACTCCGGGTGCGCCAGCAGCCAGGTCATCAGCCCGTCGAAGTCGCGCGGCACACCGCCGAACTCCTCCGCGGTCGCGTGCCGCACCAGCCGGTGGACGCCGAGCTGCTCCGGATCGCCGTTGACCTTCGGGCCGCACAGCTCGTAGGTGCCCGGCACCTCGCCGACGAGGCCCTCACGGGCTCGTCGAAGAACTTCGCGAACGCCGACTGCGCGACCGGCTCCCAGCCGACGGTCTTGCCCGTCTCCGGGTCGGTCTGGACGGCCGCGAACCCGGCGGGCGCGCTCTTGCCCGGCTTCACCTCGCGCCGCGCCCACCAGGTCCCGGCGTCGTCGAGCCGCACGCAGGTGCCGTCGTACTTGCGCGTCGGAACGCCTTCGCCGTCGAGCACCCACTGACACGCGGGGTGCACTTCGCGGGTGACGCGCCGCAGGTCGTCCGGGTCGCGCCGGAACAGCGTCGGGATCTTCTGCATGGGTTCATCATCCCCGGCCGGACAACCGAAAAACCCCCGCCCGGGAACCGGACGGGGGGCATTCGGAACCACGCTACTTGCGCTTGATCATGCTCCGGACCTTCTTGATGGTCTGCTCGAAGTCGGAGTCGAACGGGTTGTCGTGCACCAGGTAGGTCCACGTCGTGTTCGCCCGCCGGACGCCGGCGTCGCCGAGGTCGATGCCGTCGTCGGTCAGCTCGGCCTCTTCGAGGGTCTTCGCCGCACGCGAGTTCGCCTCGTTGATGATCTTGTGGAACTCCGGGATCGCCGCGCGGTGGAACTCGTCGAGCGGCGTCTCCCGGGCCAGCGCCCGCAGGTGGATGCTCTCGCGGACGTCGGTCAGGTACGCCAGGTGGTCCGACCAGAGCTGGTCGACGTGGAACAGCAGCACCTCGCGGCTGAGCTGCTCCACCTTCTCCTGGTCGTCGCCCAGCTTCTCCTTCAGCTCACCGAACTTCTCGGCGTGCGCCTTCTCCAGCTGCTCCGCCGCGTACCCGGTGCGAAGCACCTTGTCGCGGTGGGTCAGCAGGTCACGCCGCTGCCGTTCGATCAGCCGTGTGTAGCGCCAGGTGTTGCGGTGGATCTCCAGGTCGACGCCCTCGGCGACGCGCTGGGCGTGGTTGAGCTGCCGCAGCGCCGCGTTGTCGGTGATCTCGCCGGTCTCCTCGTCGTCGGTGATGCCCTCGGGCACGTCCGGTGCGTTCGACAGCACGAGCTCGTCGTTGAGGCTGGCGAAGAAGATCGCGCTGCCCGGGTCGCCCTGGCGGCCGGAGCGGCCGCGCAGCTGCCCGTCGAGCCGGCTCGACGGGTACCGCGCGGTGCCGATGACGTGCAGCCCGCCCAGCTCGACGACCTCTTCGCGGGTCGCGCCGTCGGTGCCGCCCAGCCGGATGTCGGTACCGCGCCCGGCCATCTGGGTCGAGACGGTGACCGCGCCCTTCTTGCCGGCCTCGGCGATGATCGACGCTTCTTCGGCGTCGTTGCGCGCGTTGAGCACGACGCACTCGAGGTCGACCTTCGCCAGCTTCTCGGCCAGCTCCTCCGACTCGGCGACGTCCTGCGTGCCGACGAGGATCGGCCGCCCGGTCTCGTGGACCGTGCGGATCTCCTCCTCGATCGCCCGCAGCTTCTGCGACGGCGACGCGAAGACCCGGTCCTCCTGGTCTTCGCGGACGTTCGGGGTGTTCGGCGGGATGACCGCGACCTCGAGCTCGTAGAACTCGCGCAGCTGCTCGGCGACGGCGACCGCGGTACCGGTCATGCCGGCGACCTCGGGGTAGCGCGCCAGCAGGGCCTGGACGGTGATCGAGTCCAGGATCTCGCCGCGGTCGGTCGCGGTGACCTGCTCCTTCGCCTCGACGGCGGCCTGGAGGCCGTCCGGCCAGCGCTGCAGCTCGGCGACGCGGCCGCGGGCGGCGTTGATGAGCTGGACCTTGCCGTCGCGGACGAGGTAGTCGACGTCGCGGGTGAGCAGCGCGTGCGCGTGCAGCGCGACGTTCACCGCGGGGAGCCGGTCCGAGGCCGCGTCGCCGTAGAGGTCGTCGACCTCCAGGCCGAGTGACTTCGCGACCACCGAGGCACCGGCGTCGGTCAGCCAGGCGTTGCGGCCTTCGCTGTCGGTCTCGTAGTGCAGGTTGAGCCGCAGCCGCCGGACGACCTTCGCGACCTCGTCGTCGGCGTCGGTGTGGTCGATCGAGCCGGCCATCACCAGCGGGACGCGGGCCTCGTCGACCAGCACCGAGTCCGCCTCGTCGACGATCGCGACCTCCGGGTCCGGCTGGACCAGGTCGTCGACCTTCGAGACCAGGCGGTCGCGCAGGACGTCGAAGCCGATCTCGGCGACCGCGCCGTACGTGACGTCCTTGGCGTAGGCCTCCTTGCGCTCCTGCTGGGAGTGCGCCGGTTCGACCCAGCCGACCGACACGCCGAGCAGCGCGTAGACCGGGCCCATCCACTCGGCGTCGCGTCGCGCCAGGTAGTCGTTGACCGTGACGACGTGGGCGCGCTTGCCGCGCAGCGCGTACCCGGCCGCGGCCAGCGCCCCGGCGAGCGTCTTGCCCTCACCGGTCTCCATCTGCACGACGTGCTTGCTGAGCAGGCCCATCGTGCCGAGGATCTGGACGTCGAACGCGCGCTCGCCGAGCGCCCGCCGAGCGGCCTCACGACCGAGCGCGCACACCTCGATCAGGTGATTGTCGCCGAACGCGGTGTCCTTCAGCGTCGCGCGAAGCTTCCCGGCCCGCTCGGTCAGCTCCTCGTCGGAGAGCTTCTCGAGCTCGGGTTCGAGCTTCTCGACTGCGGGCAGCAGTGCTTCGTAGCGGGTCAGCTCGACGCTGCCCGGACGCTGGATGATCCGGCGGAGCCGTTTGCCCACCCGGCTGATCAGTGCTGCCACCCCTGGTCTCCCGTTCTCTCTCGCTCGACCGGCCTGCCCCACCCAACGTGGCGGTGGTGCGTTCGAGTTCCGCGGCCGGATGGGACGATCCAACCGTGTTCCCACATCCCAGCGCCAGGTCCCGTAGTCGCGCGATCACCGCGATCGCGGTGTCCGCGCTGCTCGCGGCCTCGCTGACCGCCTGCACGTCCACCGGCAAGACCACGCCGCCGTCGCCGACGACCGAGTCGCACCCGCCGTCCGGGCCGGTGCCCGCGGGGCTGGAGCGGTTCTACGGTCAGAGCCTGACCTGGGCCGACTGCGCACCTTACGCGACGTCGGAGGACGCGAGGTCGGCGTTCCAGGCGAAAGACATCCAGTGCGCGCGGCTGATGGTTCCGCTGGACTACGCGAAACCGGACGGAACGACCATCACGCTCGGCCTGCTCCGGCACAAGGCGACCGACGGGGGATCGCGGATCGGGTCGCTGGTGGTCAACCCGGGCGGACCGGGCGCTTCGGGCATGGTCGCCGCCGCCGGGCTGATCAAGCCGGCGTCGAACACCGACCTCGCCAAGCGCTTCGACCTGGTCGGCTTCGACCCGCGGGGGATCGGCGCGAGCCAGCCGATCATCCGCTGCCTCACCGACTCCGAGCGCGACGCCGACCGCGCCGACGACAGCGAGACCGACGGCTCGCCGCAGGGCGTGCTCAAGCAGGAAGCGCAGGAAAAGGACTTCGCCGCGAAGTGCGCCCAGCGCAGCGACGACGGCACCGGGCTGCTCGCCAACGTCGGCACCCGCGACGTCGTGAAAGACCTCGACATCCTGCGCTCGGTCCTCGGCGACGAGAAGCTGACCTACCTCGGCTACTCCTACGGCACCCGCATCGGGTCGACCTACGCCGAGGCGTTCCCGAAGAACGTCCGCGCGATGATCCTCGACGGCGCGGTCGACCCGGACCAGGACGCGGTCGAGTCGCTGGTCGCGCAGGGCCAGGGCTTCGGCGGCGCGTTCACGCAGTTCGCGAAGTCGTGTACCGCTCAGCAGGACTGCGCGCTCGGCCAGGACCCCGCCGCCGCGGTGCAGGTGTTCCAGGACCTCGTTCGGCCGCTGATCGACTTCCCGGTGCCGGTCGGCGACGGCCGCAAGCTCTCCTACGAGGACGCGACCACCGGCGTCATCCAGGCGCTCTACCAGGAGAGCCTCTGGGACGCGCTGAACACCGGCCTCAACGAGCTGAAGCAGCAGCGCGGCGCGACGCTGGAGAAGCTCGCCGACATCTACAACGAGCGCGACACCAGCGGCAAGTACGGCACCACCCAGGACGCCTTCACCGCGATCCGCTGCGTCGACGACCCGCGCGTCACCGACCCGGCCGTCATCCTCAAGGCGCAGGAGGAGTACGTGCAGGTCGCGCCGTTCCTCGACGACGGCCGCCCGGCGAGCGCGGCCCGCGACGCATGCGCGTTCTGGCCGGTCCCGAACACCTCGGAGCCGCACGTGCCGAACGTCGAAGGCCTGGCGAAGACGCTGGTCATCTCGACGACGAACGACCCGGCGACGCCGTACCAGGCCGGCGTCAACCTCGCGAAGGGCCTGAAGGGCGCGCTGCTCACCTTCGAGGGCACCCAGCACACGGTGTTCCTGCAGGGCATTTCTTGCGTGGACCAGGCGGGCAACGACTACCTGGTCGACGGCACGCTCCCGGCGGAAGGCACGCGCTGCAAGGGCCAGTGAGGGCGGCCGCGCTGCTGGGCGCGGCTCTGGTGCTGACAGCGTGTACGAGCGCTCCGGCGCCCGGGCCGCCGCCGTCCCAGACCCCTGACCTGCGGAAGTTCACCGGGCAGCAGCTCGCTTGGACGTCGTGCTCGGCGGACGCGTCGCTGGACTGCGCGCACCTGACCGTGCCGCTGGACTACGCGAAGCCGGCGGGGGAGACGGTGACCGTGGGGCTGCTGCGGCACAAGGCCGCGAAGCAGCGGATCGGCTCGCTGGTGGTCAACCCGGGCGGACCCGGCGGCGCGGGGACGTCGATGGCCGCGTCCCTGGCGAAGTCGCCCGCGGCCGCGCCGCTGCTGGACCGGTTCGATCTGGTCGGCTTCGACCCGCGGGGCGTCGGCACGAGCGAGCCGCGGATCACCTGCGGCACCGGCGCCGAGCAGGACGCCGACCGCGCGTCCGACGTCGAAAGCGACATGTCGCCCGAAGGGGTGAAGAAGCAGCTCGCCGAGACCACGGCGTACGGCGCGAAGTGCGCCGAAGCGACGAAGTACGGCAAAGCGTTCCTCGCGAACGTCGGCACGCGAGACGTCGTCCGCGACCTCGACGTCCTTCGCGCGGCTCTCGGCGACGAGAAGCTGACCTACCTCGGCTACTCCTACGGCACGCAGATCGGCGCGGCCTACGCGGAGGCGTTCCCGCGCCATGTCCGCGCGTTGCTGCTCGACGGCGCCGTCGACCCGGCGCAGGACATCGCGGAATCCCTGGTCACGCAGATGGCGGGCTTCCAGGACGCCTTCACCGAGTTCGGCAAGTGGTGCGCGGCCCGCCGCGACTGCGCCCTCGGCCGCGACCCCGCCCACACGACCGAGGCCTTCCAGCGGCTCGTGCGGCCGCTGGTCACGAAGCCCGTCCCGGCCGGCTCCCGGAAGCTCTCCTTCGAGGACGCCGTCACCGGCACGTTCGCCGCGCTCTACGCCCGCGGCGACTGGCCCGCCCTGAACGGCGCGCTCACCGAGCTGGCCGGCGGCACGGGCCGGGCTCTGCTGGCCTTCGCCGACGGCTACTACGGCCGCGGCCGCGACGGCCACTACGGCGGCGGGATCGACGCCTACTTCGCCGTCCGCTGCGTCGACCGCGCCCGGCTCACCGACCGGGCCGCGATCGACCGCGCGCACCAGCGGATGCTGGCCGGCGCGCCGTTCCTGGCCGGCGGCAGCCCGGACACCAGCGAGCTGGACATCTGCTCGACCTGGCCGGTCCCGCCGACGTCGGCCGAGCACGCGCCGCACGCCGTCGGCCTGCCGAAACCCCTGGTCGTCTCGACCACGCACGACCCGGCGACGCCGTACCAGCAGGGCGTCGACCTCGCGAAGGACCTCGACGGCGTCCTGCTCACCTACGAAGGCGTGCAGCACACGGTCTTCCTCGACGGCAACGCGTGCGTCGACCGCGCGGGCGTCGCGTACCTGATCGACGGGACCGCCGCCGCGACCCGCTGCTAACCGAGGTCGACGGGCTCGTTCTGCCCGGTCAGCGACAGCTCGAACATCACCGGGCTGAGGTGGTCCCCGGCCGGCGGCACCTGCACCCACAGCCGGACGAACCGCCGCGGCCCGTCGGCCGAGACCCACACCTTGACGATGACCTCGGCGTTCACCTGCGGCAACACGGAGTGCGCGACGGCCGCGGGCACCCGGCCGCCGACCCGCAGGGCCGCGGCGCCGTCGACGTTCTCCTTGCCCTCGGTCTTCGCGTCGGTCACGCCGTCGAGCAGCCGCTTGAGCCCGGCGGACGGCCCGAGGAAGCGGCCCACGGCGTCCGTCTCGGGGATCCGGCCGCGCGCGACGTCGGGATCGGTGCTCACCTCGCCGTCGCGCACGGTGAAGTGGAACTTGACGTGGCCTTCGCCGTCCTGGACGTCGGCTGTGCCGGTCGCGCCGCCGCCGGCGTCGAGGGTCGCGTCGCCGTCGATCTGCCGCAGCGGGAAGCCGGGCAGGACGCCGTTGACCCCGGCCGCGAAGTGCACGCTCCGCACCGACGCGAACGACGTCGCCGCGTCGCGGACCAGCTCGGCACCCGCGGGGAACGGCCCGCGCGTGTCCGGCGAGCCGGTGCACCCGGCCGTCAACAGGACCACGAGCAGCAGGGCGATGCGGGACATCCCGCAAGCCTAGTGGTGGCCGGATCCTTGCGGCAGATGTCCTTCAGGCCACTTCCACCAGGATGCGCGCCCGACAACACTGCTGAGGTGACTGTCGAGACCCGCCCTGCCCCGAAGCTGCACCGCGCCTGGCTGATCGCCGGTGCCGCGTTCGTCGCGCTGCTCGCCTCCGCCGGCTTCCGGTCCGCCCCCGGCGTCCTCATCGACCCGCTGCACCAGGAGTTCGGCTGGTCGACGGCCACGATCAGCTCGGCCGTCTCGGTAAACCTCGTGCTCTACGGCCTCTTCGCGCCCTTCGCGGCCGCGCTGATGGAGCGGTTCGGCATCCGCCGGGTCTCCGCGACGGCGTTGTTCGTCATCGCCCTCGGCGCGGCCGGCACGGTGTTCATGACCGCGAGCTGGCAGCTGATCCTCTGCTGGGGCGTGCTGATCGGCGCGGGCACCGGCTCGATGGCGATGAGCTTCGCGGCGACCGTCGCGGCCCGGTGGTTCGTCCGCAGCCGCGGCGTCGTCACCGGTGTGCTGACCGCGGCGGGCGCCACCGGCCAGCTGATCTTCCTGCCGCTCATCGCCAACCTCGCCGTCGGCTCCGGCTGGCGCACGGCGTCGCTGGTGATCGCCATCGCCGCGCTCGCCGTCGTCCCGGTGGTCCTGCTGCTCATCCGCGACCACCCCGCCGACGTCGGCACCACGGCCTACGGCGCGCCCGCCGGCGCCGAGGTCGCCCGCCCCGCCCCGAAGAGCGGCTCCGCCCGCCGCGCCCTGTCCGTCCTGAAGACGGCGGCCCGCACCCGGACGTTCTGGCTGCTCGCGGTCGGCTTCGCGATCTGCGGCGCGACGACGAACGGCCTGGTCGGCACCCACTTCGTCCCGGCCGCCCACGACCACGGCATGCCCCAGACGACCGCGGCGGGCCTGCTGGCCCTGGTCGGCGTCTTCGACGTCGTCGGCACGATCTTCTCCGGCTGGCTCACCGACCGCGTCGACCCGCGGATCCTGCTCGGGATCTACTACGCCCTGCGCGGGCTCTCGCTGGCCATGCTGCCGCAGCTGTTCACCGACTCCGTGCAGCCGAGCATGTGGGCGTTCATCCTGTTCTACGGCCTCGACTGGGTGGCCACGGTCCCGCCGACGGTCGCGCTCTGCGTCCGCGCTTTCGGCGAGGCCGGCCCGATCGTGTTCGGCTGGGTCTTCGCCTGCCACCAGCTGGGCGCCGCGTTCGCCGCGTCGGCCGCGGGCCTGGTCCGCGACCAGCTCGGGAACTACACCCTGGCCTGGTATTCGGCCGCTGTCCTGGCGATCATCGCGTCCGTCGCGTCGCTGGCCGTCAAGCGTGCGAAGAAGCCCGTTCCGGTGTCGGTGAACTGACCTTCGTCACCCTCGGCGCGTCGCGAAACATCCCGTTAACACGCTGTCGTTAGGGTGCGGCCATGGATCGCCAGCAGGAATTCGTGCTCCGCACGCTCGAGGAGCGCGACATCCGTTTCGTCCGTCTCTGGTTCACCGATGTGCTGGGGTTCCTCAAGTCCGTCGCGGTCGCGCCGGCCGAGCTCGAGGGCGCTTTCACCGAGGGGATCGGCTTCGACGGCTCGGCCATCGAAGGGTTCGCGCGCGTCTACGAATCCGACATGGTCGCCAAGCCGGACCCGGCCACCTTCCAGGTGCTGCCCTG
Source organism: Amycolatopsis sp. cmx-8-4 (assembly GCF_046548675.1). Taxonomy (NCBI): domain Bacteria; kingdom Bacillati; phylum Actinomycetota; class Actinomycetes; order Pseudonocardiales; family Pseudonocardiaceae; genus Amycolatopsis; species Amycolatopsis sp. cmx-8-4. The sequence continues at coordinate 229,177 of NZ_JAEBDZ010000015.1, forward strand.
GGAGACCCCGGACGGCAGCCCCTACTCGGCCCGCATGTTCTGCGACATCGCGATGCCGGACGGCTCGCCGTCGTGGGCCGACCCGCGGCACGTCCTGCGGCGTCAGCTCTCGAAGGCGGCCGAAGCGGGCTTCACCTGCTACGTGCATCCCGAGATCGAGTTCTTCCTCCTGGCCAACCTGCCCGACGACGGCAGCGAGCCGGAGCCTGCGGACAACGGCGGGTACTTCGACCAGGCCAGCCACGCCACGGCGACGCACTTCCGGCGCCACGCCATCGAGACCCTCGAGGCGATGGGCATCTCCGTCGAGTTCAGCCACCACGAGGGCGCGCCGGGCCAGCAGGAGATCGACCTCCGCTACGCCGACGCCCTGACCATGGCCGACAACGTGATGACGTTCCGTTACGTCGTCAAGGAGGTCGCGCTGACCCAGGGCGTGCGCGCGACGTTCATGCCGAAGCCGTTCACCGACCAGCCCGGCTCCGGGATGCACACCCACGTCAGCCTCTTCGAGGGTGATCGCAACGCCTTCTACGACGCCGAGGACCCGCACGAGCTGTCGGAGACCGGCAAGGCGTTCGTCGCCGGTCTGCTGCACCACGCCAAGGAGATCTCCGCGGTCACGAACCAGTGGGTGAACTCCTACAAGCGCCTGATCAGCGGGAGCGAGGCGCCGACGACCGTTTCGTGGGGCCGGGCGAACCGCTCGGCGCTCGTCCGGGTGCCGATGTATTCACCCGGAAAGGCGTCATCCCGACGGGTGGAAGTCCGTACCCTGGACTCCGCGTGCAACCCGTACCTCGCGTACTCGGTCATCCTGGCCGCGGGGCTCAAGGGGATCGAGAAGGGGTACGAGCTGCCGCCTCCTGCCGAGGACAACATCTGGCAGCTGAGCGACTCCGAGCGGCGCGCCGCCGGTTACGCGCAGTTGCCCCAGAACCTGGGGGAAGCCCTGGCCGAGATGGAGAAGTCCGAGCTCCTGCCGGAAGCCCTCGGCGAGCACGTCTACGACTTCTTCCTCCGGAACAAGCGCCACGAGTGGGACAACTACCGGAGCGCGGTCACCCCGTACGAGCTCCGCACGCTGTTGCCGGTGCTCTGATGGGGCGGCGGCCGGTGTTCCTCGCGATCCTGGCCGCCGCACTCGTGCTCTTCCCCGCCGCGCCCGCCGCGTCGGCGTCCTCTTCGAGGTTCGACCTCGACTCGGCCGACATCCCGGCGCTGCAGGCGCGGATGGCGGCCGGCCGGCTCAGCGCGGCAGGGCTCACCGGGCTCTACCTCGACCGGATCCACCAGGTCGACGGCAAGGTCAACGCCGTCCTCGCGGTCAACCCGTCGGCGCTGGGGCAGGCCCGCGAAAGTGACGCCCGCCGTCGCGCGCACCGTCTGCGCGGGCCGCTCGACGGCATCCCGGTGCTGGTCAAGGACAACGTCGGTACCCGCGACCAGTGGACGACCGCCGGCTCGCGGGCCCTGCGCAGCTACCCGGCGAAGGACGCCACGCTGATCACCCGGCTGCGGAACGCGGGCGCGGTGATCCTCGGCAAGGCGAACCTGTCCGAGTGGGCGAACTTCCGCGCCGCGAAGCCGACGTCGGGCTGGTCGGGCGTCGGCGGTCAGACCAACAACCCGTATGTGCTGGACCACAACCCGTGCGGGTCGTCCGCCGGCTCCGCGGCCGGCGTCGCCGCGTCACTGGCCCAGGTCGCGATCGGCAGCGAGACCGACGGCTCGATCGTCTGCCCGGCGGGGATGACGGCGACGGTCGGCCACAAACCGAGCCTCGGCCTGGTCAGCCGCACCGGCGTGGTGCCGATCTCCGCCGAGCAGGACACCGCCGGCCCGATCGCCCGCAACGTCGTCGACGTCGCGCTCACGCTGTCCGCCCTCCAGGGGCGGGACCCGGCGGACCCGGCCACCGCGCAGTACCCGCGCACCCAGCCGACGGACTACGCGAAGCTGCTCCGGCCGGGGGTCCTGCGCGGCGCCCGGATCGGCCTGTGGCGGCTGCCGGTACTCGGCCCGCAGACCGACGCGGTCATGACGTCCGCCCGGAACTCCCTGGTCAATGCCGGTGCGACGGTCGTCGAAGTGACCCCGCCGTACCAGGACCGGCTCGGCGAGCTGGAGTTCCCGGCGCTGCTCACGGAGTTCCACCGCGACATCGACGCCTACCTGGCGACCCGCTCGCAGGGGCCGCGGAACCTGGCCGAGCTGATCGCCTACGACCGCGCCGATCCGCTGGAGCAGACCTGCTTCGCCGGCCAGGAGCTGTTCGAGCAGGCACTGGCCGCGCCGCCGCCGACCGACCCCGGCTACCTCGCGGGGCGCGCCGAACTGTCGGACCTCGCTCGCCGGTCGCTGGACGAGACGCTGGCGAAGTACCACCTCGACGCGATCGCGTCGCCGACCAACCCGCCGGCGTGGAAGACCGACTGCGCGACGGGCGACGACGACGTGATCCCGTCCTCGACACCGGCCGCGGTCGCGGGCTACCCGGACGTCACCGTGCCGGCCGGGTTTGCCGGACCCCTGCCCGTGGGTATCTCGTTCATGGGTGCGCGGTGGTCCGACGGCCGGATGCTGGCCCTCGCGGCGGACTTCGAGCGGGTCGCGCCGGCCCGGGTCCCGCCGCGGTATCTGCCGACGTTGCCGCGGTAGCCCTGCGTACACGTTCTGACCTGCGATGACACCGTTAAGTGACCCCCCTGTCGGGACCGGTTTCGGGGCATGTAAAGTTCTCCAAGTCGCCAGGAACACCGGGTCGCACCGGGGCCGCAAGCCCCGGAGACCAGGACGGGACGAGCGGGTTGACACCGCGAATCGGACCGGGTAATGTTCAGCGTCGGCCCACGAGCGGCCGCCGAATCACTACGATTAACCTCGTAGACTGAGGCATGCTCGACCAAAAGTTTGTGAATATTGCTTGGAACAATCGCCGAGGGTGAAGCCACTGACAAGGTGGCGGATTCCGGAGTGTGTTGCTTGAGAACTCAACAGTGTGCTAGTGAACTAAGCCAGTAGAGCTTATAATTAACCTCGTATGAGGTTCCTTTGAGAATGATTGAGTACATAGTCTCGATCAAACTATTCATTGTTGGAGAGTTTGATCCTGGCTCAGGACGAACGCTGGCGGCGTGCTTAACACATGCAAGTCGAA